>CAYTQC010000068.1:0-8811 GCA_964439735.1 uncultured Synergistaceae bacterium
AATGAAGCCGCATTTTGCCCGAAACATGGGCGAGAATCCTGTGCCCGTTGTCGAGCTCGACCCGGAACATGGCGTTCGGAAGAGGTTCAATCACTTTTCCCCGTACTTCTATGACATCATCTTTATTGGACATGCGGTTTCTTCATCCTCCCTGCTGTTCATTTCGTTTAAGGCCCGCCAGAAGAGCCTGAAATCTCCCTGCGTCAATTTTTCCTTCCGACATGATGCTTTGCGCTATTTCGTCAAGATGCCATCCTGTTCGCTGCAGGTGGATCGTGTTTTTTGCCTTGGGTTTCGCGGGTGTAAATTTCATTCCGTCCGCAAGAAAAACCCTTCGTCCGTCCTCTGAAACCCCGACAACTACATACCATCTGCCGACATCTTTCCCTTTTCTGGATCGAACAACTTGACCGATTCTGCACAGGCTGTCGTCGGAAAACTCTTTCAGGCCCAAGTCCATGGGGTAAGGTCTTCCGGCTCTCCTTCACGGATGAGAACCGTCCTTTCGAAATGAGCTGCATCGGAGCCGTCAACCGTCATGACCACCCACTGGTCATGACCGACCTCGACATCTTCCGCGCCGGCCATCACCATAGGCTCGATGGCCAAAGTCATTCCCGTTTTGAGCGTTATGCCCCTTCCCGGATGGCCATAATTAGGAATCTGGGGAGGTTCATGCAAATGGGTCCCGATTCCATGGCCGGAGTAGTCACGGACTAATCCGTAACCGTGGGGAGAAATGAAACTCTCTACCGCGTATCCGATGTCCCCGAGAGTGTTCCCGGCTTTTGCAGCAGAGATGGCATTCTCAAGGCTTCCCCGTGTCACGTCGAGCAGTTTCTTCCGTTCGGAACTCACCTGCCCGATGGGGTAGGTACATGCGGCATCGCCGTAATACCCTGAAAAACAGGCCCCCACGTCAATGCTTATTATGTCTCCCTCTTCAAGATACCTGCCGCTGCTGGGAATTCCATGGACGATCTCTTTGTTTATCGAGGCGCACACCGCACCCGGAAACGCCATGGAAATGCCCGGAACACGGTATCCCTTGAAGGCAGGAGTCGCCCCGGCTTTACGGATCAGTTCATCAGCCGCCCTGTCGATTTCGGCGGTTGTCAGGCCGGGGCGAACGATCTCCGCGATCATGTCAAGCACATCCGCGACGATCTTCCCCGCTTTTCTCATGAATACAAGATCTTTTTCTTTTTTCAGAGTGATCATTCTTTGACGCCGACCGCCGTTTCGAACTCCTCGATCAGGGAATGCCCGTGACGTTCCGAGGATAAGCGTGAAAAAATACGTTTCCCCTCGTAATAGGAAATGACCGGAGAAGTCTGTTCATAGAATACTTTCAGTCTGTGCCTGACCACATCTTCCCTGTCATCGTCCCTCTGGTAGAGTTCTCCTCCACATTTTTCACAGAGATCTCCTCTTGAGGAAGGCCTGAATTCTATGTTGTAGATCGCGCCGCATGACCGGCAAACTCTTCTTCCGGAAAGGCGCGTTACCACGGTTTCCTCATCGACGTCAAGGAATACGACCCTGTCAAGTGTGAGTCCCATCTCTTCAAGGATCATTCCCAGGGCTTCCGCCTGGGGAACAGTACGGGGAAAACCGTCCAGCACAAATCCCTTTTCACAGTCGGGCTCCCGGAGCCTGTTCGCCATCATCTCGATGACGATTCCGTCAGGAACAAGTTTCCCCGATTCCATGTAGTTCCGCGCCTTTTTCCCGAGAGGGGTGTTGTTCTTCACGTTTTCACGAAAGATATCCCCCGTCGATATGTGCGCTACAGGGTATTTCTTGTCGATTTCTGCCGCAAGTGTCCCTTTGCCTGCCCCAGGTGAACCAAGAAGAATAATGCGCATTTTTGCTCTCCTTAAAATCGAAGTAGTCCGCCGGCTTTGTCCTTGCGCTTGAGGATTCCTTCATAATGGCGCATGAGCAGCTGACCCTCAATCTGGTGTACCGTGTCGAGAGCCACGCCGACGACGATGAGAACGGCAGTTCCTCCGAAATAGAAGCTTGTTATGCCCATAAACTGTGTCATCAGGTTCGGCACCAGTGCGACCCCGGCGAGAAATACCGCGCCGCCGAGGGTGATCCTGCTCATGACTTTTTCAATAAAGTCAGAGGTAGGTTTGCCCGGACGTATGCCGAGAATGAAACCGCCGTATTTTTTCATGTTGTTCGCCACGTCGGACGGATTGAAAACAACAGCGGTGTAAAAATAGCTGAAGAACACTATGAGCGCAACGTAACACAGAGTATATACAAAGCTTCCGGGCCCGAAAATCCTCTGGAAGAAAAGGGCAATATCTCCGGAGAAGAACTTCGCTACGGAATAGGGAAACAGGAGCACTGACGAGGCGAATATTATGGGGATGACCCCGGCCTGGTTCACCTTCAGGGGGATAAACGTGCTCTGTCCGCCGTATACTTTGTTTCCCACCACTCTTTTCGCATACTGCACAGGAAGGCGTCTCTGCCCCTCCTGAAGAACGATGCATCCTGCAATGACTCCCACCATGAGGATAAGAGCGATGAGCAGTACGAGAAAGTTCATTTCGCCGAGCCGTATCATGCTCCAGCTCTGGATGATGGCTTCAGGTACCCTGGCAACGATTCCGGCGAAGATGAGAAGAGATATGCCGTTGCCGATGCCATGATCCGAGATTTCTTCACCAAGCCACATCACCGCTATGGAACCTGCGGTCACTGTTGCAACTACAATGATACCGTCAAACAGCTGGCCGCTGAAAATACCCAGGCTGCGAAGCCAGAACGTCATGCCCACTGCCTGCACAAGGGCGAAGAGAACGGCGGAATAGCGTGTCCACTGCACTATCTTTTTCCTGCCTTCTTCTCCCTCTTTCTGCATTTTCTCGAGTGCCGGGAATATGACGACGAGAAGCTGCATCACGATGCTCGCATTGATGTAGGGAGCGACGCCGAGGGCGAAGATACTGAACCGCCTCAGGGCGCCTCCCGCGAATATGTCAAGAAATCCAAGCACACCGCCCGAATCGAACAGTCGGGACATGGCCTCGGCATCGATCCCGGGCGTCGGGACGTGAGCCCCCAGGCGGAATATGAACAAAACCCCGAGGGAGAAAAGGATTCTTCTTTTCAGGTCAGGCAGTCTGAAGGCATCCCGGAAGGAATCGATCACCTAGATCACCTCGGCCTTCCCACCTGCTGCCTCTATTTTCGCTCTGGCCTGTCCGCTGAACGCCTGTGCCTGTACCGTAAGCGCCTTGTCGATTTCACCATTAGCAAGGACTTTTACAGGAATGTTGTCCTTCTGGACAAGGCGCATGGCGTACATTTCCGCGAACCCGACAGTTGCTCCAGCCTCAAAGCGAGAAGAGAGCGATTCCAGGTTGACTATCTGAAATTCTTTTGCGAACCTGGCATTATTGAAGCCTTTCTTTGGAATACGGCGCATCATGGGCATCTGTCCGCCTTCGAAGCCCGGCCGTACTCCTCCGCCGCTTCTGGCCTTCTGTCCCTTATGCCCTTTTCCTGCTGTTTTTCCGGTACCGCTGCCGAGTCCCTGGCCAAGGCGCTTGCCTTTTCTCCTGGAACCGGGAGCAGGGTGCAGATCATGCAGACTCATGGAGATTCCCTCCCTAATTCTCTACTGAGACACATTCCACCAGATGGCTGACCTTGGTGACCATGCCGCGGATCTGGGGTGTGTCCTCGTGTTCTACCGTCTGGTTGAGTTTCCTGAGGCCAAGTGCACGGACGGTACGCTTCTGTACCTCCGGTCTTCCGATGGCACTCCTTTTCCATGTTATTCGAAGCTTTGCCATGAGATAGCCTCCTAGTCTCCAACAGCTTCAGGGGTTTTTTTCCCCCTGAGCTTGAGGATTTCATCCGGAGTCCGCATCTCTTCAATAGCCTGAATTGTTGCCCAGGCGATATTGATGGGATTGGAGGTTCTTCCGATAACCTTGGCATTGACGTCCTTTACTCCTCCGAGCTCCATTATGGCCCGGACGACCCCTCCCGCGATAACTCCCGTACCGGGTGCCGCAGGCTTCAAAAGTACCGATGCCGCGCCGAAAATGCCGTTCACGGGATGGGGGATGGTATTCCCGATCCTCTTGAGCTCCACGAGGTTTTTTCCCGCCTTGTCAATGCCTTTCCGGACGGCTTCCGATATTTCCTTGGCCTTGCCCATTCCGACACCCACGCAGCGGTCACCGTCTCCCACTACAACGAGGACGCTGAACTTGAAACGCTTTCCGCCTTTTACAACCTTGCTGACACGGTTAATGGCGACAACGCGTTCTGTAAGCTCCATCCCCTTCGCATCTATTTTTTTCCTGATCATCCTCTGCGCCTCCCTTAGAACTTCAGGCCGGCTTCGCGGGCGGAATCAGCCAGTGCTTTTACTTTACCGTGGAACATGTGCCCGCCCCTGTCAAAAACCACCGCGTTGATGCCCTTGGCGAGAGCACGTTCTGCAGCAATCTTTCCCAGCACCCTGGCTGCCTCGATGTTGCATGTTGCGGTGAGGGAGACCTTTACTGCCGGTTCAACCGTTGACGCGGCTGCAAGCGTATGCCCTGCCTCGTCATCGATAAACTGCACGTAAATATGGGAAAGACTGTGAAAAACAGCCATCCTTGGTTTTGCGGCCGTTCCGGACACGGTTTTGCGAAGCCTGGCGTGACGAATTTCGCGCATGACGCTTCTGCTTTTCGTTTTCATGTCATTTCACCTCGTATTACTTCGCACCGGTTTTACCGGCCTTGCGGATAACCCGCTCACCGGCATACCGTATCCCTTTGCCCTGGTAGGGCTCGGGAGAGCGGAACCCGCGAATTATCGCCGCAACCTGGCCGACAGCCTGCTTGTCGATTCCCTGGACGGAAAGCTTGGTAGGCCCGTCGGTAGCAATGTCTATGCCTGATGGGGCCTCATATTCCACCGGATTGGAATATCCCAGGTTCAGGATGAGCTTTTTCCCCTGCATCTGGGCACGGTATCCGACACCGACAATTTCAAGCTCCTTCTTGAACCCTGTTGTGACCCCCGTCACCATGTTCGCTATGAGCGCCCGCATCATCCCGTGCCATGACTTGGTCTGCTTCTCCTCGTTCCCGCGCGTGACGGTAATATGATCCTTTTCTACTGAAACATCGATTCCCGGTACCATGGGAGTCGAAAGCCTGCCCTTGGGGCCCTTTACGGCAACTTCCCCATCCTGGATCGTGACCGAAACTCCGGTTCCCAGGGGGATAGTCTTGCGTCCGATTCGAGACATCTAGCGCACCCCCACTTTACCAGACATAGCAGAGAACTTCGCCGCCGAGACCGAGCTGCGTTGCCTCGGTATCCGTTTTCAGTCCCCTGGAAGTCGATATGACCGCGATTCCAAGGCCTCCCATTACCTTGGGAAGGTCCGTATGCCCTACATAGATCCTTCTGCCCGGCTTGCTGATTCTGCGAAGCCCCTGGATGACCCGCTCCTTGTTCGGTCCGTAGGAGAGGAACAGCCGGATCGTGGCGTAGGGTTTCTTCGGGTCATTGACGACCTTGAAATTTTTGATATAGCCGGACTCTTTCAAAATCCTCGCTATTTCCATCTTCATTTTGCTCGAGGGCACATCGACGCTCTCATGGTACACCATGTTTGCATTTCTTATGCGCGCAAGCATATCCGCTATCGGATCGGTGACGTACATTCCTCGTAACCCCCTTCAGTCCACGCCGCTACCAGCTCGACTTGACCACGCCGGGGATCTTCCCCTCGCGTGCGAGCTTTCTGAAGCAGCAGCGGCACATGTTGAAACGTCTCATGTATCCGTGAACACGGCCGCAGAGCGGACACCTGTTATACTTTCTCACCGCGAATTTCGGGGGCTGCGTCGTCTTGAATTTCAAAGCCTTTCTTGCCATCTCGAAAATCCCCCTTTCCTACCGGTTGAACGGCATGCCCATCTCTCTCAGGAGAGCGTAGGCTTCCTCATCCGTTTTCGCGGATGTAACTATAGACACATTCATTCCCCTGGGTCGGATCACTTTGTCATAGTTGATCTCGGGGAAAATAAGCTGCTCCCGGAGCCCCAGGTTATAGTTTCCTCTTCCGTCGAAACCCTTTCGGGAAACGCCCTGGAAGTCCTTGATGCTGGGCAGGGCAAGACTCACAAGCCTGTCGAGAAACTCCCACATGCGGGAACCACGGAGGGTAACCGTGCATGCAACGGGCATTCCCTGGCGGACCTTGAACCCTGCAACCGACTTCTTCGCCCTTTTGAGGAGCGGTCGCTGACCGGTGATGGCAGTCAGTTCAGCCATGGAGACATCCATGTACTTTATGTCAACCTTGGCTTCACCTGCTCCGATGTTCACCACGATCTTCTTCAGGCGGGGAATTTCCATAGCGTTCCTGTAGCTGAACTCCTTCGCCAGTGTACCTGCGACTTCGTTTTTATATTTCTCGAGAAAACGAGGGGTCATGGCGTACTCTCCTCCTTATACCTGGTCCACGATTTCGCCGCAGGCCTTGCACAGGCGGACCTTTTTTCCGCTGTCGAGGTATCCGCGGCCAACGCGGGTTGCAGCACCGCAAGAGGGGCACACGAGCATGACCTTGCTGGCGTAAATTGGCCCTTCCTGTTTCACAATGCCGGACTTGGGATTCTTCTGCGAGGGCTTCACGTGCTTTGTAGCCATGTTTACGCCTTCGATCACCAGAAGATCCCGGTCGGGAATCGAGCGAAGAACTTTCCCCTCTTTTCCCTTGTCTTTTCCGGAGATGACCCGGACCCGGTCACCTTTTTTAATTCTCATTTTGCCCATAGTCCATTGACCTCCGTTACACGACTTCCGGGGCGAGGGAGAGGATGCGCATGTACTTTTTCGCTCTCAGTTCCCGTCCCACCGGCCCGAATATACGGGTTCCCTTTGGGTCGCCGTTGTTGTCGATAATGACAGCTGCGTTGTCGTCGAACCGCACGTATGAACCGTCGGTCCTGCGAATTTCCTTCTTCGTGCGAACAATAACCGCCTTGACGACAGAACCCTTGGCTATATTGCTGTTGGGTATGGCTTCACGCACGGAAGCTACAATCACATCGCCGATCGTGCCGCTTCTCCTCTTGCTCCCGCCGAGTACCTGGATGCAGAAGAGTTTTTTGGCTCCAGAGTTGTCAGCCACATTGAGGACCGTAGTCAACTGAATCATGGCCTATGCCTCCCCGCCGTTCTCCTCAACCGAGTCGAACACAGGCGCACGCCGTACGATCTCGAGAAGGGTCCATCTTTTATTCTTGCTCAGGGGCCGGGTCTCACCGATGGTTACAAGATCTCCGGTTCTGCACTCGTTGTTTTCATCGTGGGCGGTATATTTTTTCGCCCGCACGATCCTCTTTCCGTAGAGGGGATGTTCATCATACCGCATGACACGCACGACGACAGTCTTGTCCATTTTGTCGCTGACGACGGTTCCCGTACGTACCTTGCGGTGAGGTTTCCGCTCTTCCATTCAGGGCTACCTCCTTCCGGCAGACTGCTCGCCGGCCATCTGCTTCTCACGGACAACCGTCAGTACCCTGGCGATCGTCTTCTTTACAGCATTTATCCTGCTTGTGTTCTGGAGCTGTCCTATTGCGTTCTGAAAACGCAGGTTGAACAGTTCCTCCTTGTACTGCCGGTGCTTCTCGTTCAGTTCATCGATCGTAAGATCGCGCAGATTCTTGGCATCCATGTTCATTCACCACCAATACCTTCTCGGGCGACTATCCGCACCTTGACAGGCAACTTGTAAGAGGCTGTGCGGAAAGCTTCCTCGACGACCTCTTTCGGTACTCCGCCGATCTCAAAAAGGATTCTGCCCCTCTTCACCGGAGCAACCCAGAATTCGGGAGCTCCCTTTCCCTTTCCCATACGGGTTTCAAGGGGTTTCTTCGTAAACGGGTGGTCCGGGAAAATCCGTATCCAGATTTTTCCGCCCTTCTTCATCTTTCTTGAAATCGCCACACGGGTCGCTTCGATCTGACGGGCCGTAATCCAGGCGCAATCAAGGCTCTGAAGGCCGTACTCTCCGAAGGCCACGGTCGCTCCGCCTTTGGCGCGTCCCTTCAGGGGGCGCCGGTACGGCTTGCGGTATTTTACCCTGCTCGGCATAAGCATAATGCGCTACCCCCTTCTTCGCTGCTGCCGGGGAGCCTGGGCGGGACGCTCATTTGCCTTGTCCCTGAAAATCCAGACCTTGACTCCGATAACCCCGTACATCGTCTTGGCCTCAGCGAAACCGTAGTCGATATCGGCCCTGATTGTGGAAAGAGGGAGACGCCCCTCGTTATACCACTCGGTCCTGGCGATTTCGGCTCCGCCGAGACGCCCGGCGGTCGATATCTTTATGCCCTTCGCTCCGCCTTTCATGGCACGGAAGATGGACTGTTTCATGGCGCGGCGGAAAGATACCCTCCGCTCCAGGGCGGAAGCAACACCAACGGCGACAAGCTGTGCCTCCACATCAGGGTTCTTGATTTCCTGAACGTTGATCATTATCTTGGCGCCGGTCTTCGCCTGGAGATCGTCCTTCATAACCTGGATCTCCGCCCCGCCCCGTCCGATCACTACACCAGGCCGGGAGGTCCAAATAGTAAAACGAATAACGTGTCCGACGCGCTCTATCTCGATCCGGGAGATCCCGGCATGCTCCCACTTCTTCGCGATATACTTCCGAAGAGCGATGTCCTCATGAAGATTCTTCGCATAATCCTTACCGCTGGCAAACCACTTGGACTCCCATTCGCTGACGACTCCAAGACGGAATCCGATTGGGTGAAC
>CAYTQC010000069.1:0-2561 GCA_964439735.1 uncultured Synergistaceae bacterium
AAGGGGCATGCCTTTGCGCAGGCTCCGCACGACACGCACTTTTCCCGGTCGAGTATCAGGCCCCCGGTTTCCGGACTGCGGGTGAGCGCCCCGGCCGGGCATGCCCGGACGCAGGGGGCGGTACCGCACTGGTGGCAGACAGTTGGCGTGTCGATGCATGTTTCCTCGTCGGAGTGGATCCGTATCCTGGACAATTCAGGCGAATAGGTCCCTCCGTGGGCGGCGCTGCATGCCAGTTCACACGCCCTGCACTTGGTGCATTTTGATGGGTCCGTCACAAGGCGTACCCTCGGCGGGGTTTCTTCGGCAGCGGCATGGGAAGGCCCTTTTTCCGCCCTTTCGCCGATGCGCTCCACCCGGTAGATCACTCCGCCCTTCGGATCGGGGCAGACCAGTCTGGCGGTCCTCGGGATCCAGTCGTTGGGATCATTTGTGGCGCGCTGTTTTGCCGGAAGAAAAGGCATGAGACTCTGCAGCGCCCATATGCAGATATGCCCTCCCTCTGGAAGCACCAGTGCGCTTCCCCGCACCTCGAAGTAGTCTCCCGGCTTCATGGGAAGATCACAAAACCCCGCAACGCTTTCCACCGTCACCCGCAGATCATACATGGCCGACTGTCCTCTTTTCTTCAAAAAGCCGGCGGCTCATACCGTTTTTCCCGAGTGGGCAAGCCCCGCCGCTGCGCCGGCAAATTCCGTGCGGTCCCTGCCCCATCCCGTCAGGATGGAGAAGAGCATGACTGCAAGAAGGGCCCATCCGTGGAACATGTACGGAATGGTGGAAAGGAGGCTGAAATTGACAGCCGCTCCCGAGCTTCCGGCGAACATGTACGCGAGCAGCGGGCCGAATCCGTAGGGGATGAGGCACATGGCGCCGGCCGATACTGCGTCAAGGATATTGGCGCTTCTTTCCGGGGAGACGGCATTCTTCTGCACAAGAACCTTTTTGGCCAGTGGACCTGCCATGATGATGACGATAGTGCTCGCGACGGTGAGAAGGTTCATGATGATGAGAAGGGCTGTTATCATCAATTCGGCGCTCCTTGGCGTCTTTGTGAAGCGTTCGGTCCTCTCCGTGACCATTTCAAGGAAACCGCCCCGCTCGAGCAGTCCGACGAGTCCCATGAGCAGGAACGCGAAGACGGCGATATCCATCAGGCTGTTGATGCCGTCCGCAATAATACCGCCCACGGTAAACTGGTCCATGTTGATGACGAGAAGGGAAGCGGGAGAGAGAAGGCCTGAGACGATCCCCAGGAGGATGCCGAAGGCTCCGCTGAAGATAAGGGCGACGATCAGGTGCACCTCCCTGAACATGAGGGTTATGAGAAGCGCGGGAACGAGAAGCATGATCAGGCCGTCAGGGGAGAGTTCTTTGGCGAATGGCGCGCCGGCCGGGAGGGTCTCTCCGCCTCCGCCGAATACCACGAACAGGACGCAGGATAATCCGGCGGCGATGAAGGCGTATTTCAGCCGCGTCTTGACGACCCTCGGCACGTCGGTTCCCTGGGTGTAAGCAGAAGCTATGGTCGTATCTGAAACGGGTGCGATGTTGTCGCCGAAATAGGCGGCGCACACGATAGCGGCCACCATGACCGGAGGGTTGGCTCCGAGGGCCACTCCCACGGGGTAGAGTATGGGGCCGAGGGCGATGACCGTACCGATTGCAGTCCCTGTAGCCGTTGAGAGAAGGCATCCGATCACAAACGTCACGAGGGGAAAATAGGCCCCTTTCAGTCCTACGGACAGGCTCAGCCAGATCAGCCCCTGGATGAGACCGGTGGCTTTCAGGAGCTGGGCCGTTATGCCGGCAAGAAACCATGCCATGAGCATTATTGCCACCATTTCCGATGACATTCCGCTGATGATCGCCCTGGCGCAGTCCGCCGGCTTTTTCGCCAGCAGGAGTGCCGCCAGGATCGAAAACAGCGTGGGAACCCAGAAAGCCATGGGCAGAGCCTTGCCGCTCAGGGCAAGCCACATTATGCCTATAAACAGTACTGCGAAAGGCAGCGTCAATCCCAACAACCCGCCCCGAAATTCGACTCTCTCGTTATTTTCACTTATCATGGCGAACACTTCCTCCTTTTGTTATCCAAACTTCAGACTTCTCTTCCAATGCTGCGCCTCAAACCGCGGGTGACTGTCCGTGCCTTTTCCTCTCCTTGCCTTCGCCTCCTCCCTGTCGCGGAAAACATCCTGAAACCAATACAAAAACGGGGAGGGGCCTTTTTGGCCCCTCCCCGTCTGCTTACAATTTACCGGGCAGTTTCAAAAAATAAAGGGGCACTGAAGAGAATCCATATTGGATTCGCCTCCAAGGCCCCTGCGGATTTATTTCGCTGGTTCAGGCTCTTGGCGGCAGACAGTGAAAGCCTGCCACCACCAGTTGCGTTGAGTCGGATTTTTATTCACCGGACGTGCCTCCATAAAAAAGTTAAGGGGATTCTACCAGCCGGTTGGCGGTCTGTCAAATTTTTTCTTTCTGTTTTTTTCTTTCCGTGAAATAGGATCCCTGTCACTGTATAATCTCTCCGGGGGTGCTGGAATGAACAAAAAAAT
>CAYTQC010000069.1:2661-8755 GCA_964439735.1 uncultured Synergistaceae bacterium
TTCGTGTCCTTCTTTGCGGAACATCCCCTTGTCCGGACGGTGTTCTTCAACGGGACGAAGGCGGAACAGGCGTGGAAAAAATACGTGGTGCCCATGGGCATCCCGGTGCTGCCGGATGGATCCCGGTGCATCCGCCTCCCCTCCACCAGCCCTGCCCATGCGGGAATGAGCCTGCACCGGAAGGCAGAGGCGTGGACGATTTTACGTCATGAAGCAGTGGACAGCGAAAAAGAGGATTGATTCGAAAGGAAACCTGGAGGTACTTTCTGCAGGTACAGTAAGAGTAAGGGAGCATCAGTTTCCCGGGCATGGTGTCAGGTCGATATGGATCCCGCGGTTTTCTTTTTTTCGAGCCTGTCCAGGGCACCGAGAGTTCGTTTTTCGGCGCTGAGCAGGTGTGCCGCTACAGCTTTCTCCACCGTTTCAGGATCGCGTGTTCTGAGCGCGTCCAGAATTAAGCGGTGCTCTGCCGTGATTGTAACGACGGATTCTTCAAGGTCGGGGTTTTCTTCCCCGTAGAACCGTGCGTAGTAGCGGATCCTGAGGGAGTATACGCTGAGGTTTTTCAGGGACGCCTGTATTTCCCTGTTTTTTATGTGTTTTGTGATCGTCTCGTGCAGTTCGAGGTCTGAGAACTTGTAGTATTCGAAATCTGTCGGTTTTTTCAGCACAGTATCAAGGATATCCTCCAGTGAACGGATCTCCCCGTCAGAGATGCTCAGGGCAGCGGTGCGGGAACCATATGTCTCGAGGAGGCGTCTCATCTCAAGAATATCCAGGATTTTCTCCCTGGTCATCATGCTTACAGTGATGTTTTTATTCCGGTGTATGGTAACGAGATCAAGTCCGGCAAGCCTCACGATTGCTTCCCGAACGGGCGTGTTGCTTATGCCGAATTCACTTGTGAGCTTTTCGATGGAGATGATACTCCCCGGGACCATTTCATTGTTGATGATCTTTTCCTTCAGATAGAAAAACACCTGGTCTGACAGGGACTGAAACATAGGTTTTATGTCTTTCGCCAACAGAAATACCTTCCTTTTCTGTAGTGTTTTTCGCAGCAGTTTCGGTTTGAGGCATTTTCAGACTATATTGTAGCTTAATCTATGCCGGATACATCATATTTTGTTCAGGAAAGAGCCCCGCAGAGGCGGGGCTCTTTCCCCTTTCTCTTACCGGGCTCTTTCTATCCTGAGCTTTTTTCTTCCTTCACCCTGGCATCTTGCACAGACTGCTGCAAAGGATTCAAGGTTTTCTTCGATCCTCGCGAAAAGAGTACTGGGTTTCCATCCCATGGGAAGGAGCAGTCTGCTGTCACGTCCGTAAAAAACGCCGAAATCGTACACGATGTTGGGGTTCCCCTGCCACTGGTAGGGAGCATACGCATTCCAGACTATATCGCCGGGAAGAGGGATGGTGATCTGGTTCTCCGGGGGAAGGTGAAGCCCCTCATCCTCCGGGAAAGCGGTGCCCGGAAATGGAAAGGATATTTCCCGCCCGGTCCACATGGCGTGAATGCACATGCCTTCGACCGGTTTTTCCAGTGCGTTCCAGATGCAGGCGCAGGTAGATGGAGCTTTTTCCTCCAAAAGAACTGCAATCGCCTCTACTGTTTCGTCCGGAAATGAAATTTTTATTTTCTTCACGTTTTTTCCTCCATGAAAAATATATTTGTTTTAAAAAAGCAGTGCCGGCGGCATAACGATCTGAGCGAAGTACGTGAACAGGCCCCAGATGAAAAGAGTGATGCAAAGAGCCGGCAGAATCACTCTTTTCAGAAAGCCGCCTTCTTTTCGGAAATGGAAAAATATTGTAGTAAGGTAGAGAAATGTTCCCGTGGCCAGCCCCAGTTTTAGAACCGCCAGCACGAAAAGTACCGCCGATCCCATAAAGAGAAAAATTCGGAGCGGGGTCACGTCACCATACTTCTCCTTGTTATTCTCTCCCGCTCTGAAGAAAATTGCCGCACCCGACAGGAATATTGTGATCAGGGACAACTGTGGGAAAAGCTTTGCCCCTATTCCCGCCCCGGAGCTCCATTTCCCGGTCAGGGTAAATGAGTAGCACACAGCAGCTGTGATCATGAGCAGTGACCCGGAGATTTTATTCGGATTGAATCCGTCTGTTTTTCCCCGAGTTTCAGGGATTCTCTGCATATCCATAAGGCTCAGTCCTCCTCTACCAGTTTTTTCTTCACAGAGAAATGGATGAGAACCAGCGAGAGGATACATAGAGCGTAGAAGCTCAGGGCGATTGGGCTTTTCAGCAGAAAACTCCATTCGCCCCGTCCCATCAGGAGTGCCTGTCTCAGAGCTTTTTCCGCCCCGGGGCCCACGATGAATCCCAGGACGAGAGGACCCAGGGGAAACTCATTTTTCCTCAGGTATATTCCAAGAACACCGGCCGCAAGAAGAACCCAGACATCGAAGAGAGAATTTCGGGAAGCGAAGGTTCCGAGAAGTGCGAGGGCGAACACTGTAGGTACGAGATAACAGGCCTTTATCTGGGCCAGTTTTGCGTATAGAGGGATGAGCCCGTAGGAAAGAAAGAGATTGATGAACGTGGCATATATGATGATTATGAAAAGAGTATAGATGATCACCTTGTTTTCTTCTATCATCATCGGACCGGGATTGATCCCCTGCATGATGAGCGCTGCTCCGAAAAGGGCGGCCGTCGCGCTTCCCGGTATACCGAAGGCGAAAAGGGGAATGAGGGAAGCGCCGGCAGTAGCACTGTTTCCGGCCTCAGGGGCTGCGACTCCTTCAAGGGTTCCCTTGCCGAAATCTTCCGGCCTTTTCGATAGTTTTCGTGCGAGCCCGTAGCTCATAAAAGCCGCCAGGGAAGAACCTGCCCCCGGAAGGGCACCGATGAAGGTTCCCATTCCTGACCCGATGAGGGTAGCCTTGAACGTGGACCAGTATATCTTCAGGCTCATCCTGTCCTTTTTAGGGTCATAGCCTATTAATTCCGCAGCTTTCCCGGCATCTTCGGCAACTCTTTTTGCAGATCGGCTCGAGCATTCTTTTCCGAACTGGATCATGAGCTCAGAGACTGCAAAAACACCCACAAGAAGGGGGATCAGCGGAATGCCGCCTCTGAGGCTTGAGATGCCGAAAGTAAGACGGACGGAGCCCATCATGGGATCCATGCCTATGGTCCCGATAAATAATCCTATTGCCGCAGCGGCAATGCCTTTTTTCATTTCCCCAACAACGAGAAGAGAAATCATCATGAGAGCGAAGACGTAGAGAGCGAAAAACTCTACAGGCCCAAAGTGAAGTGCCGCCTTCGCCATCGGAACTGCGACGAAGACGAGCAGAAGGGTGCTTATAAGGTCACCCGTTACTGAAGAATAGAGAGCGGTGAGCATGGCCTGCTTTGGATACCCCTTCAGTTTAGCAGGGTATCCGTCTTCAACGGTAGCTGCAGCTGCGGCGGTTCCCGGCACTCCAAATGAAATTGCGGAAATGGAGCCGCCGAACATGCTCCCCTTGTAGATTCCCATGAGCATCCCGAGCGCGGCCGCAGGAGATACTTTATAGATCAGGGGAAGCAGAAGGGCGATGGCCATATCGCCGCTGAGCCCGGGAATTGCACCTACTGTGATTCCAAGAAACACGCCGACAGTAGTATATAAAATGACCGGCAGGGCAAATGCCCCTTCCAGTATCTGCATTATAAGTTCGTCCAAAACTTCTTAGCCCTCCCCGTATCTGAAAAAAGAGCGGGAATCCCCTTTCCGGGGGGTTTCCCGCTCTCCTGGTCACAAAAAACGCGCTATTTTTTTACGACGTCAGCCAGAATGGTCTTTAAACTGGAAATGGTTCCTTCATACAGGCCAACCGTTTTATCCCTGCCGTAAGGGGTGAGGAGTACATTCGCTTTTGCTGCCATTTCCTTCGCCGTGTTCGAGTTGAGAGCTTCAATGAATTTCTCTTCAAGAACCGTGAGGTTTTCTTCGGGAACTCCTTTAGGTGCGAATACCGTGTACCATGCGGGAAGAACAACATCATATCCAAGTTCCTTCATAGTGGGCGTGTCCGGAAGGGTCGCGACTCTCTCCAGAGAGCACACAGCGAGGGGACGAACTGTGCCGGCCTTGACTGTGGAGGCGATGGTGCTCGGCACGGATGCTCCCACGTCAACCTTTTTCCCGAGGACATAGGCAAGAGCTTCCGAGCCTCCGGTCGTGGGCACATGGGTGTTTTTCATGCCTGCGGTTTTTTCGAAAAGAATGAGCGGAAGATGGGGAACGCTCAGGTGTCTTCCATGGGCAACGGTAAGGGATTCAGGCTTGTCTTTTGCGGTTTTGACCCATTCGGCCACGTCTTTCAGCGGAGATTCAGAGAGGACAAAAAACGTGGGAACCACTTCTGTGATCTGCACCAGGGGCACCCAGTCCGAAAGGTCGTATGAAACTTCTTCCGTCAGGGCTGTAGTGACAAGAGGGCCGTAGTCGGTGACAAGAAGTGTGTATCCGTCCTTCGGCTGCTGCAGGACGAAATTGATTCCTTCCTGGCCCCCTGCTCCCGGCATACAGACTACGTCGATCCTCTGTCCGAGAATGTCCTGGGCTGGCGTTGCAAGAATTCTTGTGGAAATATCAACTCCCCCTCCTGCTCCGTAGGGGACGACCATCCGGATCTGCTTTGCCTTCGGAAAATCCGCTCCCTCAGCCAAAGCGCCGAAGGAGAATGCCATCAGCAGCACCACCGCAACCAGAAGTAATTTCTTTTGTGTCATCATACAATTTCCCTCCCTTGGTTTTTTGTTCTTCTCCGATTTCTGCGGACGTACCCGCAGTGGAAAAACTCTAATCGTTCAGGCCCACGATCTTTCCCGGGTTTATGCTGCTTACCTTCCGGATCTCTTCATCGGTAAGCCCCATGTCCATGAGACATGCTATGAACTCCCTGAATCCCTCTACAGGAGTCGGAAGTGTGTACACACCAAAATCGGTGCCGATGAAAAAGTGGTCTGCTCCGAATTTTCTGATCTGCTCAGCGACCTTGGCGACGCCTCCATGAGTGGTTGCCTGAAGGCCCTCATCCATTGCACGGTATTCAGGCTCAACATAATAATGTGTTTTGGGGATAGGAGTGGTGTGCGTGTGAGCTGCAAGGAGGCGTTCGATCCAGGCTCCCATGTCGATGGCTTTCTGAATTTCCGCATCAGTCATATTTTCCACGACAGCGTTCGAAACTACAAGATGTTTTATTCCATACTGCTTCCCGAGTTCGAGAAGGCGGAACGCTTCCTGGTTCGAAACGTGTCCGGTTTCGAGGTAAACCTGCGGATTTTCTGCGATGACCTCGAGGATTTCTTTCAGTTCCGGCGTGGGTTCCCCTTCGGGGATCCGGATGCATCTGTTCAATTCCTCAGTGACGAATTTCGGGTATTTTTCGCGAAGGAGGATCCACTTCCCGTCTTCATCGTATCTTCCTTCCTTGTACGCCTGGAAGTAGGTTGAATGAGCGCCGAAGGTTACATATCTGGCACCGGAGCCATAGTAAATCGCTGTTTTCACGGCGCGGGGATTCATGCCGCCGAAGACTGTGTTGAGTATGATTCCTCCGTAAACCTCTATGCCTTCAACTACCTGCTGAATCATCCATGCTGTTCCGACCGACATGTTGAAAACGTCCATGATCGCGAAAGCCCGCATTCCTGCGTCTCTTGCCTCGATTGCCGTTTTGATGGGATCCGTGCTTCTGGGGCTGCTGAAAAGATGGGGCCCGGGGTGGACGTGAAGGTCAATAGCGCCTTCGAGAAATTTCTCACTTTTGCTTCTTGAACGGTTGAACTGCCATGAATCCTTGAACACTGCCTCGCCTCCCTGAGAACTATGAGAATAAATACATAAAAGCCTTTACCACAGTTTTTCTGCATTTATCAAAATATATATCATGTCTTATGTTTCACGTCAAATGCTAGGGCAAATGCTATAATGGAATTCATTCATTGTTGCTGGATTGAAATCAGGGCTCTGGTATTATTGAATCTCGGACGGCAAATTAGAAAACGGGGTGATCTTGTTGTTTGACCTGGTGATCGAGAACGGCGTTGTAGTGAATTCACAGGGAACATTCGA
>CAYTQC010000070.1:0-8554 GCA_964439735.1 uncultured Synergistaceae bacterium
CATTGTAATCGGTGGAGACCGTCTCGGGGTTCGAGTTGATGATGACGGTCTTCCTTCCCTCCTCCTTCCATGCGAGGGAGGCCAGGGTGCAGCAGGTATCGAACTCGAGTCCCTGCCCTATCCTGTTGGGGCCGGAGGCAAGGATTGCAACCCCTGACTCGCCGGTTGGCTCTCCCTCGTCGATTTCCCCCCAGGTGGAATAAAAATAGGGTGTTGCCGCGGGAAATTCTCCGGCACAGGTGTCCACGAAATGGAAGCAGGGTTCAATACCGTACTCCCTGCGCAGATCTTCAACGTCTCTCTCCGTTCTTCCGGAAAGACGGGCAATTCTTTTATCTGAGAGGCCGAAACGTTTTGCTTCAAGGAGGGTTTCCCCGTTCAGCGGTCCTTCTGAGATCCGGTCCTCGAACTCCGCCTGTCCCGCCATTTGTGAAAGAAACCATGGATCGTAGGCCGTTTTCCCCGCCAGTTTTTCCAAAGTACGCCGCCCCTCCCGCTTCAAAACGGTGTATGCGGCAAAAATCTTTTTCGGGTGAGCGGTGGTCAACATCCGGTCGAGACCGTCATATCCCATGTCGAGTTCCTGTATACCCTCGTACCCCTGTTCCGAGGCCCGTACCGCCTTGTTCAGCGCCTCCATGAACGTACGTCCCAGTGCCATGGCCTCCCCCACAGACTTCATCTGTGTACCGAGCAGGACATGTTCCGCGGGAAATTTGTCCGTCTCGAACCTCGGGACTTTTACGGCAACGTAATCCAGGGCGGGTTCGAAGCATCCTGTTGTCTCGCCGGTGATCTCGTTGGGGATCTCATCGAGGGTGTACCCGACGGCCAGCTTGGCAGCCGCACGGGCAATGGGGAACCCCGTTGCCTTCGATGCCATTGCCGATGAGCGGCTCACCCTGGGGTTCATCTCGATGACCGTCATCCTTCCCGTGGAAGGGTGAACCGCAAATTGAACGTTCGAACCTCCGCAGTCCACACCGACGGTACGGAGAACATCTATGGCGGCGGTTCTCATCCTCTGGTACTCCCTGTCACTCAGTGTCTGTACCGGCGCAGCGGTGATGCTGTCCCCCGTGTGGACCCCCATGGGGTCGATGTTCTCAATGGAGCAGACAATCACCGCGTTATCGTTCCTGTCCCTCATAACCTCCATTTCGAACTCTTTCCATCCCAGGAGAGATTCCTCCACAAGTGCGGACTTCGCCGGGCTTTCCATCAGTGCCCGCTCAATTTGCTGCCTGAGCTGTTCTTTTGTATAGGCGATCGAGCCTCCTATGCCGCCAAGTGTAAAGGACGGACGGATAACAACGGGCAATCCGGTCATGGCAGCGAGATCCTCTGCGTCCTGTACAGAGCGTGCCAGGACTGAACGGGGAACATCGAGCCCTATCTCCTCCATGGCCTTCTTGAACCTGCCCCTGTCCTCTGCAAGGCGTATGGACTCCACCGAGGCGCCTATGACCTCCACTCCCCATTTCTCAAGAATGCCCCCGTCAGACAGTTCCAGCAGGAGATTCAGGGCAGTCTGACCGCCCATGGTCGGCAGTATGGCATCGGGGCGTTCCAGCCTGATTATCTCCTCCACATAGGGGACTTTGAGCGGTTCAAGATAGATTTTGTCAGCGATTCCGGGCGTGGTCATTACCGTCGCAGGGTTCGGATTCACAAGCACGACCTCGTACCCTTCCTCTTTCAGCGCCTTGACGGCCTGAACACCCGAATAGTCGAATTCACAGGCCTGCCCGATAACGATGGCTCCTGACCCGGGAATAAGTATTTTTTTCAGATCCCTGCGGGCAGGCATGAAAGCAACTCCTTCTTTTCAGCAAAAGCTGCAGACATTTTTATAAACTCGTCAAATATCCACAGGGAATCCCCGGGGCCGGGGGCTGCCTCCGGATGAAACTGGCAGGACAGGACGGGAAGAGAACGATGGCGGATACCTTCCACGGACCCGTCGTTCGCGTTCCTGAACCAGACATCTGTGCCGAAGGGAAGAGAATCTCCGTCGGATTCGAAACCATGATTCTGGCTTGTTACCAGCACCCGTCCTGTCCGCTCGTCCCTGACCGGGTGATTGCAGCCGTGATGACCGAACTTCATCTTCCTCGTTGTCCCTCCCAGGGCGTGGGTGATCAACTGGTGCCCGAGGCATATGCCGAATACGGGCACCTTCCCCAGAAGCTCCCGGATACTACCCACGAGGGAACTAAGCACTGACGGGTCTCCGGGGCCATTGGAAAAAAGAACTCCGTCAGGAGAGGACTCGAGCATTTCTTCCGCTGAAGCCGACCAGGGGACCACCCGCGAAGAAACGCCCCGAAGGGAGAGTTCCCGAAGAATAGCCCCTTTCAGTCCGCAGTCCACAACTGTGAAATGAAGACTGCCCTGCGATTGGATGTTTCGCTCTTTCCGTGTTCCCACAGCGGAAAGAAGGTTTCTTCCCTCCATGGACGGGACGTTTTTCAGGAAAGAAAGAGCCAGGTGTATTTCCTCTTTCGAAAGAGAATCTCCTGCCGAAGGGCTCACCAGGACCCCATTGCAGTTTCCCCTGTCTCTCAGCCTGAGGGTGAGCGCCCGGGTATCCACATCCTGTATTCCGGGAACTCCGTTTTCCTTCAGAAAGGCATTGAGGGAAATCCGTCCTTTCGGAACGGGTCCTGAGTGCAGAGAACGCACAATCAATCCGGAGAGCTTGATTTCAGGCATGAAAGCCTCGTCAGGCCCGCGTTCCGACCAGTCGCCCGTACATCCGTAGTTTCCGGCGTGGGGGTACGTCAGTACTACCATCTGCCCGGTGTAGGACGGATCGGTAAGCATCTCGTGATAGCCGCACATGGAGGTATTGAAGACAATTTCACCCATACCTCCTGTGCCGGACTTCTCAAGGAAGAGCTCCGGGGCTTTTGGTGCGCCGGCCCCGAAAGATGTTCCCCCGAAAATTTCCCCGTCCTCCAGAACAAGATAACAATTCTTCATTTCTGTGCGCTCGTCCTTTCCGCAAATAAAAGTAAATAAATTTATATTTTTACGTTTTTGATAAATTTTAGTTTACATACATATTACAGAAAGAAGAGTTTTTTGTCAACCATAAAAGGCTTTCCCTAACCTGACGAAATCTTAAGAAACGGTTCTGCGTGCTGAGGTAAGTAAAAAAATCAGCCGCATCCATCTTTTTGATGAATGCGGCTGCCTGAAACCCCTTGAAAACGGAAAACCAGAAGGGAAATTACCCTGCCAGCCTGCGGAAAACCTCCCGGATGGCCACTCCCCCGCCGACGATGAGAACGGAAAAATAAATCACCGTGGCGACATTGAGAAGATGCCCGCACAGTATATGGAGCCCGTCCTTCTGGAGGAGCCCTATGGCCAGGAAAAGAAGCGCCAGCGCCGGGAGCGTATTGCTGAACGGAACAAGGCCGAAGGGAGCCATCAGAAGGACAGCTCCGGCGATCATGGCACAGCTGTTCACCATGTCCGCCATTGGAGCGGTCACAAATCCGCTCATCCTGTGAGGCCGGCTGACCTTCTCGAGAGATCTGAGCCACTTCGCCCCCCGCCGGATGGCGTTCCGTATGTTCTCGGCGGGAAGAGTCTTCCTGGCGATCCGCCCCGGAAGCCACAGGTTCCTTCCCATAAGACGACTTATGCCGATCAGGAGGATCGCCGCCCCGAACACGGTACTCACCCCCGGAATAGACACGGGAACAAGAAACACAAGGGTCAGGAATGCCGACAGCAGAAGCAGGCCGTCCTGTCCTATAAGGTCACGTATCTCCTCCAGGGTAACCCTGTCCGGAGGCAGATTCCCCAACACTGTCTCAAGCTTTTCGGTGATCGACCGCTCTTCGGTCGACGGAACCGGCGCCGCCGCTTCAGCGGAACCGGCGTCAGATCTGTTTCTCATACTTTCCTGCATGCCCTCATTACTCCCCCGGGGCATACTTTTGAGCCTATATTCTGCCCTGCAGCCCCTTTTCAAGTATATCAAAAACCTCTTTGTTTTCGTATGCTTCTATTTTGCCGGCATCCCCCATCTCCGCCAGGGAGGGATCAAGGGGAAGGCTGCCCCAGAAGGAGGCGCCGAGGTCCTCCATGAGGGCGGGCGAATGGCTTTTGCCGAAAAGTTCTACCCGCTTCCCGCAGTCAGGACATACGAAAGCACTCATGTTTTCAACCACTCCGACAAGAGGGATAGAAAGCATCTCCGCCATCTTTGCCGCCTTACGCACCACAAGGGAAGCTATTTCCTGGGGTGACGTCACGAGAAGGAAACCATCCAGCGGGATCGTCTGCATAACGGTAAGGACGGCGTCAGCTGTTCCGGGGGGAAGGTCGATAAAGAGCACGTCAAGCTCGTCCCACTGTACGTCAGTGAAAAACTGGGTTACCGCGTTTCCCAGAAGAGGTCCCCTCCAGACAACGGGTTTCGCCGGGTCATCCAGCAGCAAATTCATGGAGATGACCTTTATTCCCGTGCCTGTTTCCGGAGGCTCTATTCCTTCAGCGTTCCCGAATGGAAAAGTCTTCAGACCGAAGAACGTCGGGATGGAGGGACCTGTGATATCCGCATCGAGGATTCCCACTTTTTTCCCTGCACGCGCTGCCGCAACTGCGAGAAGAGACGTGACGGAACTTTTTCCCACTCCGCCCTTCCCGCTGCCTACTGCATAAATCTTTTTGATCTGCTTTCTGTCGCTTTTCGGCGGTAATGTCATGAATGATGTCCGCTCCTTCTATTTGTTGATTTTTTCCAGCGATGAACTCTTGTATTTATCCAGGGCCTCTCTCACCGTCAGTCCTTCAGCGCAGAATGCGTCCATGTTCGCCTGCCCGATAAACCCGAGGGCGTTCGGCCCCATCCGGGGAACAAGCAGGACCGATACCTTCTTCTGCGACAATGTCATGAGAGCCCTCGATGCCGCCCCGTGCTGTTCTGCCCCTGCTTCGTTCTCAATTGTCTCGATCACGTTTCCTTCCTCATCTGCAATGATAAAAAAGGGCGCACGGGCAAACCTGTCCGCTACCGCCGACGTTTCATCTTTTCCTGATGCGGCCACTCCGATCCGGATCATCTTTTCAGCCTCCCTGTTTTCTGTATCCCATGCCACAACTCCGGAAGAGCATCTCCCATCTCTTTGGTCGGTATTCTTCCGGCGCCAACAGCCTCTGCAATCTTTTCTTCAAAAGGTATGGTTCCGAGAACCGGCCATCCTTCATTTTCGCACGTCTCTTTTATTGTTTCCGTCAGTTCCCCCGAAAGATTCCACCGGTTGATCACTATTCCGAAGGGTACTGCGAGTATACCGCATAACCCGGCAGCCCGTCTGAGGTCAGACAGAGCAGCCCTGGAGGGTTCGGAAACGATCACCGCGAAATCAGCTCCGGTCACTGAAGACGTCACCGGACAGCCTATTCCGGGAGGGCCGTCGGTTATCAGAAGCGATGCTCCCGACGCTTCCGCTTCTTTTCTCGCTTCCTTGCGGAGGAGTGCAACCATCAGTCCCGTATTCTCCCCTCCCGGGTACAGCCGCGCATGCCATAAGGGACCCAACGCCGTATCTCCACGGCGAATGGCTCCTCTCTCAATATTCTTCAGAGAAATGCACTGTTCCGGACAGACATGAAGACAAACCCTGCATCCTTCACAGAAACCTTCGTCCACAACAGCTTTTCCATCCCGCACGTGGATAGCGTCGTACCTGCAGCTCGCCTCGCACACACCGCATCCCACGCACCGCGCGTGGTCGACTTCGGCAATAGACATGCCGAAGAACGGCTGCCGGCTGCTTTCCCCGGGATGCAGCAGAAGGGCCAGGTTCGGCGCGTCAACGTCCGCGTCCGCAAGTATTTTCCGCTCTTCCGCCACAGAGGCCAGGGAAGCCGTCAGTGTTGTTTTGCCCGTTCCCCCCTTGCCGCTTATAATCACGACTTCCCGGATATTCATGAAAATCTCCTTTCAATTTCGGACCAGAGAGAACGGGTGGTTTCCGCCCACCCCGCATCGTTTTTGAAGGGAGACTCACCCCGGGCACCCGATTCCGCGGCAGAACGGGAGAATGGGTAGCTCGCAAAAACATCGACGTTGAAACGTCTGCATAAATCATCCAAAGAAACTACGCCCATACCGGTTTTGTTGATTACAAGGGCTGTAGGAATCCTCATATCGGCAGTCATCTCGAGCATCCCCTCAAGGTCTGACCTGCCGAAAGGTGTCGGCTCAGTCACAAGCAGCGCCATATCCGCATGACGGAGAGATGCCGCAACAGGACAGGCCGTTCCGGGAGGACAATCCATCAGCCAGTCCGTTTCGTTGAACGACTGCGCCTTTTTAACCGTCTCCTCGATAACACGAACAGTGTTCACACTTCCCACCCGGAGGCGTCCTTCCAGAAAGGATATCCCTTCACAGATTCCGGATCGTATTTCCCCAACGACCTGATCGACCTCATAAATTGCTTCCGGAGGACAAACACGGGGACACAAGCCGCAGCCCCGGCACAATGATTCATTTATGACCGGTATTCCCCCGCCCAGCCATGCGATAGCTCCGTAAACACAGGCTTCAGAGCATTTGCCGCAGGAAATGCATTTACTTCCTTTAATTCTGGCGATGGGCATGGTTACAGGCATAACCCGGCCTTTAAAACTTCCGAGAAGGATACTCAGGTTCGGTTCCTCAACGTCGAGATCTATCGCAAGGGTTTGTGGGCGGGCAAGCAAAAGGGAGGCCGAGATGCTGGTTTTCCCCGTGCCTCCCTTGCCGCTGGCCACCGCTATTTTCATTTTCCGCATTCGGAATCCGAACCATGACCGCAGTCTGTCTCCACAGTCCGGACCGTGCCCATAAGAAGGGCCTTCACTCCCTCTTCCACATCCATGGAGGGCACCGTAAGGACCTGAACTCCAAGGGCCTGGAAAAACTGCTTGGCCTTGACACCCATTCCTCCCGCCATAACAACATCTGCTCCCATTGATTTCACCCAGTTCGGGAAAACACCGGGAGCATGATCAGCGGTCGGTGCCGCGACAATCTCCCTCGATAGTTCTTTTCCATCCTCAAAGGTGACGAAGAGAAACTCCCGTACTTTACCGAAGTGCTCAGATATGACGTTTCCGTCGAGAGCGATGGCCGCCTTCGTCATTCTCAGCTTTCCTTTCCGGGCCGTGCCTGAAGCTCATCCATGCGCGCCTTCAGCATCTCCATCTCCTGCCTGAGATACTGCTCCTCCATTTCCGGTGATACGGGTGTTCCCCAGACACCTCCGAAACCTCTTCCCATCCCGAACCTTCCATATCCGGCATTTCCTCCGAAACCGAGGCCCCGGCCCCGGCCCATGCCGCCTGCACACCAGCCTCTGCCCCAACCTGTCATAGGTCCCATTCCCCCGGGCCCTGTTCCGTTTCGTCCTGGCATTGTAATTCCTCCTTTAATGATACTGATTATCAGTTGCATAATAGACCCTTTTGTGCCATTATGTCAAGAGCAGAATCATGATTTCTTTGCAGGAGGAGAGCCAATGGACGAACAACAACACGATGCTGCCGTGGCCGGCTTTCTCGAAAAGCTGAAGGGCAGGGGACTGCGCCTGACCGCCCAGCGGGAGGTCCTTTTCCGGATCATTGCCGAAAATCTCGGCATTCCTTCCACAGTACAGGATATCTGGGGCAAAACAAGGGCTCTCGACCCTTCAATCGGAATTGCCACTGTGTATCGTACCGTCAATCTTCTCGCCGAGATGGGCATGGTAAATGTCATCTACCTCAATGAAGGTCAGTTCAGGCTCGAAATGCCGGAGCAAAAACTCCATATTTCCGCCTTCTGCCGCCATTGCGGTTCTCTCTTTCCCCTTGGAGGAGAACAGGAAAAACAGGAAACCCTGGAGCAGTGGATGGTGGAAACCGGTGTAGAACTTCTCCCGCAGTCCATAGCCATAGCAGGGCTGTGTGAAAAATGCAGGGAGGATCTCAAGGATGAGAATGCATCACCTGCGGACCAGGGACCTTTCGGACGTCCGGGGCACTGTCCGAGGCGCAGGCGCTTCAGGGGAGGCACACCCGGGTAACAGGGAGAGGGTTTTACGGAAGGGAGGCGGGAATGGACAGGATTCCTTATTTTCATCTCAACAACTCTGGAAAGCAGGAGATGGTACAGAATGCTCGATTCACTGAAAGTCACGGTTCTCGCGGAGGACAGTGTTCCCTATGAAAGCCCCCTTCTCGGCCAGCACGGTGTCTCCTTCTGGCTCGAAGCGGAACGACACGGCCATGTGAGGAGGATCCTGGTTGATGTGGGGCAGAATCCGGATGCTCTTTTCTTCAACATCGAGCATCTCGGCATCCCCCTCAAAGAAACTGATGCCATCGTCATCACCCATTGCCATTACGACCACACGAGAGGCCTTGCAAAAATCCTGAATGCTATCGGGAAAAAAGATCTTCCGGTCATCGCCCATCCGTCTCTGTTCCGCCTCAACTTTATCAGCGAGCCCTTCTTCCGCCATGTGGGGGTCATGCAGGGAGACGAAGCGGATGATCTGCGGAAAGC
>CAYTQC010000071.1:0-8416 GCA_964439735.1 uncultured Synergistaceae bacterium
CTGCAGCTCCGTCCCTTCTTCGAAGGCGTTTCCGATCTGAGCTACTGCGGATTCCAGGGGCCTGCATCGGAAATGGACCTTTTCGCGCGCAACATGCCGGGCTGGGGGAAGCTGTACAGCCTTCCCATAGACGCGCTGGCGGAGCTGGATATTCCGGTGCTGAACCTCGGTCCCCTCGGGAAGGATGCCCACAAAAGCACAGAGCGGATCCATCTCGGATACGCTCTGGAAGTCTTTCCCTATCTCCTGGAGTTTCTCGTGAAAAAGATCATCGAAAAAAGCCGGACCGGGGTCTGAAGACTATTCGCCCTGGGCCTGTTATCAGTATGCCCCCACCTGCCGGTGGGGGCATACGTTATTTCTATTCGTTGGAATAGAGCTTCCGGTGTTCCCTGAACAGGGCGTAGTGTTTTTTGAGCATGTCGGGAATGGGAAGATTGTAGGGACATTTCGGCAGGCAGGCACCGCACTCCACGCACTGGGGAAGCGTCTCGAGAGCCTTTGTTACGTATCCGCATGCCACCTGGGGAGACATGCGGGAAGCGAGCAGGGGGTAGGTCATGCCCAGTGTGATTGAAACACCGTGGGGGCACGGCTGACAATACTCGCACCTTCGGCAGAACTGCTTCCCCATTGTGCCGGCGATGGATTCCATGGCCCGGCGGTCTTCCTCGATCACTTCGTTGGGGAATTCGTAGAATGACGTCACCTGGTCGACTGATTTCACCGAGTCGTACCCCGGAATGGGCAGGATGTAGGGATAGGACCTCAGGAACTTAAAGGCGAGGGATGCGTCGCTGATCGCCCCGCCGGCAAAAGGCTTCATGGCGATGAATGCAATTCCCATTTTCTGGGCGAGGGGAAGAAGGGAATCGGCCGCTCCCGTTTCGATGAAATTGAACGGGAACTGTATGGAAACAAATTTGCCCGTGGAGATGGCCTTCATGGCCATGGGAATGCCGTGGGACGTTATGCCTATAAACCGGACCTTCCCCTGCTGCCGGGCCTTCAGGGCGGCTTCCAGGGCTCCTCCGGGAGCGATTATTTCCTGCCAGTCCTTCTCCTGGACCACCTGGTGGAACTGGAAAAGGTCGACATAGTCGGTCTTCATGCGCTTCAGGCTGAGGTCGATGTGCTCCGTCACCCCTTTTCCGTCCCGGTTTTTGCTCTTGGTGGCTATGAAGATTTTCTCGCGGACACCGGAAAGCGCCATGCCGAATTTTTCTTCGCTGCTCTCGTACGAGTTGGCGGTGTCGAAGAAGGTGATCCCTTTGTCATAAGCCCTTTTAAGGACCAGTACCGCATCCTCCGTGGTGAGCCTGATGATGGGAATGCCGCCGAAACCAAGTTCTGAAACGATGGCGCCTGTGCTGCCGAACGGGATATAGCGCATGGATATCAGCTCCCTGGGAGTAGAAAAGTTTCGTTAAGGATACCAGAGATTTGTTTTTATGGAAACGTGGTTACCTGCCGGATTCTTTACATAATTCTGCCGACACTCTATAGTGTGCGATACAGAACAATGCAGGGGGAAGAGGCGGGACATGCTGCATAGATCCACAAAGAAAATGGCTTAGAAGAGTTCTTGGCAGCATAAGAGCCGGTAGTTTATGATCAGCGTATTTCCGCACTGAAATGGAAAAAAACTGCTTCAAAAAAGAGGGGAGATGAAGGAAATGGAAAACATGGAAAAAAGGCAGCACGTAAAAGCGCTCGAGCGGGAAACACTGCTCCTCAGTCTTCTGGTATCGGCACTTTCGGCAGTGATCTGCATGCAGATCATTTCCAGGATCGGCATTACGCCGAACACATCCATTATCGGGGCCCTCATCGCGATGTCCCTTGCGCGCATGCCCTTCGAGACCATGCACAAGTTCCGTTCACTCGACCGGCAGAACCTGGTGCAGACCATGACATCGGGCGCCGGCTTCGCAGCGGCAAACTGTACACTGCTGGCTGTTGCAATTTTTTATGCATATGGGGACCTGACGCTCGTCATCCCCATGCTGATCGGCTCAGGCATCTCGACACTCATCGGAATGTATCTTGTCTACAAACTGTTTGACTCAGAGCTCTTTCCTGCTACCGGTACATGGCCTCCGGGAATAGCCACTGCCCAGGCACTGATAGCGGGCGACGAAGGCGGCCGAAAGGGAAGGCACCTGCTCATGGGAGTATTCCTCGGTGCCCTTGGAAGCAGCAAGCTCTTCACATTTCCTGCACTTGGCATCGCCGGCCTTCCCATGGCCGGCGTTGGAATTGCCTTCATTGCGAACGTCTATGCCATGCTGGCGCTTGCAATCGGACTGCTTGTAAGAGGGTACTTCCATCATATTGCCCCGTGGGTCGGACCTATACTGGCGAACGTTGGTTTTGAGAACGTGACCGATCTCGGCAAGACATATATCCCCCACGGTGTCATGATCGGCGCCGGTGCAATTTCACTGGTACAGGCGATGGCAATAATCTTCCGGCACAGAAAACCTGCAGTTGGCGCCATTGTCAATGAAGAGGAAAAATTCACCGTTTCGCCGGAATCGGTGAAAAAGACACTTTCCGCCCATATAGTCCTCTTCGCTCTCGGCGCCGTCGTCCTGGCAGTGATAAGCGGCATCTGGTCGGAAATGACAACGCAGAAACTCGTCGTGTGGGTTTTGTGGTGTACGTTCTCGGCCATTGTGGCGCCGATCCTCGTGGGCCTTTCGGCAATGCATTCGGGCTGGTTCCCCGGATTCGCCGTTACGATCATTTTCCTGAGCCTAGGGGTTTTCATGGGGTTCCCTCCCCATGCCCTCATACTGCTCACGGGATATGTGGCGAGCACAGGGCCCTGCTTCGCAGACATGGGCTATGACCTGAAGACGGGCTGGATCGTCCGGGGACGCGGCACAGACCTCGCATACGAATTGGACGGAAGGCGCCAGCAGGTCATTTCCGAGCTGATCGGTGCATTTGTCGCGGTAGGCGTGACGGCGCTCCTCATGAACATGCATTTCAAGCTCGACATGGTTCCTCCTGTCAGCAAAGTGTTTGCCGCAACCGTGAAAGCCGGTTTAAATCCGGAGATCCTCAGGCAGCTTGTAGTTGCCAGTGTTTTCGGGGCGGTGCTGCAGTTTTTGGGTGGTGCCAAAAAAGCTCTTGGGATCCTCTTTGCTACAGGGCTGCTTATCAGAAACCCCATCTATGGAGCAGGACTCATCATTGCACTTCTTATCAGGCTTCCGCTCGAGAAGAAATACAAGCCCGAGCTTGAGATCTACGGCGGCGGTCTTGTGGCGGGAGATGGGATCTACGGGTTCGTGAACGCCCTCATCAGGAGCTTCCTGTAATGGATAAAAGGCGTATCGGGCTGATCCGGGTGCTGACCACTTCGGATACAAAACTGCTCAACCTCCACGGGGAGCTCGTGATGAAATATTTCCCCTGTTTCGAGGTCGTCTCCGAGTGTATTCCGGACCAGCCCGAGGGAATACATGATGAAAGGACGGAAAAGATCGCAGCACCCAAGGTGCTCGCTCTCGCGGAAACGATGGAACGGTCGGGCATGGAGGCTGTGATCGTGAGCTGTGCAGGAGATCCTGCGGTGGATGAGGCCTCCCGTACGCTTCGCATCCCCGTGATAGGTGCGGGGAGATCAGCCGCATCGGCCGCAAGAGTACTGGGGCAGCCGGTGGGGGTTTTGGGGCTTACGCGTAATGTCCCGGAGGCCATGGTCCGCATACTTCGGGATCTCCTGGTTGCGGACGCGGTGCCTGAAGGAGTTGAATCCACCCTCGACCTGATGAAGCCGGAGGGAATTAAGGCAATGCTGTCCGCCGGAGAGGTTCTCGTTAAAAAGGGGGCACAAGCGATCGTTCTGGCATGCACGGGCATGTCGACCATAGACGCTGAACGCATCCTGAGGGAAAAGCTTTCTATTCCCGTGATCGATCCCGTAAAGGCCCAGTCGGCCGCGGCGTGGACGATCCTCGGGTAAAGGAGGAATTGCCTGTGACCATAAGGAAAATAACAAAGGAAACCGGCGAAGCAGCCATTCTGGGCGGTGCGGTACTCGGCGGCGGCGGCGGCGGAAGCATGGAAAAGGGGCGAATGAACGTCCTGGGAGCCCTTGAAGCCGGGGAAGTGACCCTTGTGGATATCGACGATGTTTCACCCGATACGGTCCTTGTGACCGGCTCTGCGGTCGGTGCACCGGCGGCGAAAGAAGCCTGGGTAGAACCCCGTGATTACGTGAGGGTCGTAGAGATACTCATGGAGAACGGCTGTCCCAAACCTGGGGGCTTTATCCCCAATGAATGCGGAGGCAGCTCCATCACCAACGGCTGGGTGCCTGCCGCCCTGATGGGAATTCCGGTCGTAGACGCGCTGTGCAACGGCAGGGCCCACCCTACTGGAGTGATGGGATCCATGGGACTCCACAGGGACCCTTCCTACGTTTCCAGGCAGGCTGCAGCAGGGGGAAGCAGGGATAAGGGGATGTATCTCGAGATTCATGCCGCAGGGAGACTCGAGTCCGCCTCGTCGCTCGTCAGGTCAGCTGCGGAGAAGTCGGGGGGGCTCGTTGCCGTGGCAAGAAATCCAGTGACAGCCGACTTCGCGAAAAAGAACGGAGCCTGCGGCGCCCTGCAGCAGGCTATCAACCTGGGGATGAACATGAAGCAGTCAATGGGAGGCGGAGGCTCGGCTGTCCTTGAAGCCGTCCTCGGATTTCTGGGAGGAGAGCACATTGTCACCGGAAGGGTGTCCGCCAGGGAAATAGTCACGAGGGGAGGCTTTGACAGCGGCCGCATTGCCGTGGGAGATTTCGAAACCACGTTCTGGAACGAATACATGACCCTCGAAAAAGTCGGAAAAAGAATAGCCACCTTTCCTGATCTCATCATGACGCTGGATGCCGGGACGGGTATTCCCGTGACCACCGCGGAAGTGAGCGAGGGACAGGAAGTGATCCTCTTCGTCGTTCCTTCGGAATGCCTGATCCTTGGTGAAGGCATGCGGTGCATGGAGCTTCTGGAAACTGTGGAACCCGTGGTAGGGAAGAAAATAGTTGAATATCTCAGGAAGGAGGGGACCTGTTCATGTCCCTGAAGTACGCAATAGAAGCCTATGAATTGCTCGATAGTCCCTCGGCGTCGGGAGAATCTGTACGGTCGGCCATGATCGATGCAGGAGTTTCCCCCGGAAATATCACTGTAAAAACAGTGCAGGGGCCGAAAGGGCACACTGATTTCATCAAGGTCTGGTTCCCGGGAAACAGGGGGAAACGGGGAGGTGGGAGTGCCCCTACCCTTGGTATTGTCGGACGGCTCGGAGGGATCGGCGCACGGCCGGAGAGGATCGGTCTGGTGTCCGACGGTGACGGTGCGGTATCCGCCGTGGCTGCGGCCATGAAGCTGGGCCGGATGAACAGTCTGGGCGACGTGCTCGCCGGGGATGTTTTCATCTCGACTCACATTTGCCCGAACGCCCCCACGAGGCCTCATGACCCTGTCCCGTTCATGGATTCACCCATCAATATGGCCATAGCGAACGGCGAAGAAATGAGCGACGAACTCGACGCTGTCCTCTCCATCGATACCACGCGGGGAAACAGGGTTATCAACTGCCGGGGGTTCGCCCTGTCGCCGACCGTGAAGGAAGGGTACATCCTCCGGGTAAGCGAAGACCTCCTCTCCATCATGGCCAATGTCACCGGGAGGCCCCCGGTCGTCTTTCCTGTCACGACCCAGGACATTACCCCCTACGGCAACGGGCTGTATCACCTGAACAGCATCCTTCAGCCGTGCACCGCCACAAAGGCGCCGGTAGTGGGGATTGCGCTGACAGCCGAGACGGCGGTGCCGGGATGCGCGACCGGGTCCTCACAGGTGACCGATATCGAAATGGCCGTACGGTTCGCCATTGAAGCCGCCAAGGAGTTCGGAGAGGGCAAGCTCAGCTTTTACAGCGAGGATGAGTTCAGGCTGCTTGTACAGATCTACGGCCAGATGAACCATCTGCAGACCATGGGGAAAGCATCCGGCTGAAGACTATGAAATGCCAGTTTACCCTCACTGTCACGGAAGGGAAGCGCCTTATAGCGAAGGCTATCGCATCACTGCCGGAGGTCAGGAACGCCCTCGAGGAAGGGCTGATCCTCCTGAAGGGAGGCACCACTGTCTCAGCCCTTTCAGAGGAGCTGTGCGGACAGCCCCTGCGGATTTCGGGGCGCGTTACCCCCAGGGGCACAGTCTCCTCGGGGGCTGCTGAGCCTGTGGGGGCTCATTCCCTGCTTCTGAGAAGGGGGATTCCCGAGACCGGAGACGGAAAGCTTGCGGACATAGGCCGGGAAATGGGGCCGGAGGACGTGTGCGTGTGCGGCGCAAACCTCATCGATATTCACGGGGCTGCCGCCATGATGGCCGGGAAGGATCTCTGCGGGGAACCGGGGAGCGTGATCCCCGTGCTTCAGTCGGAAGGGGTGCGCTGCTTTGTGGCTGCCGGCCTGGAAAAACTTTCCCCGGTACCTCTGGGGGATGCCTGTGTCGGTGCAGGAAGGAAGGTATCATCCTGGTCAATGGGAATGTCCGTGGGACTGGTTCCAATACCCGGAAAAGTCATTACGGAGATGGAGGCCCTTGCGATCCTCGGATTTCCGAAGATGTGGCTTGTGGGAAGGGGAGGGATTTCAGGTGCTGAAGGAGGATCCACGTTCATTGTCGAGGATGAGCGGGAAGAAAATATCGCCGCGCTTCTCAGGCTGATCCGGGGTATGAAAGGTGCTGCGCTCAGCGGGGTGGAATCATCACTGAAAGAGTGTTTCACGTGCGGCCCGAACCGTCCGTGGCACCTGGGCTGCGTTTACGGGCGAAATGCCCGTTTCAGAGAGGAGATCCAATGAGAAAAATTATCGGAACGGTGACCATAGGGCAGTCGCCGAGGACGGACGTGATCCCCGACATACAATCGATCCTCGGGCCTGATGTGGAGATACGGGAAGCCGGGGCCCTCGACGGACTGTCCCGGGATGAGATAGCCGCATTTGCCCCGGCAAAAGGAGATTATGTCCTGGTGACCCGCCTGTCCGACGGTTCTTCTGTACAGGTGGCTGAACAGTACATTACACCCAGGATCTGGGAAAAAATTACGGGCCACTTCAAAAGCGGGATCTCCGTGGTACTGCTGCTCTGTACAGGGGAATTTCCTGATTTTGAAACGGGAGGGCTGCTTATACGGCCCCAGAAAGTACTCTACAACGCGGTATCGGCAGTCGCAGAGGGAATGCGGATCGGCATTCTGACTCCTTCGGAGGAGCAGGTGGAGCAGTCTGAGCATCGCTGGAGCAACGTGAGTCCCCACGTGCGCGCCGTACCGTCCTCACCATACGTGAACGGCATGGAGGCGGCACGGAAAGCTGCGGAGGAACTCAGGAAATGGAAGGCCGATATCACGGTACTGGACTGCATAGGTTACACTCTCGCCACGAGGTCCCTGGTCAGTGAGATAACGGACAAGCCGGTCCTCCTGGCACGGGGCATCGCGGCAAGCATGGTCAGAGAACTCATAGGATAGAGGGAAGCTCCCTTTTTTTACGGGGGAGAGGAGGCAGGATAATGGATTTTGCGGGAGTTGCGCGCCGTATTCTGGAGGAGAATATGGGGCTGAAGTCCTCGGAAACGTTCCTGGTCCTTTATGACCAGACGACGCTCCGTATCGGGGAGAGCCTGTTTGAGGCTGCCGGCATGATTGGTGCGAAAGCGCTCGCCATGCGTATGCCGCTGCTTTCGAAAAACGGCGAGGAACCCTTCGCCCCTGCAGCTGCCGCGATGGCCCATTCCGATGTAGTCATCGCGGCCACCGGGACTTCCCTGACCCATACTCAGGCGAAGAAGAAAGCCTGTGCAGCAGGGGCAAGGATCGCCACAATGCCGAAGATCTCCGAGGACATGTTCTTCAATGGCCCTATCACCGCAGACTACGCCAAAGTCGCCGATATAACCGGAAAAGTCACTGCCCTGCTGAGCGGGGCGAAAACCGCCGAACTTCACTCCGGAGGATGTGTCATTCGCATGTCCCTCGAAGGGCGCCCCGGCATTTCAAGCACGGGGATCTACAGGAACAGGGGGGAATCCGGGAATCTTCCGTCAGGGGAATCGTACATCGCTCCTGTGGAAGGGACAGCCGAAGGGGAGGTCCTGGTGGACGGGTCCTTCGCCGGCCTGGGAGTGCTCAGCACTCCCCTGCACCTTGTTTTCAAAAAAGGTTTGCTTGTCAAAGCGGAGGGGCCTGATGCGGGACGCCTCGAAAAGATGCTGGGAGACAATCCCCCGGCACGGAATCTCGCCGAGCTGGGCATTGGGACCAACGACAAGGCCAGGGTCACTGGAGTGATCCTGGAGGATGAAAAAATCTACGGCACGGTCCATATCGCCCTGGG
>CAYTQC010000072.1:0-8220 GCA_964439735.1 uncultured Synergistaceae bacterium
TCGGCATGAATGAGTTCATGGGCGAGGATGGCCGCGATTTCAGCATCGGACCTGAGAAAGCTGAGCATGCCCGTGGTGAAGTAGACGATGCCCCCGGGAAGGCTGAAGGCATTCACCATTTTTTCCCGAACTACCCGAACTTCGTATGGAAGAGGCCGGGTCAAATAGGGGACCAACCGGTTGAGGGCCATGTTGAGCCGGGCGCTGAGGGCGGGGTCACCCACCCGCTCCCACTGTTTTTCCACGTCGGCCGCGACTTTTTGCCCCAGGGCTATCTCTTTCTGCAGCTCATCCGCTCCCTGCGCGGCAAACGGCCTGCAGAACAGGAAAAGAATGAGCAGGAGGGGCAGCAGTTTTCTTCCGTTTCCGTTCATGACGCACATCCTCCCATCAGCAGCTGCGGGCTGCTCTCCACACGCCGGGCATATCCGCATGGAGGGCGGGAAGATTTTATGCCAGGCGCTCCATTTCGACGAGGGGGAGGTATTCCTCCACGGCTTCCCTGCTTCGTATGCCTTTTCCGGTATGGGCCGCGCACTCCCAGGCCGAGGCCATGGAGAACCGTATGGAATCCTCCGGCGACATGCCTTCCTCCCTTGCGACCACGAGACCTGCGAGGAGGGCGTCACTCGCGGAGAAGATGGACCGGACGCTTTTTCGGTCCGCAAGGGCGAGGTATATGCCTGCAGGAGAGAAAAAAACGTCGCCGTAGGTCCTGTAGGAGGCGATGGCCCATTCCACGCCTTTCCCGTGAAGGCTTGACACGACTTCAATGAGGTTGTCGAGAGAGGTGAGCGACGTTCCCATGACCCCGGACATAAAGCGATGGTCAATCTTGACTATGGTGGGACCGGCATCCAGCGCAGCCATGAGCGGAGGACCTGCGGCGTCAACTACCGTGGGAATCCCCTTCTCCCGCGCAATGCTCACAAGTTCGCCGAAGATGCCTTCCGGGGCCCCGGGAGGCAGGGAACCTCCCATGATGACCATGCGTGTTCTCTGGAGGATCCTTGAGTACACCTTGCGGAACCGCTCCATGGCCTCGGGAGAAATCTCGGGGCCATGCTCGGAGATGCCCGTTTCCACGTGACCTGTCTCGTCAATTATGTAGACGTTCGTCCTCGTTTCTCCCGGCACGTGAACGAAGTTGGTCGTTATGCGGAATGCGCTGAGCGCATGCCGGATGTATTCGCCGTTGAACCCTGCGAGGAATCCCATGGCGGTGGAGGAAAAGCCGAACTGCGCGAGAAGCGTCGATACGTTGATCCCTTTTCCCCCTGCGGTCCGGCTGCTATTGCCTGACCGTATCCAGCCGCCCGGGCGAAGTTCCGGTACGATGTACTCTTCATCCACTGCAGGATTGAGTGTAACAGTGAGGATCATTGCCTGACCTCCCCGGATTCAGGAGGGCGCCCGCGTTCAGGCCGGAGCGCCCCCGGGATTCTTTACTGGCGCTTCAGGAACTCGGAAGCCCCGGCTGCGTTTTCGAGGGTTTTCATTTTCTCGACTGCGCCGGAAGCAAGGGTGACCATGGCCGGAAGAGACGGAACGGCGAGTTTTTCCACCATGCGGGAATTTTTGTATCCGTCCACGAGGGCGACTTTCATTCCGGCATCCCTGGCCAGGGCTTCGATTTCATCGGAAAGCTTGACCTGTTCCCGGTCAATGCTGGAGTAGAAGAGAGCCGTCACATGCTCGGGCTCAAGAAGAACGGAGCGGAGGTGCACCTGCTCGTTGATGTAGGCGGATGCGCTCATTGCCGCGATGGCGCCGTCGGAAGCAGCGGTCACGACCTGGCGGAGCCCCTTGTCCCGCACGTCGCCGGCTGCGAAAATACCTTCCACGGAAGTCTCCATGGAATCGTCGGTCTTTATCCAGCCGCCTTTTGAGGCTTCCAAAAGACCCTTCACAGGCTCATCATGGGGTGACTGGCCGACGAACATGAAAACACCCGCAACGGGGAGATCGGAGACCTCGCCGGTCTTTATGTTCTTCAGCACGAGATTTTCCACCATGCCGTCCCCTTCGATCTTCTCCACCACGGTATTCCAGACGGGGACGATCTTCGGGTTGGAGAGCGCCCGCTCGACCGCCGCACGGTCGGCCCGGAACTCGTCCCTGCGGTGGATGATGTAGACCTTAGAGGCAAAGTTGGTCAGATACTCGCCTTCCTCGACGGCAGTGTTCCCGCCGCCCACGACGGCGATCTCTTCCCCTTCGAAGAAGGCCCCGTCGCACACGGCGCAGTAGCTTACGCCCTGGCCGATATGCTCGGCCTCCCCTTCGCACCCGAGCCTGCGGAAATAGGCCCCTGTCGCAATGATGACGGCTTCGGCTTCAATTTCGCCTTTATTGGTTTTGATGACTTTCGTTCCGTCCCGAACCTCGACTGCGGTTACATCCGCATCGCGAAACTCTGTTTTGAATTTTTCCGCGTGACTCCTGAACATGGCCGCAAGCTCCGGTCCGGTGGCATGTTCCACTCCGGGCCAGTTCTCGATTTCTTCGGTGATGTTGATCTGACCGCCGGGTACGCCTTTTTCAAGAAGCAGCACGTCAAGCCCTGCACGTCTTCCGTATATGGCGGCTGATAGCCCTGCAGGCCCCGCACCGATGATAACCAGTTCCCGTTTTTCCATGGTGTTTTTATCCCTCCAGATATTGGTCCGTTATGATTCTCTCTTGAAAATTTTCCAGCTGTTCCCAGGGAATTATACACGAATCCAGGCGGCCACGCGAGGCTTGGCGGACAAATCATGGAATATTCCCTTAAATTCAAGGCTAGACGGTGCAATTTCCCGAAGCTGCCTGCCCTGGGGTCCGTCTCCTATCTCGAACAGCATCCATCCTTCCGGGCGGAGAATTTCCGGCCCCCGGGCGAAGAGTTCTCTGTACCACCGAAGCCCGTCAGAGCCTCCGTCGAGGGCGGAGACAGGTTCATGGAGCACTTCCCTCATCAGGGTCGGGATCCGGGCCGTGGGGATGTAGGGGGGGTTGCTGACGATCATGTGGAAACCCTCCCTCGGGACGGGGATGTCGGCAGGAGTCCTGGAATGCCAGAGAAAACAGCGTGAAAGGAGGCCGGAGACGCTGAGGTTTTTCCAGGCGAGGCTGACAGCGGCGGGGTTCGCATCCGCTGCCACGGCTGAAAGGCCGGGACGCTCGGCGAGGAGCGCCATGGTGATGCACCCGGTGCCGGTGCCCCAGTCGAGAAAAATTCCTTCTTCCGGAAGCAGTTCGAGGGCCTTTTCCACAAGGAGCTCCGTCTCGGGACGGGGTATGAGGACGTTCGGGGCGACGGAAAGCGGACGGCCGTAAAATTCCCACGAGCCGAAGATATACTGGAGCGGTTCCCCTTCGGCCCTCCTCGCAGCCATGTCCGCGAGAAGCGAGACAGCCTCCCCGTCCAGGAGGGTGTCCGGATTCGCTGCGATATCCGACCGGGAAAGGCCCGATGCCTCGGCGGTCATCAGATACGCTTCGAGGCCCGGAGAGGACACGCCGGCATCCCGAAGAAGGCCGGTTATCCATATCCGGGCCTCTGACACGTTCATTTATTCCGCCTCTATGGTGTGCAGCCTTTCCGTCTGGTCTGCTACGGTCATGGCATCCACGAGATCGTACAGGTCTCCGTCGAGATACTGGTCGAGCTTGTACAGGGTGACGCCGATACGGTGGTCTGTTATCCGGTTCTGGGAATAGTTGTAAGTCCTGATGCGCTCGGACCTGTCGCCGGTGCCTATCTGGCCCCGCCTCTCTGAAGCCAGTTCATCGTTCTGCTTCTGGAGCTGGGCGTCGTAGAGCTTCGCCCTCAGGTAGGCCATGGCCTTGACCCTGTTCTTCAGCTGGGACCGCTCGTCCTGGCAGGTGACCACTATCCCGGTGGGGAGGTGGGTTATGCGCACCGCCGAGTCGGTCATGTTCACGTACTGTCCGCCGGCACCGCTTGACCGGTAGGTATCGATCTTCAGGTCCTCGGTGTTGATCTCCACCTCGACGTCCTCGGCCTCGGGGAGAACAGCGACCGTTGCTGTGGAGGTATGGACCCGTCCTCCCGCCTCGGTTGCGGGAACACGCTGGACACGGTGGACGCCGCGTTCAAACTTGAGCTTGCTGTAAACACCGTTTCCGTCTATGCGGAAGATGATTTCCTTGTATCCTCCGATGCCTGTCTCGTTGTAGTCGAGGATTTCTATTTTCCAGCCCTCGCGCTCGGCGAACCTGCTGTACATGCGGAAAAGATCGGCTCCAAAGAGCGCAGCCTCTTCTCCGCCCGCTCCTCCCCGGATCTCCATGATGACGCTCTTTTCGTCGTTCGGGTCTTTCGGAAGAAGAAGGACCTTTATCTGCTGCTCGACGGACTCCAGAAGGGGCTCCTTCTCGGCGAGCTCTTCCCGGGCCAGTTCCGCCATCTCGGGATCGGAGCCATAGGCAAGGCTTTTGGCCTCCTCCACGTCCCCGGCAATCTTCCGGTATTCCCTGAACTTGTCGACTACGGGCTGGAGCTGGGAATGGCGTTTTGCGAGGTTCTGAAGCTCTTTCAGGCTTTTCTGCATGGAGGGATCGGCCATCTTGGCCTCGATGGCATCAAAATCCCTTTCCAGTTCTTCGAGTTTGCCTATGTAGTTCATTCCACCGCCTCCGAAACAGGCCCGAGTTTTTTCCCGAGCGCGGCCTCAAGGGAAGCCAGTGCAACCTCGATCTGGCTTTCGTCAGGTTCACGGGTCGTTATGTACTGAAAGGACATGGCAGGAGCCATGAGGATCCGGCCAAGCACCCCGGCGCAGGACGCTCCCTTGATGATTTCGTAGGAGATTCCCATCACAAGGGGGAGAAGGACGATCCGGCTGCCGATGCGCCAGAGAATGGACCCGTGCCCGGCGAGGGAGAAAACGACAATGCTTACCGCCACAACTATCAGGAGAAAGGACGTGCCGCAGCGGGGGTGTATCCGTGAATAGTTCCTGATGCCGGCGACAGTCATTTCCGCGCCGGCCTCGTAGGCGTTTATGGTCTTGTGTTCGGCGCCGTGGTACCGGAATACCCTGCGGATTTCACTCCACATGCCGATTCCCGCGACATAGGCTATGAAGACAATGCCCCGGGCGCATCCCTCGAGGATGTTCTTCCCCATGGGGCCGATACTCCATGCCCTTACGGCCAGATCCGAAAGCCACAGGGGAAGGGCGATGAAGAGCCCCACCACCGCAAGTATTGCGACAGCCACGGTGACGAACATTTCCTTCGCGGTGATCTTTTCCTCTTCACCCACGGCGATCTGGGCGGACCTGTCGAGAGCCCTGAACCCGACCGTCATCATCTCGATCATGGTGACCACACCGCGGATAAGGGGGAGCTTCCAGGGCATTGAAGACGTCCAGGGCCGGCTGCTCCAGGTCTCCGTTTCGATCATTCCGTCAGGGTTCCTGACCGAAAGTCCCCATTGGGCGGGTCCCTTCATGAGGACTCCCTCTATGACCGCCTGCCCCCCTACGGGGATCCTGCGGTCTTCAGCTCCTTCAGCAAGAAGGAGGAAAAGCGGCATCAGTATTTTTTTCATCTTCACCTCAGGACTCTTCCCCGTTCAGGAGGGATTCAAGAGATTCGTAGGGTTTTCCGCAGGGGTTCATCTCCCTGCATTCCCCGTAAATTACACACGTGGGCCCGGCCGTCCTGAAAAGGAGGGGCGCTGCCCGACGGGCCTCCCGGAGCATTTTCCTCGCGAGATCCCGTATTTCCCACTGCGCCCTCCGGCAGAGCCGGAGAGTGAAAAAATGGTGGAGCTCACGGGCATTCATGGTCATAACGAGCCGCGTGGACCACCCGTGAGGCAGGATGAAGCGGGCGTCCTCCTTCGGGATGCCCGCTTCCACCATTTCACGGTAAAGCCGGTGCGCCTGGTCTGCAAGGGCCGAAAATTTCCCCGCAAATACGGGGTTGCCGGCTACGGACAAAGGCATTATGACGTCGGGGCTGTCCATGGACACATACCGCTGACTCTGCTGGCTGAAGGAGGCTATCCTGTGCCTGACCAGCTGGTGTGAGGCCACCCGGCTGAGCCCGTCTATGGCGAAGGTAAAGGACGCATGCTCAAAGGGGGAAAAATGGCCGCTTTTCCAGAGATGCCCCAGCAGTTTTTCGCTTTTCCCGGAGGATTCATCCACGAGAAGGTCGGCAGCGGAGACATCGCTGTAGCAGAGCCTTGCCGCCGCAGCTACCACCGCATCAGGCGAGGGCGTTGACGCAATGAGAAGAACACGGCATGTCATGTATTGTTTCTCTCCCCTTTCTGCCTTGCGCCTCAAATGCTGCAGAGGCCGCAAAAAATGAAAAAACAGCCAGGGTCGCGTTTCAGGCGGCTCCGGCTGAAAATCGGCTTTCAAAAAAGGGGAGGCAGCGCCTCCGCCTCCTACTGTTCTGACGTTTCCCGCTGGCCGTAGTTGATGCCCTGATACTTTTTCTGGAACTTCTCGAGCCGGCCGGCCTCGGTGAGCACCCGGCTGCCCTTTTTGCCGGTGTAGAAGGGATGGCAGGAAGAACAAACGCCCACACGGATTTCCTTACTGGTGGAGCGGGTCTCGAACGTATTGCCGCATGCGCACGTCACCGTGCAGTTCTCGTAGCGAGGGTGGATATCTTTTTTCATCTATGTGACACCTCCGAAAAAAATCGTGACTCGTTCATTGTCACCAAACAAACAGAAACTTTATCACAGGAGCTTCTGCGGTGCAAGGGTTATTTCCGTGTCTCCCTTTTTCCCTTTTCAAGTTTTTCAGATATGCATGACCCCGAGGCCGCACCGCTCGTGATGGGCAACAGCGTGATAGGCAGTGTCGCCCATGACCGCAACGGAGATCCACTTGCTGTTCCTGACTATGGCGATTTTCGCACCTACACTGGCCTCGAGCATTCCTACGGAGAGGAACCCCTCCAGGGCCTCAAGGGCCGCATGCATGAGGGCATGCATTTCGTTTCTTCTCTTTTCAACGACACCTGCATTCAATGACGCACCTACCAGGGCCCTGGTGATTTTCTGGGGAAGGTCGCCCGCTAGTCCTCCCACCTCTGTGGCGACCGATTTCCACCCGATGGAGGCAAGTTCTTTCTTGAAAATGACCTCCGCGTCATTGCTGGTGGTGGCGGCAAGGAGGAGAGCTGCCCGTCCCACCTGGCTCTCGTCCATAATGTGGATTTTCAGGTTCAGTTCGATTCCCGCCCTGTCTTTCTCCCCTTCTCTGCCCCTGACGTTGAAATCGAGCGACACGGGCTCCCTTTCCTTTCCATGGTTTTCCGGGCACGGCTCTTCTTCCGTTTCTTCAACGATCCCTGCTTCCATTTCAGAGGCCTCTTCCTCCAGTTCGTCCTGCGGCGTGTTGAAAATCTTCTTCCAAATCACTGCCCAACAGCTCCTCTCTGGTGATTTCTATAGTTCATTATAGTAGAAGGGGAGAAAAGAGTCACTCAATCAACAGATATTCGTATCGTATTGCGGGCTGCCGGCCATGAAACGACTTTGAATTACTGATGTAAAAATAAGTAAAAATTTCTTGAATACACTCCTTTTAGGTTTTATACTATTCATAAAAGAGATACGCCTCGATCCGGATTTCGCGTTTTCAAAGAAAGGGAAGTTACTCCTTCAATAAGGCGGCAAACCTTAAGAATATGAAATGAAAGGGGCTTCCGCATGAGAAAAACTGTGCGCCTAACGCTTGCATTACTGCTTGTTTCCTTTGTTGCCACCGGAGCATGGGCTGCAAAGACATTCATTTCCATTGCGACCGGGGGGACCGGGGGAACGTACTACCCGCTCGGCGGAGGGATCGCCGAAATAATCACCAGGAAAGTGCCTGATTTCCAGGTGACTTCAGAGACGGGAAACGCCTCTGCTGCGAACATCATGCTCATAGGCACCCGCCAGGTGGAAATGGCCCTGGTCCAGAACGACGTGGCCTACTGGGCCTCAAGGGGAATACTGCCCTTCAGGGAAAAGGTGGAAAATATCCGCGCCGTTGCATCCCTTTATCCCGAACATCTCCACTGCATCACCCTCAAGGACAGCGGGATCAACGACATCATGGACATCAGGGGAAAAAGGGTGTCTGTGGGGGCTCCCGAGTCAGGAGTCCTTGGGGATGTGGCTGCAGTTCTGAAAGCTGCGGGACTGAAATACTCGGATATGAGCACCGATTTTCTCGACTTCAACAGCACCACCAGGCG
>CAYTQC010000073.1:0-8094 GCA_964439735.1 uncultured Synergistaceae bacterium
TGTGGACGAGCGGAGAGAAGGAAACGGCGATGAACATGGTCATGCTGTACAGCCTGAACTCGAAGCTCAAGGGATGGTGGGACGAGGTAACGCTGCTGGTGTGGGGTGCTTCGACAAGGCTGCTGGCTGGGGACAGGGACGTGCAGGATTATCTGCGCACCCTGCAGGAAGCGGGCGTGAAGGCAATAGCCTGCAAAAAGTGCGCGGAAAACCTGGGCGTGGCGGAGAAGCTTGAAAGCCTGGGAGTGGAGGTTTTCTACACCGGGCAGTACCTTACCGAAAAAATTCAGGCGGGTGAAAAAATCCTTTCCGTGTGATCAGCGAATGCTCCTGGCAGCCGGCCCGGAGCGGGCCGGCTGAAACTGATTTTCTCTTCCGGAATTACGGGATCATGCCGCCTATGCGCGGTGTCCAGTTGAGCTGCCTGACCGCGAGATGCCCGTCGAAAAGTGACAGGACATGGATGCCGCAGTAGTCCTGGCGCATCGAGAAGAGTTTCTTCCAGGGGATTTCGAGTATGGTAAAAATCAAGGCCTTGAAGACACCCGCATGGGCGACGACGAGAATGTCCCCCTCCTGTCGGGCGAGGATGGACTGAAATGCGGGCCAGACTCTTTTCTGCACGTCGAGGAAGTTCTCTCCACCCGGGGGGCGGAACCCGGCAAAGTCGTTCCCCCGTGCCTCGAAATTTTCAGGATCCCGCTCCATCATCTCCTGCATGGAGCACATCTCCCACTCACCGAAGGCGATCTCCTTCAGCTCCGGAATGACGGCTGACGGGAGCTCCCTGTCCCCTGCGATTATGGACGCGGTCTGTTCGGCACGCTTCATGCCGCTGTGGAAGACCCTGGCAACGGGCAATGATGCAAACACTTGTTTCAGGCCGGCAGCCTGTTCTTTCCCTTCCGCGGAAAGAGGCAGGTCGGTCCTTCCGAGAAAACGCATCTCCCGGTCGGGCAGTTCAGGCCTTCCGTGGCGGACGAGGTACACGGTGGATTCCATGGGTCCCTCCCTGATTATTCTCTTCCCTGTTTGTCCCTGACGGTTCATAGGGTACAATAAAGCCACAGAGAATACCAGCGAAAGGAGAATACATATCATGGAAAAAACACTTTTGGTCACCTGCAGCGCTCCTGAAGCCGTCAGGGCCGCCATAGAGGACGGCCTGGCAGGAGCGGCACGCATTTTGTTCCTTGAAGATGCCGAACCTGAAAGCCGTGCGGCCGTGCTTTCATCTGCCAATGCCCTCCTCTCGTTTTTCTTCAACAGGGAAGTGAAAGAGGAGGAATATTCCCTTCTCGATGACACGGAGCTATTCCAGTCCATTTCCACCGGGCTCGATTTCCTCCCCTTTGAGAGGATGCCGAAGAAGATGATCCTCGCATGCAACGCGGGCGGGTGGGCTCCCCAGATAGCCGAGCATACCATCGCCCTGCTTCTTGCCCTTTCCAGAAGGCTGATCCCCCTCCACAACGATCTCGTGAAGGGTGTGTTCAACCGGCAGGGATATGCTCCCATAAGCCTTCGGGGGAAGATAATGACCGTTGCAGGGTACGGCGGAATAGGGCGCATGACCGCAGACCTGGCCAGGGGATTCGGCATGAAGATCCGGGCGCTCAACACAAGCGGAAAGACAGACGGGAACGTGGACTTTGCTGGAACGCTCAACGACCTTCATTCCGTCCTTCCCGACACGGACGTGCTGCTTCTCTCCCTGCCGCTGAACAGGCATACGAAGGGCGTGATCGGGAAGACCGAGCTCGACCTCATGAAGAAGAACGCCATCCTGCTGAACGTTGCGAGGGCCCCCCTGGTGGTGGAGGAGGACCTCTACAATCACCTGAAGGAGCACCCCGACTTCCAGGCTGGACTGGATGTCTGGTGGAAGGAGCCAACCTGGGGCGGCGGTGATTTTGCCCTCGATCATTCCTTTCTTGAGCTTCCCAACGTCGCCGGATCGCCCCATAACTCGAACCGGTGCGAGAACGACATGGTAACTGCATCCCGGGCCGCGGCGGCAAACGTGGCGGCGTTCTTCAGAGGAGAAAAAATAAGCGGACTCATACGCCGCGAAGACTATATGGAATGAGAGGGAAAATGTCATGGCTCGCTTCACCATCGCAACGTTCAACGTGAATTCTGTCCGGAGCCGGATGCCGATCCTGCAAAAGTGGCTTTCGGAGCACCGGGTGGACGCACTCTGCCTCCAGGAAACAAAGGTCGTGGACGAGGATTTCCCTGAGACTGATCTTAAGGGAATGGGATACCGCTGCCTCTACAGGGGCGAAAAGTCGTACAACGGTGTGGCGATCCTGACGAAGGAACCGCTGGACGGCTTTGCCGCGGGTTTCGGCGACGGCGAGGAACCCGAAGGTGAGACGAGGCTCCTGAGAGCAAGGATCGGCGATTTCTGCATTGTGAACACCTATATTCCCCAGGGGAAGGCGATCGACCATGCGGATTACGTGTATAAGCACCGGTTCCTGGACAGGATGAAATCCCTTTTCGACAGGGAATACCTGAGGTCCGAGAAGATCGTCTGGGTGGGGGACATGAACGTGGCTCCCACGGATATCGATGTCACGAGCCCCGAGAAGAAACGGGAGCATCCCTGCTTCGCCCCGGACATCCAGGAGCACTTCGAGGATGTAAAGAGCTGGGGATTCATTGACCTGTTCAGGAAGTACAGGCCGGATCCGGGTGAGTTCTCCTTCTTCGACTACAGGGTGAAAAACTCCCTCGAGAAGAACATCGGCTGGAGGATCGACCATGTGCTGGTGACCCCTTCGCTTGAGAAACACGCTGCGGACTGCTGGATCGACAGGGATCCGAGGGGCTGGGAGAAGCCCTCGGATCACACGCCGGTACTTGCGTCTTTCGACCTGTAGGCCTGCCATGTTCAGGGACTGCATTTTCTCAGATCCTCCAGTGACGGGGACAACGGTTTTTCCTTCATGGAGCGCTCTCACGCTGAAGTCGGCAGGCTGCGACCTGTACGGGGTGATGTATCACCCGGGAGGCGGGGGGCCTCATCCGACAATGGTGCTGTTCCACGGGTTTCCCGGTACTGAGAAGAATCTCGACCTGGCACAGGTATTCCGGAGGGCCGGTTTCAACACCATCGTTTTTTCCTACCGGGGGGCGTGGGGGAGTCATGGGAGTTTCTCCTTCAGCAACGTGGTTGAGGACGGCAGGAACGTGACGAACTGGCTCAGAAGCCCGGAAGCCCGAAACAGCTATGCCGTGGACGGAGAAAGGATCGTTCTGGCAGGACACAGCATGGGCGGGTTTGCCGCAGTCAAGACGGCCGAGGCATGCCCCTTCGTACAGGACACGATTTTTCTCTCGGGATGGAATATCGGCCTCGACGGGAAGCGGTCGGCCTCCGACCCCAAAACGGCGGAAAAGCTGCAGGGCCTTCTCGATCTGAGCTCGCCGCCCCTTGCGGGAACTAGTTCCGCTGTGCTCTGGGATGAGGTGATGGAGAACCGGGAAGCGTTCGACCTGAGGAACTCCGTTCCGTCCTTCTCAGGAAGAAACATGCTGCTCGTGGGGGCTTCACGGGACGCCATAACGCCCCCGGACCTGCACCATGAGCCCCTGGCCGAAGCGTTCCGGAAGGCGGGAAACGTGAATGTCTCAGAGGCGATCATCGATGACGACCATGGATACTCGGCCTCACGGATCCGCCTGGCCGAGACTATCCTGGCGTACCTGGAGAAGCGGGGCTACTGACCTGAATAACTGAAAAGGCCCTCCGCAGCAAACGGAGGGCCTTTTTACGTGCCGCTATTTTTTCAGATTCAGCAGTTCCTTCACTGCGGTGCGGATGTCCGAAGGTTCCCTTCCGAGGGGCGTTCCCGCCTCCTTCAGGGAGATGTTCTTCGGGGTGTCCGCAGGCCATCCGGCCTTCTCCAGTATTTTCGCGGCGTCGAGCCCGTAGCCTGCCGCCACGTCCTCAAGGGTGACGCTCCCCTTCAGTTCGTCGGGATTCGCGGGAACCTCCTTGACGGGTGCGGGGGCCTGTGCAGGATTGGCTGCGAAGTATGCCTTGATATCCTCCTTGAGCACCTCGTCGTTCACACCTTCGATCTTTTTGATGGAGACGTCTCTCGGAGTATCTGCCGGAAGCTTGGCGATCTCGAGGATTTTCTCCGGGGAGAGTTTCACCTGCCGGGCCACTTCATCGATGTTCATCCATCCGAAAACACCCTCTACCGGATCCTTGACGGACTCCACCGAAGTTGAGGCGAAGGTCTGCCAGTACCCTGTAACCTTTGCCGTGCTGTATGCCCCGAAGAACAGGGCTACGCCCAGCACTCCCACGAGAAGGGCGGAGAGGGTTTTTTTGCCGGCGAAGGAGAAGAACAGGGTTTTTTCCACTGGGCAGCTTTCGGTGCACCGGCCGCAGGAGATGCAGTCGGCATCGGTGACCTTTTCCACCTCCATGGGGGCGATCCCCATGGGGCATGAACGGGTGCACTTGCTGCACTTGATGCAGGTTTCCCCATTCCTGGAGACCTTCGTCAGGCTGAACTTCTGAAGGATCCCAAGGGTGGCGCCAAGGGGACAGAGGTACCGGCACCAGAACCGTTCAATGAACAGCCCTGCGCCGATGACCAGGCCGAAGAGGACGGCAAAGGCCCATGGGGTCGCGACGATCTCTTCCCAGCCTGCGGCAAGGTGCATCCAGGCTGCCCAGGGGTCGTAATCACGCCATGCCAGCGTTCCCAGGGTCCACGTGTAATACAGGATGACGGCCAGGATACCGTATTTCACCAGCTTAAGCGCGCTGTCAAGCCCTCGGGGAAGCTCTTTTTGCTGTATCCCCAGCTTTCGGGCTATTCCCGCCGATATTTCCCCGATGGTACCGAGGGGGCAGATCCAGCCGCAGAACACGCGGCCGAATAGCAGCGTCATGGCAATTACGGCGCCGAATAAAATGAGTGCGCTCGGAGCAACCCTGCGGAGCCATGTTCCGGAACTGAGCCAGCTGTAGAGGCTCTCCAGTCCTCCGAAAGGACAGAGGGCATCCACCGTCGGGACGCCGCCCGGACCTCCTCCCAGTACCTGGTGCTGGTATCCCACCCACGTTATAAACGCCAGAAAACCGAACATGACCGCATAGCGAACCTGTTTCCACCCGAACATTCCCTATCTCCTCCTTCTCACTGGTGTGAAAAGACTACCACATACCACGCTTGAACTTCATTGTAATAAATTACCCCCGGAGAGTACGTATTTTTACTGAGTGCCCTCCCTGTACCCCGTTCATTCGGGGCTTGACCTTCTTCTCTCTCTTGAATAGTATAACTCAGTAGAGAGTAAAAGAAGGGAGCTAAAAAAATGGAGAATATAAGAAAGCCCGTGAAAACGGTCTCCGGACGGAGAACCACGGACGGAGCCGGGGTAAGCCTTGTGCGGGTCTTCGGGCACCGGGATGTGGAGGACTTCGACCCCTTCCTGATGCTCGATGCCTTCGATTCGACAGATCCCGCGGATTACGTGAAGGGGTTTCCCTGGCATCCGCACAGGGGGATCGAGACGATCACCTATCTTATCAGCGGCATGATCGATCACGGGGACAGCCTGGGGAACAGGGGCGTCATCGGCGACGGCGACTGCCAGTGGATGACCGCCGGGTCGGGAATCATCCACCAGGAGATGCCGAAGCCCTCAGAACGGCTCCTCGGCGCGCAGCTCTGGCTGAACCTTCCCTCGAAGGACAAGATGTGCCCCCCGAAGTACAATGATCTTGTAAGCGACAGCATTCCCCGCCATAATGAGGACGGGTGCGTGATCAGGGTGATTTCGGGAACGTACAGGGGGATCGACGGGGCAATGAAGGGGGAGTACGTGGAGCCGCGGTATCTTGACGTCTCTGTTGCGGGGGGCGGAAGGTGGACCGCTGAGACAGCCGCCGAAGCGACGGTTTTCGTATACATCGTGGAGGGCGAAGGTGTTTTCGGTCCGGCCGGCGGCAGCCCGATACGGGAGAAGAACGCCGTCCTTTTCTCAAAAGGGGAGACTTTTTCCGTCCGGGCGGCGGCAGGGGGGATCCGGTTCCTGTACCTTGAGGGAATGCCCCTGAATGAGCCAGTGGCCTGGGGCGGCCCCATCGTTATGAACACAAAGGAAGAGCTGGACCAGGCCTTTCGGGACCTGGACAGCGGAACCTTCATCAAAAAGTGACCCGGGAAGCGTTCCCTGAGTGGGGATGAAGAAATTACGGAGGAAGGGGGATTTACCATGATACAGGCAGGAATTCTCGTCTATCCCGATGTGGAGGAGCTGGATTTCATCGGGCCCTTTGAAGCGCTCTATGCGGCCAACGCGGTGGAGCCCGGAAGCATCTCGGTGATGACCGTCGCTTTTCAGGACGGGCCCATCAAGGCAGCCAACGGCCTCAGGTTTCTGCCCGACGGGCCTGCGGAGTCGTGTCCTCCCCTTGATGTGATCATTCTTCCCGGCGGGCCCGGGAGGCGTATTGCCGTGAAGGATAAGAGGGTGACCACGTTTGTGAGGGAGCGGTACGAGCAGGTGCGTTTTATCGGAACGGTGTGCACCGGGGCGTTCCTTGCGGCGGAGGCCGGCATCCTGAAAGGAAAGGCTGCAACCACCCACCACAAGTTTTTCGACGAGCTGGACTCTCATGAAGGGGTGAAGGTGACGGCGAAAAAAGTGGTAAAGGACGGCAGGGTCCTCACTGCCGGCGGAGTCAGTTCGGGGATCGATCTTTCCCTGTGCCTTCTCTCCCTTCTCTTCAGCCCCGATTTCGCACGGGAAGCGGCGGAGTACATCGAATTCCCGTTCCGCCCCGACACGTTTTTCGAGGTCTAGGAGGTTCATGATGGCCATTTCGGAACTGGCCGGAAAACGGCCGCCCCACACCATGCTCGCGAACATTCCCCGGCTCGTGTCCGCCTATTACACCAATGAGCCCGACCCGTCCAATCCCCTGCAGCTTGTGTCCTTCGGAACGTCGGGACACAGGGGGTCGTCGCTGAAGGGATCGTTCAACGAGGCCCACATTCTGGCGGTCTCCCAGGCCATTGCCGAGTTCCGCGCGTCCCGGGGAACAACAGGGCCTCTGTTCCTCGGCATGGACACCCATGCCCTGTCCGAACCGGCTTTTCGCTCGGCACTCGAGGTCTTCGCGGCAAACGGGGTGGAGACAGTTGTCCAGCAGGGAGGAGGGTATACCCCGACGCCGGTCATTTCCCACGCCATACTGGGCTGGAACCGGGGCAGGGAGTCGGGATCCGCAGACGGGGTGGTGATAACCCCGTCCCACAATCCTCCCGAAGACGGGGGATTCAAGTACAACCCGCCGTCAGGGGGGCCCGCAGACCCGGAAATGACCGATGCCATCCAGGCACGGGCAAACGAGATCCTGAAGGCGGGAGGGGCGGGAGTGAAGCGCATGTCCTTCGAAAGGGCCTTCGCGTCGGCATCGGTGAGAAAGCACGATTATGTCCGTCCGTACGTGGACGGCCTCGAGAACATCCTTGACCTTCAGGCAGTCGCCCGATCGGGAATATCCATCGGGGCGGACCCGATGGGCGGTTCCGGAGTTGCCTACTGGGACGTGATCGCGTCCCGGTATGACCTGAAGCTGGATGTGGTGAACCCGGCGGTCGATCCGACGTTCTCGTTCATGTCCGTGGACTGGGACGGGAAGATACGCATGGACTGCTCTTCACCCTGGGCCATGGCCGGACTTGTGGGGCTCAAGGAAAGGTACGATATCGCCTTCGGAAACGACACGGACTTTGACCGTCACGGAATAGTTGTTCCCGACCGCGGACTTCTGCCTCCAAACGGGTACCTTGCCGTGGCGGTGGACTACCTGTTCACACACCGGCCCGGGTGGAGCAAAGACGCAGCAGTGGGAAAAACGCTCGTCTCCAGCTCCCTGATCGACAGGGTGGCTTCGTCTGTCGGCAGGAAATGCTTCGAGGTTCCGGTGGGGTTCAAGTGGTTCGTGGAGGGACTGCTGGACGGAACGCTGGGATTCGGGGGAGAGGAGAGCGCCGGCGCATCGTTCCTCCGCAGGGACGGAACCGCCTGGAGCACGGACAAGGACGGCATCAT
>CAYTQC010000074.1:0-8017 GCA_964439735.1 uncultured Synergistaceae bacterium
GAACCGCAAAAACAAGTGGAAGGAGCCCATGATCTTCGGGTTCCTCCCACTTGTTTTATTGTTGGATCTCTTTCCTCTCTTCAACCGCCCATTAAAAGGTTCGGAAGAAAAGTGACGAGCGGCGGAAATACGATGATCAGCAGCAGGGCAATTACCATGGAGCCGATAAAGGGCAGCAGGTACCGGAATGACGATTCGTAGGGAATGTCTGCAACCTTGCATGCTGCGAGAAGGTCAACTCCCAGGGGTGGAGTGTTCGCTCCAATTGCAAGGTTGACGCAGACCATCACGCCAAGGTGAACCGGATCAACCCCCAGCTGCTGCAGAATGGGGAAGAAAATCGGGATCACGATCAGGATGATGGCTATTGTTTCCATGAACATGCCGAGCACAAGCAGCAGAATATTGAAGAGTATGAGAACTACCCAGTAGTTGGTCGAAATGGAGAGCATGGCTGCCGCCACCATCTGGGGAATGTTCTCCGCTGCCAGAACCCATCCGAACAGGCTTGCCGCTGCGATGAGAAACAGAACGACGGCGCTTGTCCGTGCTGTCTCGAGGCATATTTCGAAGAAGCGCCTCCATGTCAATTTCCGGTAGACAAACATGGACAGCAGCAACGCATACAGTGCTGCCACTCCTCCGGCTTCCGTAGCCGTGAATATTCCTTTCAGAATTCCGCCTATGATGATCGCAGGCGTAAGCAGCGGAAGCAGGGCAGCCCGCAGCGAGCTGAACACCTCGCTCCAGGGAGCTTTTTCAAGACGGGGATAATTTTCTTTCAGCGATATCATGTAGGAGATCGCCATGAGTCCGAGGCCGGTAATAATGCCGGGGATCACCCCTCCAAGAAAAAGTTTTCCGATGGAAGTTCCCATGCTTACACCGAGGACAACCATGACTATGCTCGGGGGAATGATCGTGCCGAGGGACCCGGCACAGCCCAGCAGCGCCGCACTGAAGGGTTTTCTGTACCCCTGCTGCTTCATTGCAGGAAGTAAAATTGAGCCTATGGCGACAACATCGGCGACACCGGAGCCGGAGATCGCACCGAAAAGCATGCAGGAAACCACCATGACCATGGCGAGCCCTCCGGGGATATGACCGACCATGCCGGATGCGAACCGCATGATCCTTGGCGTTATATCCCCCTCGGCCATCAAGGCCCCGGCCAGTACAAAGAGAGGAATGGCGAGGAGCGTGAAAGAATCGACACCCACGACCATCCTCTGGGCCACGACTAGAAGGGGAACCGCCGATTCGAAGATGAGGTACGCCATTCCCGAGATCGCAATGGCGAACGCTATCGGGATCCCTATGAAAATCCCGCCGAAGAGCGTTCCAAGCAATGTCAGCATGGACGGTCCTCCTTCTTCTTCAGTACAGAAATGATATCACGGAGGACTACCGGGAGCATGAGCAGGCATCCCGCGGGAAAGGCAAGGTACAATATGCCTGCTGGGATCTGCATGGCAGTGGTACGCATTTTCCAGGTCCTCTCCACCACTGTCCAGCCGGCTTTGACTCCTATTATAAGAAACGCTGCAATCGCGGCAAGAGCGATAAGCCTCAGGACTCTTTTTGCTGCACCGGATTTCACCCGGGGCAGCAAAAGATCGATGGTCATATGTTCTCCCCTGAACAGTGCCGCGGCAGCCCCGATAAAGGTTATCCACACGAGAATGGTCTGGGAGAGCTCCCCGCCCCATGAAAGCGGTTCATGAAGCAGGTACCTGAAAAACACCTCCAGCAGGACCTCCGCCAAAACCAGCACCACCATGGAGGCCAGGAGGCGGTCGATCAACCGGAAACCTTTCCCGGGAACGTTTGTTTTCTCCCCGTTCATCAGGGCTATTTCCCGTACTTCCTCACGAGATCCATAAGATCCTTCCCGAAAACACCCTCGTATTCGGCCCACACGCCCTGGACTGCCTCCTGGAATGCAGCCTTGTCGACCGTCGCGATCTCCATTCCCTTTTCCCTGAGCTTCCCGAGGAACTCCTCTTCCAGTTCAATGGTCTGTTTCCTCTGCTCATCCCGCCATTTTGCCGCAAGCTTCATCACAGTCTCCCTGTCCCGGGCCGAAAGCCTGTTCCAGACGGAACTGTTTACGCAAAGAAGGGCGGAACCCCAGATATGGCCTGTGGGAGAGAGGTATTTCTGGACCTCGAAAAAAGAATTGGAGAAGATGATCGCATAGGGATTCTCCTGCCCGTCCACCACTCCCTGCTGGAGCGCCGTGTAGAGTTCGCCGAAATTAATGGGCATGGGAGAGGAGCCGAGAGCCTTGAATGTGTCGAGGCGCATCTTGTCAGGTGTTACCCGTATTTTGAGTCCCTTCAGATCCTCAGGTTTCTCTATGGGACGGATATTGTTGGTGAGATGGCGGAAGCCGTTCTCCCACCATGAAAGCCCGACTATGCCCTGCTTTTCGAGAAGTGCAAGGAGATGAGCGCCCAGTTCACCGTCCAGTGCATTATAGGCGGCCTGGTGAGTCGGCCATGCATAGGGAAGAGCCTCGATGCCGAACTTCGGCTCCACTGACTGGAAGGAGCCGCCTCCGATGAGCCCCCCGTCAATAGTTTGAAGAGACAGTCCTTCGATCAGGTCCTTCTCATTCCCGAGCTGGCTTCCGGGATATACTTCTATAAGGACTCTGCCTTCAGTGGCGGATTTCACCTCATCAGCGAAGCCGACGAGGCATACATTCCAGGAGTGGTCCTGGTTAAGCACATGTCCTATCTTGATGGTCGTCTGGGCGAATGCCGGAACCGCTATCACAGAAAAGAGCAGCACAATCATCACTGCAGCACTGTATTTCTTCACAACGCAACACCTCCCGATGAAATTTGGCATAGTGTATCACATCAGCCCTTCAGCGAAAAGACCCGCCGAACATGCTTCCTGAAGGGGTTTTCAAACCTTCCCCTATGGATCAGATTCATTCTCCCCATTGCTCCAGGAAAGCCGCCATCCGCTCCAGCGCTTTCTCCACTATCTTCTCTCCTTTCTCCCTGCTGGCGGTGGTCGCATCACCCACCATGGCCGTATCAGTCATGTCAGGAATTGACCAGAAAACCTGGACATCGGGAAATTCATTGATTTTCTTCGGCTCCGTCCTGATGAGCCTGTCAGTTTTTACAAGATCAGGACGCAGGTACAGAAACAGGGACGTTCCGGCCTCGCTTGCATGGCCATGGGACATGATCCCGTCTGTATCGAGTATCTTCTCCTTCGAGCACAGCGGCTGAATGAACCTCCACCAGTCGAAAAGGCAGCAGGAGGCACCGTGCTCTGTTTTGAGTTTTGCAGCGACATGGCCGATCATGGGGACATTTCCCACATGGGGGTTCAGGAAACAAAATCGCCGGATACCGTGCTTTACAAGGCTCATGCAGACATCTTCAAGGTAGTTCCGGAAGCTTTCCGGACTGACGGTTACGGCGCCGGGTCCCCAGGAAAAAAGAGAATCCCCTGCAGGAATGGTGGGGCCGACGATCCAACCCATCCTGTCGGCAAGGCGAGTCGCCATCTCCTCTGCAATAATGGTGTCAGCACCTACCGGGAGATGAGGCCCCCATATCTCGAAAGCTCCGCTTGGGATAATGACGGTGTCATTTTTCTTCATATACTCCTGAAAATCAATGGTATTCATTTCGAGCAGCTTCATCCCGATTCCCCCGTTTCATTTGAATGTGCAGATATCCTACGGCTAAAAGGAAAATTTTGCACTCCCGCAGGGGAAACTGTCTTTCATTCGGAACCGACCGGTTGCTTTGTTTAAAAACCGCAAACGTGCCGGGACTTTCGGAAGCCGGGAAAGGTATAATGTTCAGCAGGGGAATTGCGTATTTTTGAAAAATTCCGCAAGAAACGGAGGGTTTTGAATGCTGAAGCTGAACAGGAAAGGACTCATGGATGTCGGAGCCTGGAAGAAGGCAGGAATTTCCCTTCCTGAATTCGATATCGACAGGATGGAGTCCGAGACAAACAGAAATCCGCAGTGGGTCCACTTCGGCACCGGAAACATTTTCCGCGCTTTTCCCGCGGTGATGCAGCAGAAGCTATTGGACCGGGGTATCGTAAAAACAGGGATCATCGCCGTAAAAACATACGACTGGAAGACGATAGACGAGATGTTCGCACCATTCGACAACCTGAGCCTCGTAGTCATCATGGAACCCGGCGGCAGGCTGGACATGATGGTGGTTGGAAGCATCTGCACTACCCTGGCGGGAGACCCGGCCCATGAAACTCACTGGAATCGGCTCCATGAGATCTTCAGCGCCCCGTCTCTCCAGATGGTCAGCTTCACGATAACGGAAAAAGGATACAGCCTCAGGACTCTCTCGGGAGAGTACGCGGAAGAGATTATCCAGGATATGAAGAACGGCCCCGGAAAACCCCAGCATGCCATGTCGAAGACGGCAGCCCTGGCCTACACCAGGTTCAAAAGCGGCAGGCTTCCCCTCGCGTTTGTGAGCATGGACAACTGCGCCCGCAACGGGGACCGGCTGAAGGCATCCCTCGTGGAAATCGCCGGACACTGGGAGGCGAACGGGCTCGTTGAAAAAGGTTTCGTCGCCTACCTCGAAGACCCTGCCCTCGTCTCATTTCCCTGGACCATGATCGACAAGATAACGCCCCGCCCCTCGGACAGGGTCAGGGAGACGCTGAACAGCCTGGGGCTGGGGACAGGGGAGACGCTTCAGACCGAGAAGCACTCTTTCATCGCTCCATTCGTGAACGCGGAACGGGCCGAGTACCTGGTTATAGAGGATTCCTTCCCCAACGGCAGGCCTCCCCTTGAACTGGCGGGCACGTATTTCACAGACCGGGAGACTGTGGACCGGGTGGAAAGGATGAAGGTGGGAACCTGCCTGAACCCCCTTCACACCTCCCTGGCCGTTTTCGGATGCCTGCTTGGATACACCCTTATCGCGGACGAAATGAAGGATCCGGTCCTGAAAAAACTCGTCGAAAAAATAGGATTCGAGGAAGGTATGCCCGTGGTCGATGACCCCGGCATCATCAGTCCGGGGGAATTCATCAGGGAAGTCATCGAGGAGCGCCTTCCGAACCCCAATATCCCGGATTCACCCCAGCGGATCGCCATGGACACATCCCAGAAGGTGGGAATACGCTTCGGGGGAACAATACGGGCCTACCGGGACAGGAACGGTCTTGATCCTGCGGAACTGAAATACATTCCCCTCGTGATCGCGGCGTGGTGCAGGTATCTCACAGGGATAGACGACCGGGGGAACCCCATGCCCCTGAGCCCTGACCCCCTGCTCGACTCCCTCTGCCCGCACCTGGCCGGAGTCCGTTTAGGGGAACCGTACTCCGGCGAAGGACGTCTGCGGCCCATCCTCTCGAACAGCGGGATCTTCTCCGTTGACCTGTACGATGTGGGGCTTGGCAAAAAAATAGAGGGATATTTTTCCGAGATGATCGAAGGCCCGGGAGCGGTGAGAAAAACACTCGACAAATACCTGTCCTGAAATGAAACGGGCCCGGGATTTACTCCCGGGCCCGTTTCATTTCCAGCTACCTGCCGAACAAAAGATTCGGAAGCCACGTCGAAAGAGCCGGGATATAGGATACGAGAAGAAGAACGAAAATGCTCACGGCGAGGAACGGGATGTTGGCCCTGGATATCCGGCTTATGGAGATCTTGCCGATGCTTGACGCCACGAACAGGCACACCCCCACGGGCGGCGTGGTGAGCCCTATCATAAGGTTGAGCACGGCGATCATGGAAAAATGGATGGGGTCGATACCCACCTGGAGGGCTACTGCCAGCAGCGTCGGGAATAGCGTCAGCAGTGCGGCGATGGTCTCCATGAATGTCCCCACGAAAAGAAGCAGGAGATTGATCAGGAGGATGATGAGGAACTTGTTCTTCGTGATCCCGAGAAGGAAGTCCGCCACCATCTGGGGGATCTGCTCGCTCGTCAGTATCCACGCGAAAAGGTTCGCGAGGCCGACGAGTACGATTATGGACGCAGTGGTGATCGAGGCCTCGAGGATCAGAAGAGGAAGATCACGGAAAGAAAGGTCCCGGTAAACGAAAATACCCACCACCACGGCATAGAGACAGGCCACCATGGCCGCCTCGGTGGGGCTGAAGAAACCGCCCACGATGCCGTAGAGAATGAGCACGGTGAGCATGAGCGCCCAAAACGCACCGAAAAATTCCTTCAGAAGCAGGCGGCGGGGGACCTTTTCACCCTTGGGGTAATTTCTCTTCTTCGATATGAAATAGGCAACGATCATCAGTCCGATGCCAAGAAGAACACCCGGAATGGCTCCGGCGATAAAAAGCCTTCCCACCGAGAGCCCGGTCAGGGTCCCGGCGATGATCATCGGCATGCTCGGGGGGATAATGGGGCCGATGGTAGACGACGCTGCAGTGACCGCGCAGGAGAAGTCAACATCGTAGCCTTCTTTCTGCATGGCCGGGATGAGGATGGCGCCGAGGCTCGCCGTGTCGGCCACGGCTGTTCCCGAAATACCCGCAAAGATCATGGAGGCCACGATATTCGCCTGGGCCAGCCCACCCTGGATATGCCCCACGAGGGCGTTGCAGAAACCTATTATCCTGTCCGAGATCCCGCCCCTGTTCATAAGGTTGCCTGCGAGGATGAAGCCGGGTATGCACAGGAGCACGAATACGTCAATTCCCGAGTACATCTTCTGGGGAATGACGATCAGCGGGATATCGGCCATCCAGAGGTAGACGAAAGAGGATATGCCGAGGCAGAAGGCGATGGGGAGACCTATGAAGAGGAGCACGAGGAATACTATAAAAAGCGTGAGGACCATTTCAGTTCCCTCCTCCCGAGGCCATGCGCACGTCCCTGAAGACTTCCGCCAGCGAATACAGAACGACTGTCCCCGAAAGGACCGACATGGAGGCAAAAATGTAGTGCATGGGGACACGGAGGGATGCGGACGTCTGCATTCTGCCTATACCGAGATTTTTCAGGGAATAATAGAAAACCACCGCCATAAAAGCGGCGACCAGGAGATCAAGCATGATCTGGAGCCATCGCTGCAGTGTTTTCGGCAGCAAATTCGTGAAAACATCGACGTTGACAAAAGCTTTCTCCCGTATGGCGAGTCCCGAGGCGAAGCTCACGGTGTAAATGAAAAGAAAGCGTGATGCCTCCTCCGTCCAGTGGGGCGATTTGGGAAGGAAAAGCCTGGCGTATACCTGGAGGAGCACCACTGCCACCAGGCCGAGGAATGAAAGAATCGAGCTCAGCTCAAGTAAACGGCCGAATAAAACCCATAGTTTTTTCATGACTGTCTTGTCCTCATCTCTCCCCGATGATAACGGGTCCGAAGCTGCCAATAGCCCCGGACCCGTGTCCCTTTTTACTGGATCGCGATGATTTTCTTGTACATTTCCTGGAGCTCGGGGCTCAGGAACTTCAGCACTGCGGGCTCGGCTATCTTCATGAAGGCCGCCTTGTCGACCTCAACGAAGGTCATCCCCTTATCCTGAAGATCCTTGATCAGCTGATCCTGCTCGGCCCTGAAAAGCTCCCGCTCGTAAGCCTGGGCTTCCCTGCCGGCCTCAAGCACCGCTTTCTGAAGCTCGGGGCCCATCTTCTGGAACTTGTCTTCGCCGATAACGAGGTAAATCCATCCTCTGACGTGCTCGGTCTTGTTGACAAACTTCTGGACCTCGAAGAAGCTGGCGCTCTTGATAAGGTCGTAGGGGTTCTCCTGGCCGTCGATGATCCCCTGCTGAAGGGATGTGAACACCTCGGAGAATGCCATGGGGGTAGGCTTTGCACCGAGCGCTTCCCATGTGGCCACGAAGAGCGGCACGTTGGGCACCCGGACCTTGAGGCCGTTCAGATCCTCGGGCTTCCTGATCTCCCGGTTGGAGGTAAGGTTCCTGGCCCCTCTCTCGAACCATGACACCGGGCGCAGCCTGACCTTCTCGATGACTTCCTTCTCGATGGCCTGCCCCACTTCTCCCTCGACTATCTTCTCCATGTGG
>CAYTQC010000075.1:0-7910 GCA_964439735.1 uncultured Synergistaceae bacterium
AGTTCAACGCGGTAAACAATATTTCCGGTGCCTTCGGCATTTTCAGGAGGGACGTCCTCACCCTCATCGGCGGATGGGATGCCGGGACAGCAGAAGATCTGGACCTCACACTCAGGGTGAAGAATTATTTCGGAAGGCACGGAAACATGCGCATTGTCTTCGATCCCGAGGTCATGGGGCACACCGACGTTCCCGACACATTCAGGGGATTCTTCCGGCAGAGACTACGGTGGGACGGCGACCTTTTCTACCTCTATTTCCTCAAGCATTTCCGCTCCTTTTCCCCGAAGCTTATGGGATGGCCGAACCTCATCGTATCTACCGTGGGCGGCCTTTTCTTCCAGATCGTCACGCCCCTGCTTCTCTTCCTTTACACCGTCTTCCTTTTTGCTAGCGTTCCCCTGGCGGCGGTGGGGATCATCATGGGACTCGTCTACCTGTTCTATTTTGCAGTGGAGACTTTTTTCTTCCTGGTCATGCTTTTCTTCCTTTCAGAACGTCCCCGGGAGGATGCATGGCTTCTCCCCCTCCTCCCCCTCATGCCTGTCTTTACCTTCTGCACCCGTTTATGGTCGGCCTTCGCCATGCTTTGGGAAATGACAGGGCGCGGTCATCTCGATTCGAGTATGGCTCCCTGGTGGGTGCTGAAAAAATCGAAGTTTTGACGGTCCTTTCCCGGAACGCGCCGAATATATCCCCCTGCTGATATAATGTTCCGGAAAAACTGAAACTGCAGACCCGGGAGGACCAGAGAATGCGACAATCTTTTGCCATGTTCTTTTCGCTGTACATGCTCATTTACGGTGCCATGCACGTATACGTCTATTTCAAGCTGCGAAGCGCCGTCGGCCGGGGGTGGAAATGGACCGCCCTGTTCATCCTCGTCTCCCTTGCGATGATCGTGGGGGCGAGGGTACTCTGGCTTTTTGACTTCGGCGACGCCCACACGCTCCGGAAAGTCCTTTCCTGTTCGGGGTACATGTGGATGGCCTTCATCTTCATGACCTTCGCCTGCTTCGTAATGATCGATCTCCTGAGAGTCCTCATCTGGGGAATCGACGGAATGCTCTCCTCCCGCTTCGGAGACCTTCTGCGGTCCCCTGCGGCAAGGGCTTGGCTCGCAGTGGGGGCCGCTGTTCTCATATGCGCCTACGGATGGTTCGAGGCACTCAGCATACGGACGGTCTACCAGACCATATCCACCCCCCATCTTCTACAGGGAGTCGGGCGCCTTCGCATCGTCCAGCTGTCAGACGTCCATCTCGGGTGGATCATCCAGGAAGAGCGCCTGGCTCTCATGCTTGACGCCGTGAAGGCCGCAGACCCGGATATGCTCGTCATCACGGGGGACCTCGTGGACGGCGACATGGAGGAGCGGCAGGCGGAGGTCGCCCTTTTCCGCGGCCTGGACCTTCCCCTGGGCATCTACGCTGTCACGGGGAACCATGAGTACTATGCCGGTGTGAAGCAGGCACTGGTTTTCAAGGAACACGCAGGAATGAGGGTATTGAGAAACGAGGCTGTCGAAGCGGGCGGAATTATACTCGCAGGCGTTGATGACCGGGCGGCCGGGAGGTTCGGCGAAGAGCCGGTCCCGGAATCGCAGGTGCTCGAAGGCCTTCCCCGGGACCGTTTCGTGGTGCTGCTGAAGCACCAGCCCACCATCGATCCCGACGCGGTGGGGCTGTTCGACCTCCAGCTCTCGGGGCACACCCACGGCGGCCAGATATGGCCTTTCTACTGGGCGACACGGATGGTCTACGACTATCGAAAGGGGCTGCGGGCCATCGTCCCCACCGGAAAAAGCGGGCAGGCACACGCCGCCCCCGGGAAGGAGAGCAGGATCTACGTCAACAACGGGACCGGAACCTGGGGCCCCCCGCTCCGTTTTCTTGCACCCCCGGAGGTCACGGTCTTCGACATCGTGAGAGAGTGACGGAAACAGGCGTCCCGGATGATTTGCCCGGGACGCCTGTCCTTATTTGTTCATATGAGGGTAGAGCACTCTCAGGCAGGCGTCGCAGAGGGCCCCGAGGCTCGACACCGTCTTTTCCCGGGGCAGTCCGGAAGCATCGTATGCGAGGGGAAGTTCTGTGCACGCCGCGCAGATGGGGAGGTCCCTCTCCTTCCACAGGTCCAGGACCACATTCCTGAGCAGGTTTCCGCCGTCGTCCTTCCGGTTCGACTTCACAAGTTCGATGCTCTGCTGCACCTTCTCCTGCACGTCCATGGAGGGAACGAAGAACCGGTATCCCCTTTTCTCGCCGTACTTCTGGTACAGTCCGCTGTCCATTGTTCCCCTGGTGGCCAGGAGCCATGCGCCTTCGGGGCTCATCCGTTCCGCTGCGGCCACGGTCTCGTCGATGATGTGGACGAGCGGGACCGGAAGTTCGTCCAGAAAACGGTCGATGAAGTAATGGGCCGTATTGCACGGAACGGCCAGGAGCCCGGCTCCCCATCCGGCCAGGGTGAGCAGGTCCTTTTTGAGCCGTTCCGTAGGGTCTGTCCCCCGTCCAAGGATCGCACTGCTCCTGTCGGGCATGTGGGGATCCGACAGGAGGTAGGTGACGGCATGCTCCTGGTCGCACGAAACTGGGGCCCGCTCGGCGAGAAGACGGAGAAATTCCGCCGCCGCCGCCGGTCCCATTCCTCCGAGAACGCCGAGGATAATATCAGGCTGAAATTTGGGTTCCATGGTACCACCTCCGCAAAAGTTTTCCCGAAACAGTATATATCATGCACGGAAAAACTGCCCGAAAAGCTGTAACTCTTTTGTTACATTTTCAGCCCTCATCCGTAACCTTTCCTCCCTATACTTGCATCATCCCCCGGGGGTCCCCCGGAGGAAAATCAAAAAACAGATAACAGGGAGGTTTTTGAACATGAAAAAGCTCGCAGCGATTTTTACCCTTGTCGCCCTTACGGCCCTATCCGGGGCGGCTTTCGGTGCGGAACTCGTCATGAACGGATCCACCACGGTCCTTCCCATTGCCCAGGCTGCGGCCGAGAAATACATGGAGGCCAACAGCGTGGTGAAGATCAGCGTTTCCGGCGGCGGCAGCGGCAACGGCATCAAGGCCATCATTGACGGGACCACCGACATCGCCAATTCCTCCAGGTTCATCAAACAGTCCGAGGTGAAGGACGCGGTGGAGAAGGGGAATTACCCCGTTCCCTTTGCTGTCGCCATGGACGCCCTTCTTCCTATCGTCCACCCCGAAAACCCGGTCCAGGATCTCAGCATTGACCAGCTCCGCGACATCTACACCGGGAAAATAAAGAGCTGGAAAGATGTCGGCGGCGAGGATAAGCCCATTGCGGTGGTTGGCAGGGACACGAGTTCCGGTACGTATGAAACCTGGCAGGAAATCATCCTGAAGAAGGAAAGGGTATCTCCCCGGGCCCTGATCGTCGCCTCCTCGGGAGCCATGCTCACCACGGTCGCAAAGAATAAATACGCCATCGGATACGACGGGATCGGATACATCAACAACACAGTGAAGCCCCTTATGGTGAACGGAAAGAAAGGGTCGGCGGAAACCGCTCTCGACGGATCCTATCCCATAGCCCGGTTTCTCTACATGTTTACCAAAGGATGGCCCACGGGTGAGATCATGAAGTTTCTGAATTTCATGCTCAGCGATGAAGGCCAGAGAATAGTTGCATCGACCGGATTTGTACCGCTGAGGGTTTTGAAGTAGCAGGTGTTTCCCGGCTCACCGGCCCGGCCGGATCTTCATCCCCCCTCCCTGTTTCCGGGAGGGGGAATCCTGCTGTTACGAACTGTGAAAGAAGGGGTTTTATGAAAGACAGGCTTCCGGGATCGATAGTCAAGGCATTGTCCAGTGCAGGAATACTCATCATGGTGTTCATCCTGTACTTCCTCTTCCGCGAGGGACTGCCCGTGCTGAAAAGCGTTACCCTGAAGGATCTCTTTTTCGGAGACCTCTGGTATCCTGCCGAAGATCCTCCAACCCTGGGAATGTTTCCGCTTATCGTCGGAACGGTCGCAGTTACTGCCCTTTCTTCCCTGCTGGCCGTTCCCTTCAGTCTCCTCGTTGCCGTATTCGTCTCGGAGACGGCTCCCCGGCCGGTCAGGGAATTTCTGAAGCCGGTACTGGAGCTTCTTGGATTCTTTCCGTCCATTGTTCTCGGTTTCATCGGAATGGTCGTTCTCGCGCCAATGCTCCAGGAGAGATTCGATATGCTGTCAGGCCTTAACCTGTTCAATGCATCCGTTCTCCTCGGGGTCCTCACGATCCCGGTGGTGAGCTCCCTTGCTGAAGAGGCACTCGGATCGGTTCCCGAAGATATACGGAATGCGTCCTACGCATTGGGAGCAACACGGTTTGAGACGACCGTGAAAGTTGTCATTCCGTCGGCCCTTCCCGGAATTCTCAGTGCATCCCTGCTGGGGATCATGAGGGCGATGGGAGAGACCATGGTGGTGCTCATGGCGGCCGGAGGAGCGGCGATCATTCCCCTATCGGTTTTTGACCCCGTTCGGCCCCTCACGTCCACAATAGCCGCCGAGATGGGGGAGACCCCGGTGGGTTCCCCTCACTATGCCGCACTCTTCTTCGGAGGTATTCTCCTTCTGCTCATGACCCTGGCGGTGAACCTCCTCTCGGCGTGGATCGAAAAGAAAGGAACGTTTTCCCGATGAAAAGCCGGAGGAAAATACTCGATAATCTCATGACGGCTGCAACATGGGCGTCAGGCCTTGCCCTCACAGCCCTGGTGGCCGGGATCGTCGTATTTGTGGTCCTGAAAGGCTATTCCGTCCTTTCCCTCGAATTTCTTCTCGAGCCTCCCCGGGACAGCATGACCAAAGGCGGCATACTGACACCGCTGGTGGGGACCATACAGCTTGTAGCGGTGGCCATGGGCTTCGCCATTCCCATCGGTGTCGCGACCGGGCTGTATTTCGCCGAGTACGCACGGGACGATCTGTTCACCTCCGCCCTGAGACTCGCGATACGGTCACTTGCAGGAGTCCCGTCGGTGGTATTCGGCCTCTTCGGTCTATCGCTTTTCGTGATCCTGTTCCGTTTCGGGCCGAGTCTCCTCTCGGCGGCCCTCACCCTGGGATGTCTCACCCTTCCTCTCATGGTCACCGCCTCGGAGCAGGCGTTCCTTGCCGTACCCCGGGATTACCGGGATGCCTCCTACGCCCTCGGGGCATCCAAGTGGCAGACCATATGGAAGGTGGTCCTCCCTTCCGCGGCGCCCACTGTCATAACGGGCATCATCCTGAGCATCGGCCGTGTCGCGGGCGAGACGGCCCCCATCATGTTCACAGGGGCGGCGTTCTTTGCCCCAAACATCGCCCGGAGCCTTTTCTCAGAGGTCATGGCCCTTCCGTATCACATCTATGTTCTCGCCACCGCGGGGACGTTCATCGAAGAAACAAGGGGGATCCAGTACGGCACAGTCCTCGTTCTGCTGCTGCTCGTGCTGGGGATATGTTCGGTAGGGATCTTCATGCGTTCCCGGTTCCGCAGAAGAATGAGACGGTAAAAGGTGGGTATAATGAACAGAATCCAGATCGAAACAAGAAACGTGAACCTGTACTACGGCCGGTCCAGGGTCCTTATGGACGTTACCCTGGATATTCCCGAGAAGACGGTCACTGCGCTCATAGGCCCTTCGGGGTGCGGAAAAAGCAGCTTCCTGAGGTGCCTCAACAGGATGAACGACTTCATCCCCTCAGCCAGGATGGAAGGAGATATCCTTATTGACGGATCGAACATATACGACAGCGGAACGGACGTGATCTCCCTGAGGCGGAACGTGGGAATGGTGTTCCAGAAGCCCAATCCCTTCCCCATGTCCATCTACGACAACGTGGCCTACGGTCCCCGCCTTTACGGCATCCGCGACAGGGCAAGGCTCGATGAGATCGTTCGGAACAGTCTCACCGGGGCCGCGCTCTGGGACGAGGTGAAGGACAAACTGAAAACTCCCGGAACGGGACTGTCAGGAGGTCAGCAGCAGCGCCTCTGCATCGCACGGGCCATTGCCACGGAACCGGCGATACTGCTCATGGACGAACCTACAAGCGCTCTTGATCCCCTCTCTACAGCGCGTATTGAGGAACTGGTACGGGAATTGAAAAAACAGTATACTGTGGTTATCGTGACCCACAACATGCAGCAGGCGGCCAGAATTTCCGACACGACCGCATTTTTCCTCCTGGGAGACCTCGTGGAGTACGACAGCACTCCGAAAATGTTCACCTCTCCGGGGGATAAGCGTACGGAAGATTACATCACGGGACGGTTCGGCTAGAGGCAGAGAGGAGCGAATGGGCATGAATGGGATCAACCTGAGAAAGCAGCTTGAAGAGGATCTTACAGAATTGAAGCGGATGATCCTCCGGCTCGGGAAAATGGCCGAGGAGTCGGTCACGAGGGCCGTTTGGGCTCTCAAGAACCAGGACGTGGAAGCAGCCCGGTCCGTTATCGAAAAGGACGACGAGATCGATGACCTTGCCGGTTCCGTGGACAGCGCCTGCATGAACTTTACGGCCCGGTACCAGCCGCTGGGTGAGGATCTGCGGACAGTTACATCCATAATGCACATGGCCATCGACCTGGAAAGGATCGGCGACTACGGGGACAATATCGCCAAGGTGGCGATAGCCCTTGCGGGACAGGAGCTCGTGAAACCCCTCATAGACATCCCCAGGATGGTCGACACCCTTTCGGTCATGGTGGAGAAGGCCCTGGCGGCCTTCGACACGAACAATGCGGAGGCCGCGAAGGAAGTATTCCCCATGGATGATCTCATGGATGACCTGGAGAGGCAGATCATGAGGGAACTGCTGATTCTCATGATGGAGAAGCCCCAGCGGATCGAACAGGCTTCCAGCCTCCTCAACGTGGCCCGGACTCTAGAGCGTGCTGGGGACCACATCACAAACGTGGCGGAGCGGGTGGTTTACATAATCACGGGAAAAACCGTGAAAGCCTCGGCATTCCGGCGTCCGAAGGAACGGTGAATCTTTTGGCACGGCAGAAAATTCTCGTGGTGGAGGACGAAGAGGCGATACGCGGGATAGTGATCCAGACGCTCCTCAGGCACGGATATGAAACCGCCTCGGCTTCCGACGGGGACGCCGCGCTGGAAAAGGCCTTCACCCTCCGTCCCGATCTCATCATCCTCGACCTCATGCTTCCCAGGATGGACGGCTGGGAAGTCTGCAGGCGGCTCAAGGCCGAAAAAGATACCGCCTCCATACCTATTATCATGCTTACTGCAAGGCGTGAAGAGCGGGACGTGGTAGAGGGTCTGGAACTCGGGGCCGACGACTACATGAAAAAACCGTTCTCTCTATCGGAGCTGACGGCCAGGGTCAGGGCACTCCTTCGAAGGACCGCTGTCCCTGAAGAGTGCGGAGTTCTCGAGGCCGGAGACCTCCGCATAGAACCGGGAGATGAAACAGCACTCCTTCGCGGAGTACCCCTCGAACTGAGCCCTACGGAATACCGTATCCTCGAGGCACTTGCCAGAAAGATGGGGCGGACGGTTTCCAGGGAGGAGCTTTTGTCGAGGATCTGGAGCTTCTCCGGCGGAGACACCAGGACCGTGGACGTGCACATCTCGAGGCTCAGGAGAAAGCTCGATGACGGAAAAAGCCCTTCACTGGCGGTCAACTCGCTCCGGGGGCGGGGATACCGCCTCGTATGGGAGGAATAGCCATGTTTTCGCTCAAAAAGAAAATCCTGTTCCTCGTATCCCTCGTGGTGTTCGCAGCCTTCGGTACAAGCTGGCTGCTGCTGCACGGGGTGGTGCGAAACGGCATAATAAAGCAGGGGGCGCTGGAGCTTTCCCGCCAGACGGAGCTCCTCTCCCTCTCCCTCGCCAGGGAAGGAGTCCCGGGATTTCTACGGGACCTGGAACGATGG
>CAYTQC010000076.1:0-5614 GCA_964439735.1 uncultured Synergistaceae bacterium
CGGCAGTGACGACGATGATGAGATCAATTGCAATATTCATAAAGTTCTCCTAGTTAGAAATAAGGAACAACTGCTGTATTGTCACACAAAAAAAGAAAACTTCAAGTGTCATGGAAGAGATACACCGCATCCGAACAGAAAAGCCGCCCGGTTTTCGGGCCGGCTTTTCCATGCGGATAGGGACGGGTTACAGGTTCTTCGGCCTGAGATGGGCGAGGAAGTGCTTCAGCCCCTTCACCGGAGGTTCGTAGGTGATCTCCAGCCCGTACCGGATGGAATCCCGGCGGTTGTATACGTTGATTATGGTCTCCGCCACGTATTCCATGTGGCTGTTGGTGTAGGTCCTGCGGTTGATGGCCAGGCGGTAGAGCTCGAGCTTCGGGAAGGTGCGGGCTCCCGTCTTCTCGTCAACATTCTCGAAGGCCAGGGCCCCGAGGCCGATGCCCCTGACTGCCCCTTCCCGGTAGATTTCGATGGAGAGCACGTCGGCGGGGTAGGATCCCTGGGGGATGTGGGGAAGGAAAGCCCCCGCGTCGATGAAGACGGCGTGGCCGCCGATGGGCTGGATGCAGGGCACTCCGCCTTCGGTGAGCAGTTCGCCGAGGTAGCGGACCTGGGCGATGCGGTGGGTGAGGTGCTGCTCGTTCACCATCTCCCGGAGTCCAACGGCAAGGGCCTCGAGATCCCGCCCCGCAAGGCCGCCGTAGGTGGCGAAGCCCTCGAAGAGGATAACCCTGGGGACGACCCTGTAGTACATTTCTTCGGTACGGCAGGCCACGAGGCCGCCGATATTCACCAGGGGATCCTTCTTGCACGAAACGGTGACGGCATCGGCGGTGTCCATGGTGGCCTTCAGGATCTCCGCCACGGTCATGTTCCTGTATTCTTCCTCCCTGTCCTTGATGAACCATGCGTTCTCGGCCATGCGTGCCGCGTCGAGGAGGAGAGGGATGCCGTGCTTTTTCGCCACGGCGGACACTTCCCGGAGGTTCTTCAGGCTCACAGGCTGGCCTCCGCCGGAGTTGTTCGTGATGGTGACCATGATGAAGGGCACCCGCCCCCTGTTGTCCGCGAGGGCCTTTTCAAGTTTGGCGATGTCCACGTTGCCCTTGAAGGGGTGAGGGTTCTCCCGGTCGAAAGCCTCGTCGATGACGCAGTCCACGGAGGATGCCTTCGCGTTGAAGATGTGCCCCCTGGTGGTGTCGAAGGGCATGTTGAAGGGGATCACGTCCCCTTCCTTCACGAGGGAGCCGAAGACCACGTTCTCGGCGGCACGGCCCTGGTGGACGGGAATGGTGTAGTCGAAGCCCAGGACGTCCTTCACAGCCTTCTTCAGGCTGTAATAGCTGTCCGCTCCGGCGTAGGCCTCGTCGCCCATCATGATGGCCGCCCACTGCTGCTTGCTCATGGCGCCGGTTCCTGAGTCGGTGAGAAGGTCGATGTAGACGTCCGCGGACTTCAGACCGAACATGTTGAAATGGCCTGCTTCCAGCGCCCGTTCCCGTTCCTGTGCGTCCGGAACATGTACGGGTTCCACCATCTTGATGCGGAATGGCTCGGGGGGAACTCTGCTGACCATTGGACTCATTCCTCCTTCAACATTATGGTAATAAGGGCTCTCTTCAGGTATTGTATCTCCCTGGAAAGCAATCTGCGCAAATCTTTTTGCATAAAGTGTAAATAATTATGCACTTCAGGTCAGATATGGTATAAAGGCGGTGTTTTCACAGAAAAGTGGGAAAATGAAGCCCTCTGTCCGGGTCTGAGGCTGAAAAACAGGCAGAAAAACTGATGCCCGACACATTTTTTGCTGTATAATCACTGATTATTTCTGTACCCTGGAGGCGTCATATGCGGCTTGTGCTCTATAATATCCGTTACGGAACCGGCACCGGATGGGAATACCACTTCCCTTTCCCTTTTTCCGGCTGTCTGAGAAAGACAGAGGGCAGGTTCCGCCGTATTTCCGATTTTATCTCCCGGCTTGACCCTGATGTAGTCGGGCTTGTCGAGGCGGACTCCGGTTCCTACCGGCAAAACGGATCCTGCCAGGCAGAGCTGATGGCCAGCCGGCTCGGAGCGGATTCCGTTTTTGCATGCAAATATCACAGCGAATCCATCGTTTCCAGAACACCGCTCCTTAAATCACAGGGAAACGCAGTGATTGCAAAATTGCCCATCGTCTCTTCAAGGGAGCACTTCCTGAGCAAGGGAGTCAAACGGACCCTGCTTGAAGTCGAGTTCCGGGATTTTACTCTTTTCCTGGCCCATCTTTCGCTGGGCTACAGGGCCAGGAAGATCCAGATCGGTGAAATAGCCGACCGGTGCAGGGGGGCAAAAAAACCGTTGATCATTGCCGGTGACGGCAACACGTACATGGGGGAGCAGGAACTGCTGCCCTTTTTCAGAAAGGGGAAATTCCAAAGCGCCAACGGAAGAAACATGCCCACCTATCCGAGCAGAAATCCGGCCCTGGCCCTTGATTTTGTCCTGTACAGCGAAGAAATAAAAATGAAGGATTTCAGAGTGCCGAGGGTGCGGTTTTCCGATCATCTGCCTCTCATCTGCGATTTCACGGTGGATGCCGGGAAGGGGCTTCTCGCATCATGACCCTTGGAGTTTTTCTCTATTCCTTCTACGAGATTTCCTCCATACTCATACGAATCGTCCTGCTCTGCTACATTCCCCTCCGCCACAGCCCGAACACAGCCATGGCGTGGCTGCTTGCCATCTATTTCTGGCCCTGGCTCGGTTTTCTCCTCTACGCGGCCTTCGGGTCGACGGCCCTGCCGCGGGAGAGGACCGAGCGCCACGAGTCACTGCTCCGGGCGCTTGGAGATGAAAAACACGCCTTTCGAAAAGTTCTCCATGACGATTCCCACTGGCTTCCTGATGATCTGACCCGTTTCGGTGCCCTTGGGAAAAAACTCGGGGATCTGAGTATCACCACGGGAAACAGCTTCGTTCTCATCGACGAGGCGGAGGAATTTCTCAGGCTCCTCCGCGGGGATGTTGAAAAGGCACGCCATTCGGTTCATCTGCTCTATTACATTTTCGCAAGGGACACCATGACGGAACCCCTTTTTGAGGCACTGGAAAGGGCGGCTGCGAGGGGCGTCACGTGTCGGGTGCTTGTGGATGCCGTGGGTTCAAAGCCCTTTCTGAAAAAAGATGCGGAATGCCTCAGGCAGAGAGGTATTCAGGTTAAGGAAGCCCTGCCGTCGAGCCTGCTGCGGCGGACCCCCACCATGGCACGGTACGATCTGAGGAATCACAGGAAGATAGCGGTGATAGACGGCCGCATCGGGTATACAGGCTCCCATAACGTCATAGAGCCATCCTACGGCGGCAAGGCGAAGGGGCGTCTCTGGCGCGACCTCACCCTCAGGCTCGAGGGACCGGTTGTCTCCCAGCTCCAGGGAGTGTTTCTCGAAGACTGGTACGTGGAGTCCAGGGAAATGCTCTTCTCAGGGGAGACTTTTCCGAAACCTGAGCGTCCGGGAAATTCAGTGATACAGACTGTTCCGAGCGGCCCGTCGTATCCGTGGCAGAACTACCAGAGGCTCGTTGTGGCAGCCCTCCACGGGGCGAAGCAGCGTGTCGTCATCACCACACCCTACCTCATTCCCGACGACGAACTTCTCCATGCCATGGAGACCGCGGTACTGAGCGATGTGCGTCTGCAGCTCGTCATTCCCGAAAAGAGCGACCAGTTCCTCGTGGGCAGCGCCGCCAAAGCCTATTTCGATGTACTGCTGGACATGGGGGTTGAGATCTATCTTTTCCAGGACGACATCCTTCATTCAAAGACCATGTCCATCGACTACAACCTCGCTTTCCTGGGGACGAGCAATTTCGATATCCGGTCCTTTGCACTGAATTTCGAGCTGAACCTGGTCCTCTATGGAACGGAGGAGACGGCTGCGATCCGCATGATCCAGGAAAAGTACATCGCTGCTTCACGCCGCCTTACAAGGGAGAAATGGAGCGAAAGGCCCCGGGCCATCAGGATGGTGCACGGCATCACAAAGCTCTTCAGCCCGCTTCTTTAGACAGTCTGCCGGATAAGAGGGGGGAAGCAGATGAAAAGAACGCCTTTATTGTCGTCAACGGTGCTGACGGCCGTTTTCTGTCTGGTTATCGTTGCATTATCCTGGGCGGCTCTTTTCGTTTTTCTCTCCCGCGAGGAAGAGCAGGCACTGCGGAACGCTTTTCGCCAGACCGATAACCTGTCGAGGGCATTCCAGGAACATTCCCTCAGGACAGTGGAAAATGTACGACAGGTTCTCGAGTCGCTGAAGGAAATCTACGAGAAGCGAGGCGGAGGGGTCATCGGCACCTTTGAAGAAGCTGCAAACGCCTCCGTCGCCAGGTATGCCATCCGGAGCCGTGAAGCCCAGGGAACGCTGTTCAACCTCCTCAGCATCGCAGACGAGAACGGAGACCTCGTCCTGAGCAGCCAGAGACCCTTCAGAGCTGTGAATATTTACCAGCGCCCCTTTTTCCGGGCACACCGCAGCGGTGTGAAGGAATTCATAGTGGGAGAGCCCATTCTCGGAAACGCCACGGGAAAATGGTACATACCCATGAGCCTCCCGGTGGAGAAACCGGACGGCTCCTTCGGCGGGGTGGTCCTGGCCTCGGTCGATCCCTTCTACTTCTCCCATTTCTACCAGCAGGTCCGCCTCGGGCCGAAAGGTTTCGTCCTCTTTTCGGGATCAACGGGAAAGGTCCTTACGGGGACAGTGCAGGAGGGAGATCCTCCCTTCGGGAAGTCCATAGCGGAAAGCAACCTTTTCCGGTCAATGATGAGCGTGGGCGATGGCTCCATTACATGCTTCGGCCTTCCCGACGGGGTGAAAAGGATCATCTCTTACCGCAAGGTTGCTCCGTACCCCCTGTTCATTTCTGCCGGAATGACGATGGACGAGGTCCTGTCACCCTATTACAGAAGGCGTACTGCAGCAGTCCTGGCAGGGGCAGCCTTCACCCTGTTCGTAACCCTTTTCTTTGCGGCAGCCTGCACTGCGTTCAACAGGGAGCGGAAAGAAGAGGAACGCTTCCGGAACTTTTTTGAACAGAGCAGTGTCGGGTTCGCCATTGTGGGCCCTGAGGGGGAATGGATACACTTCAACGATAAGTTGTGCGAAATCACAGGCTACCCGAGGGAGGAACTTCGTGAGCGCCCATGGAGAAACCTGACCCCTCCGGAGGAACTCACCGAAGAAATGAAGGTTATGGCGGAGGCCATTGCAGAACGCTGGGAGGACGTATTTATCGGGAAGCGGTACATCCGGAGGAATGGTACCCTGGTGGATGTAGACGTTTCGACCAAGATCATCTGGAAGAATGACGGATCGCTGCGGTATTTCGCTTCCATGGTTCAGGACGTCTCTGAACGAAAACGTTCTGAAAGACTGCTTGCCAAACGGGCGGAGGAACTCGAACTGCATCGGGAGGCAATCATCGAAAGCATGGCAATGCTCGCGGAATACAGGGACAGGGGAACGGGAAACCATATCCGCCGGACGAAGGAGTACGTGAAGCTGCTTCTTGAAAGATCCGGAAGCGCCGCTCTCTTTCCGGAAAAGGATCTTCCCCTTGTATGGCAGTC
>CAYTQC010000076.1:5714-7751 GCA_964439735.1 uncultured Synergistaceae bacterium
ATGCCTCCGGATCCTCTGCAGGAAAGCAGGAGTGATACATAGTGGATAAAGGCATGTTTTCACCGGAGCGGAAAGGTGAAAGGAGGCCGAAAATCGGGATCGCCCTCGGAAGCGGAGGGGCAAGGGGGATGGCCCACATAGGAATCCTCCGTGCGCTCGAAGAGACCGGCCTGGAACCGGACATAGTCGCGGGAACGAGTATCGGTGCCCTTGTTGGCGGCATATATTCCGCCGGAAAAATCGATGAACTGACGGAAATAGCCCTCGGCCTCGACTGGAAAAAGGCAGCCAGGTACTTTATGGAGGTGTCTTTTCCCCGCTCGGGGCTCATAGAGGGTGCGAGGATCAACGAGTTCCTCTCGGAAATGGTGGGGAACAGGAACATACAGGACCTTCCCCGTGCATTTCGTGCAGTTGCCACGGACATCATGAGCGGCAGGGAGGAGGTCCTCTGCAGCGGTGGCCTGGTGGACGCCATACGGGCCAGCATTTCCATTCCGGGAATTTTTACTCCTGCGAAGGTCAATGATGCATTCCTCGTAGACGGAGGCCTGGTGAACCCTGTTCCCGTAAACGTCTGCCGCGAAATGGGGGCTGAGTTTGTCATTGCCGTGGATCTCAACAACGGCCGGGGCGGCGCCGGGGAGCACGATACCCTGCCTCAGGGGAAGGAGAACCAGAAAAGGCGGCTGATAGCAGGGGTCGATACAAGCGAAATGTTTGCATGGCTCGAACGGAGAACGGCCGGTTTTGACGCTTCTTTCCTGGAGCCGGTAAAACAATGGATGACCCGGGATCCTGTCCCGGGGATTTTCGATGTGCTCGGCAGTTCGCTGCGCATCATGGAAGAGCAGATCACCGGTACGAGGCTGAGGATCGATCCCCCGGACCTGCTGATCCGCCCTGCCGTGGGGCATATCGGGTTCATGGAGTTTTTCCTGGCCGGTGAAATGATCTGCGAAGGGTGCCGGGCTGCAAAAGAGGCACTGGGAAGGTTGAAGGTGTGATGCACTGGAAGCGTGTTTTCGGCAACCGGGGAAAGCTTGAGCGGCGGGATACAATGGCCGAAAAGGGAGGGGTTGGAATGAAAAGACAGACAAAACCGAAAGGCCCATGGTTTCACCGGTTTTTGATCAATTTTTTCACGGTGGTTCTTGCGGTTCTCGTCTTCTGGGTCCTGGGGTTCCTCATGGAGGACATTGAATCCATAAGAGGCCCTCAGTATGGGGAAATTGAGGCACGGTTCGTTGACGGGGCACTTATAGAAAAGTCAAAAAATCTGGCCGGGGAAATTGCTGAAGCCGACAGGGCGATCACCGCAAAGCGGGAAGAGATGCGGATGGTCAGCGACAGTTCTTCCAACCTCCAGGGGACGATCAACCAGCTCATTGAACTCCAGAGGCTTACTATCCAGAAATCCCTCTCCCTGCCGGAGGCCCATTCCGCAAACCTTTCCGAGAGCCTTGCCGCTTTTCTCCAGAACCAGAAGCAGTACCAGGCCTACAGCGCCGGGCTCTCACGGCTGGCGGAAAGGAAAAGGACACTGGAGTCGGAGAGGGAGAAGCTGGAGAAACAGATCGGAGAGCAGCGGGAGCCGGCGGCAATGGAATACAGGCGGCTCATGGAGAAACACGATCTCCGGCTTGCGGCCTTTCAGCTTGCCATACTGCTGCCTCTGCTTGCCGCGGCAGGAGCCCTTGTCATGAGAAAAAGGGGAAGCGTCTACTTTCCGCTTTTTCTGGCCTTCGGAGGCGCAGTCCTGGTAAAAACCGCCCTGGTGATCCACAAATATTTTCCGTCCCGGTACTTCAAATATGTCCTCGTTCTCGGTCTGCTCATAGCCGTGGTGAGAATTCTTGTGGCGGTGATACGGATCGTGGCCTTCCCGAGGGCCCAATGGCTGACGAAGCAATACAGGGAAGCCTACGAGCGTTTCCTCTGCCCCGTGTGCGAATACCCTATCCGGACCGGTCCGAGGAAATACATGTTCTGGACGCGGCGTACCGTGAACAAGGTCCCTCTCTCCGGTGAAACCGG
>CAYTQC010000077.1:0-7611 GCA_964439735.1 uncultured Synergistaceae bacterium
GTAGAAGCCGAACCGGCTTTCAAAGCCTTCCGCGGAGAGACGCTCAAGATTCGAACACGCCTCTTCCGGGGCCACCATGAGCGCGAGCATCGAAGCATAGGGCGCGATCACCAGATCTTCGGCAAGCCCCCGCTGTATTCCCAGCCCCGGCACGCCGAACGCCCTGTATTGATAGTTGAGGTGAATATCGAATGCATTGTACCCCGATTCAGAAATACCCCAGGGGACGTTTCGCATCTCCCCGTATTTGATCTGCCTGTCCACGACCGCTTTGTACGTCTCGTCGAGCAGTGTGTGTTCGTAGGTCGGCATCACAAGAAGCGGCATCAGGTATTCGAACATGGAACCGCTCCAGGAGAGCAGCGTCGGAACCCCTCCGGCGGCGGTGAGCCGTCGTCCCAGGGCGAACCAGCTCTCCTGCGGCAGCCGTCCCTGCGAAATGGCTACGAACGAGGCAAACCGAGCCTCCGAAGCCAGAAGATCGTAGTAGCCTTCGTCCGCACGCCGCTCGTCGACATTGTAGCCGATAGCCAGCAAATGACGTGTTTGATCGTACAGGAAACCGTATTCCATCCGGGCAAGCTCGTCGCACAGGCGAGCTATTTCTTCGATGGCCTCCATCCTCTTGCGGGCCCGTTTTCCGGACTCCGTGAGAAGACGGACGAGCGTATCGAGTCCGTCCCGCTCCTCCGACTCGCAGACGGCACGCAGCACCTCGAGCGAAGGGAGAATCCTTTCCTCCATGGTCGCCAGTTCACGCAGCGTTGGAAGAGAATCAAGATCGGAAGGGTCTTCGAGCATATTACCGGAGGAGGAATTCACCGCCCAGGGAGCGAGAAACGTCAGCTCGTCAAGCGCGTCCCGGCACTGTGATGAAAAGGCCTGAAGCCACCACCCCGGACGATTTCCGGTGTCCCCATCGTTCGTCTCGGTGAGAGCGGCGGCGGCCGATTCTTCCAGCCGTTCCAGAGCGTCCCTCAGAGCCGCGGGCGTCTCCGGCCGGGAGGAGAGTGCGGATTCCATGTCCATGCGAAGGCGGGAGAGCCAGGGAGGAGGATTGCTTCCCGAATAGAGCGCCGTGGCTTCGGCGACGATTCTGAGGGTATCGTCCAACCCCTCGAAGAAACGGGAGTCGAGGATTTTGTGATCGGGAAGCTCCAGCATTCCCCGCTGCAGAGTCAACAGGTACCCTGCGAGATTGCCGCTGTCAACGGTCGAAACGTAGAGAGGCGTCAGCGGTTTCAGGTCGCGCGTATCGTACCAGTTGTAGAAATGTCCGCGGTAGCGTTCAAGACCCTCCATGGTACGCAGGGTCCGCGCTGTCCGTTCAAGCAGCCTCCCCGCAGAAATATAGCCGAAATCAAAGGCAGAAAGGTTGGCCAGCAGGGCGACGCCCATGTTGGTGGGCGACGTGCGATGTGCGATTATCTCGACGGGAAGCTCCTGATAGTTGTCGGGAGGCAGCCAGTTGTCCTCCTGGCCGATGAATGTCTCGAAAAATGACCATGTTTTCCTGGCGATTCTCCGCAGAAATCCTCTCTGTTCCTCCGTCGGAAGCATTCGGTGTCGAGTCAGCGGAAGGCTTGTCCACCATGCGATCGCGGGCGACATGCACCAGAGTGCGAGTACGGGACCGGCCGCGATGAACAGCGCCCCCCACCCGACTGCAGCGGTCGCGAAGAACACGACTGCCGCCATGACCGGTGCAATCCACATGGTCCGATAGGACTCCTTGAGATCCGTGTGTCCGGCCCGCCCCGGATCTCCCGATGGATTCCATTCGAGCATCGGCCTTTTCGTGACTGCCATCCGGATAAGCGTTCGCATGATCGCGTCTACGCTGAAGAACGCCTCGTAGGGCAGGCAGATGAACGTGAACGCATCCCGGACGAAGCCCCTCGCCGCCAAATCCAGAGCCGCCGCAAAGTGCTGCCGGGGAGTAACATCATCCGGCTTTGAAAAGAGATTTAAGGCGGAGAAGATCAAGGAAGGTATCAGAACGATCCCCGCCACCGTCAGAGTCCAGAAGAGCGGCGAGGGCGAAAGAAACCAGCCTGCCGCCAACAGAAACATCAGAGCCGGAGCCATGAGGCTGCGGCGAAGATTGTCGAAGATCTTCCAGCGAGAGAGCATGGAGAGCGGATTCTTCCGCAGTTTCCCGTCCGCTTCCGGAACACGGGGCATGATCCACTGCGCGATCTGCCAATCTCCGCGGATCCATCGATGACGCCGGCTCACATCCGCTTCATAGCGGGAAGGGTACTCTTCGTAAAGCTGCACATCGCTCAATAGACCGGCCCTTGCGTAGCAACCCTCCAGGAGATCGTGGCTGAGAATGCGGTTTTCGGGGAAGCGTCCTCTTAAAGCCTGCTCGAACGCGTCGACATTGTAGATTCCCTTGCCGATGAACGAGCCTTCGCCGAACAGATCCTGGTATACGTCCGAGACGGCCCTCGTATACGGATCGATGCCGAGTTCACTCGTCCACAGGCGGGCATACCTCGAGCGGTTCGTGCCGATAATGCTCGCCGCCACACGCGGCTGTAGAATGCCGTACCCGCTTGTTACGCGCCTCCTCTCTTCGTCGTACCTGGGCTGGTTAAGGGGATGCGCCATGGCACCGATAAACTGCCGGGCCGAATCTCTGGGGAGCTGGGTATCGGTGTCGAGAGTGATCACATACTTCACCCCTGCAAGTCTCGCCGTCTCACCCACGACGAGGGAGAAATCCCCCTCGCCACTGCCGCGAAGATACGAGTTCAGCGCGGCGAGCTTCCCCCTTTTTCGCTCATACCCCATCCACACCCCTTCCTGGGGATTCCATCGGCGAGGGCGATGAAAAAGGAAGAAAACGCCTCCCTCCTCCCTCCGGTACTTATCATTCAGCGCTTCAATTTTTCCCCGGGCCGTCTTCAGGAGAAACTCATCTTCCGGCGACGTTTCTTCCGCAGCATCCCGAAAATCGGTGAGCAGGCCAAAGAGAAGGTGATCGTCCCTATTGGCCAGGAAGCGGACTTCCATTGCCGCTACCAGGTCTTCGACATTGGAAACACTGCTGAACATCGTCGGGGTAACCACCAGGGTCAACAGCTCCGCCGGGATGCCCTTGGAGAGGTCCATGCGCGGCAGCAGGCGCGGTGAAGACATCAACGTCGCCAGCCAGTTCGTAAGGGCGATCGCCAGGTGACTGGCGCAGAGGAGGGAGAGCAGTCCAAACAAAATAACCGCACCTGTCGCGGTTCCGTCGAGGAAGGCTTTCGCGACGAGACCTCCCGAGAGAACAGCGCTCAACAGCAGGATGCTCCCGAGATAGAGTGTCAGGGGATAGCGGCGGCAGAGTCCTGCTGCTCCGCGGGCAGGTGAAAAACGGACTCCCGACTCCCGTTCAAGACGAGCCGTTCCTTTGTCGATCAAATAGAATCCCACGTGTGCCGTTCTGTCGTCGCCGCCTCTTTCGGCCGCTCCCTCGCGGGCAAGCCGAATCGCACTGCGGGCGACATCAATTTCGGAACACGGACTGTTCTTCGCGATCCGCTCCACAACGTGGCGATACCGGTCGCGGGTGGTAAAATCCATCCTGCGGTAGATTTCGGCGGGGTCCTCGGCCAGGGTATGCTCCACCATACTCATCGCCTCGACGAACTCAGGCCAGTCCATTGCCCCCAAAAAACGGAGACTGTAGATGCTGTTGCGTATAGAAGCCTGGTCCACCGTCTGCCTCTGATTTTCGGAGCGCACGCACTGTTCGATCGTCAGGCCGTTCTCTGACAACTGCTGCTCCATCCACGTCAAAGGCAGAGCCAGAGCGGCTCCCTGTCCCTGGAGGCGACGAGTCAACTCTGCGACAAATGAAACGTCCATCGGAGGGTCCGAACGCGCCATATCGGCGATGGGAAGAATCAGGTTCTTGGGATCCTGCGACGCAACCTCTATCATCTGATCGGCCCAGAATTCCGCAAGGTTGTGATATGCTCGCGCGGCGAGTATGCGATCCGCAACCTGCCGGAGGTTCTCTATAAGGGCCAGCCGCAGCATGATGGGAATAGCCCAGAGTTCCCCCAGTTTGAGTGTCGTCACCGACAGATAGGACTCGACGAAACGGACGAGGTTTTCCGGATCCACCCGCCCGTCGGAATGCGAAATTGTTTCCCTGGCGATGTCGTATACACGGGGGAAATCCTCCGGTGAAACGCCTGTCAAATACGGCAGTTCCCGGCTGTACCCCTTCGGCAAATGCCGCCTGGCCGTCCTGATCTGCTCCTCGATCAAATGGAAGTTGTCAAGCAGCCATTCCCCGGCCGGCACTATCCTGCGCCCGGCCTCGACATCATCTGCCAGCTGGCTGTATGCTTCACGCAGCAGCTCCTCGTTTTCATCCAGCAGAGGCAGAAGAGAATCCCGGGAATGTCCGGATTTCACACGATGCCTGAGTGCAAGAATTTTCCCATGATGCTCCATCTGATCGGCGCTGAACAGCTCTGCTCCGAAGGAGGCTTCCGGGGCCCGTCGGAAAAGCTGTTTTCCGTCGTAATCATTCACTGCAGAATTTTCTTCTGTGCCGCGCATGCACGAGGCGCGCAAGCCGCGCATACTTATGTAGAACGAGATTTTTTTCCAAAGATTTTTGAAATCCATTTCGATGTCTCCTTCTGCCGAACGTGAGAAAGACAAGTTGTTCAGAGCATGTTGAAATATTAGAATATTGTTATAATTAATAATAATTCTATAGCCTTGGCGAGGTATTGTCAAGCCCGATTCGCTTATGGACTGCAAAGAGAAGATAGAGTACACTTCCTCAAAATGGTTCGGCCGCTGCATTTATGGCGGATGTTTTCCGCGGCCCGGTTCCGGAAAGCAAGTTCCCTTACAGTACAGAGGGGGGGTTAAAATGAAGATCGACCTTTTCCGAAAGACAGCGGACAGGATCGTCTCGGCCCTGCCGCCCGTCCTCTTCCGGCAGCTGAACGGAGGAGTGCTTGTTCTGCCCGAAACAAGGGCTGACGGAGAGTTCGCAATCATGGGCGAGTACATCGAGGATCCTGCCCTGGGAAACATAATCGTCCTTTACTACGGGAGCTTTGCCGGGGAACTCGAGGGAGCCTCTGAAGAAGAGTGGAGGGAAGAGATAGAGGAGACGGTCCTTCATGAGCTGCGCCACCACGTGGAATCCCTTGCGGGGGTGGACTACCTGGGCGAAGAGGAGGAGCGGGAGCTTTTGAGCGGAAAGTCATTCGAAACAGACCAGGAAGAATAAATGAAAGGGAGTGTCGGGAGTGAAAGGAACCCCTGTTTTTGACCTGGATACGCCGGTCCTTCTGGTGGACCTGGACATAATGGAGAGAAATCTGCGGTTCATGCAGGAAAAGGCCGATTCGGCAGGTGTGAGACTGCGTCCTCACACGAAAACCCACCGGACACCCGCCATAGCGAAAATACAGGAAGCCATGGGCGCATCAGGAATAACTGTTGCCAAGCTTGGAGAGGCCGAGGCAATGGCCGAAGAAGGCCTGGATGACATCTTTATCGCCAATGAGATCGTCGGGCCTGCAAAGCTGGAGCGCCTGCGGGCTTTGGCCCGGAAGGTCAGCCGTCTTGCGGTGGGAGCGGACAATGCCGTTCACGTGGAGATGCTTTCCGCGGCAATGGCTGGTGAGAGCAGACCCCTTGACGTGATGATCGACGTGGACACCGGGGATCCCAGGACGGGCATTGCCCCGGGGAAGCCTGTCCTTGATCTGGCGAAAATGGTCACCGCTGCGCCCGGGCTCAGGTTGAGGGGTATTTACACCCACGACGGACAGAGCTATGACGCAGAAACCGCTGACGAAGTGCGGGCGGTCAACAGGGCGAGCCAGGAAACAATGGTGGAGACGGCGGAGCTTTTGAGGTCGTCAGGCATTCCTGTGGAAGAGGTCTCAGTTGGATCGACGCCGTCGCTGCTGCTTGACGGAGTACTTTCAGGTGTGACCGAGATCCGGCCCGGAACCTACGTTTTTATGGACGCGGACCAGGCACAGGTGACGGGAACCTACGAGTTCTGCGCCCAGACAGTTCTCGCGACGGTGATCAGCCGGCCGACACCTGAGCGGGTGGTGCTGGATGCAGGCACAAAATCACTGACATATTATGTGCAGACTGACGGCATCACAGGTGCGCGGGGACACGGGCGCCTGAAGGAGCACCCGGAAATATACCTCAGCAGGAAATCGGACGAACACTCGTCCTTTGACATTCCCGAAGGCTCCGGGCTGCAGTTTTCCATCGGGCAGAAGATCGAGATCATTCCGAACCACGCATGTCCCACCACGAACCTGTATGACGTGATCCATGCCGTCAGGAAAGGCAGGGTTGAGGAGGTATGGCCGGTATCCTGCCGGGGGAAGTCCCGCTAGGAAGACCGGGTACGGACAGGAACTCATTTCCTTCGAGATCATCAAATAAAAGATGCACTGACCATCCAGGAGAAACGTCCGGTTGTTTGAAGATATGAATGCAATGAATGTCTGGAAAAATGAACAATATTCCTTTATAGACCTGATGGAAAAGCTGCGGTATACTTTTTCTATAAAAGAGTATTTTTAATGGTTTTCAATGAAAAGTGCTGTCAGAGAGATTATCTGTTTCTCATTTTGTGAGGGGAAGCACAAAATAACTGATTGTTTCGATAACCAGCAAATCCCGTAGCGGTGTATAGTGGCTGCTGTATAAAGGGGGGATCCCAGTGGCCGCGAAGGTGCTTGTCGTCGATGATTCATCCCAGGAACGGTTGTCCATCGGGAGTATGCTGGGAGATTGTGAACTCATAACCGCCTGCGATGGTGTCGAGGCTCTTAGGGAGATAGAAAAAAATCCTGACCTTGATCTCATTGTTCTCGACCTCAATATGCCGGTTATGGACGGCTTTCAGGTACTTGCTGAACTGAAGAGCGGTAAATTCCCGCACCACATCCCTGTCATTGTCCTGACGAATTACGATGAACTTGACAAGGAAATTCGCGGGTTGCACCTCGGAGCCGTGGACTACATACGGAAGCCGGTCAATATGGAGTCCCTGAGGGCCAGGGTGCAAATTCATCTTGAGATGAAGCGGATGCAGAATCTGCTGGAAGAAGAGTCATACCGAAACAGACAAATGATTCAATCCATATTTGACCAGGCCCCTATAGGAATTGGCCTTTTTTTCGGCAACAAACCCTTCGATCCGGAAATAAATGACCCCCCTCTGATCAACCCCGTGTATGAAAAAATAACCGGAAGATCCAGGGAAGAGCTGATGAGGCTCGGATGGGCGCAGATAACCCATCCCGAAGACCTGGCGAAAAACCTTGAATTATTCGAGAAAATGGCATCAGGCGAAATTCCCGGCTACTCAATGGAAAAACGGTATATCAGGCCGGACGGATCTGTTGCCTGGGTTTATCTGACTGTTTCCTGGCTTCAGTTTCAAGGCAGCTCGACCTATAACTATTTATCCCTTATACAGGACATTACGTCCAGAAAGAATGCAGAAAAAGCGCTGCACGAAAGCGAACGAAGCAAATCGGTGCTGCTCTCGAACCTCCCGGGAATGGCGTACCGGTGCAGATATGACCGTGAGTGGACCATGGAGTT
>CAYTQC010000078.1:0-7546 GCA_964439735.1 uncultured Synergistaceae bacterium
GTTTGCCCATCCACGAGACGCATATCATGAGGACGATTGACCAGAACACGGCCTTCACAGCCGAGTAGCCGAGGGCAAGGAAGATCACGAGGGTGATGATGGGGAGAAGAAGATGCCAACCCTCTTTCAGCACTTTTCCGACTTTCGGGGCAGTTTCTTCCGTAAGGCTTTTGATGCCCCTCTTGCCCGCCCGGAAGTGGACCATGGCGATGATGGAGATGAAGTACAGAGTTGCGGGGATTGCGGCAGACACAACGATATCCCAGTAGGAAATGCCCAGGAACTGGGCCATGATGAACGCGGCTGCACCCATGACCGGGGGCATGACCTGTCCTCCCGTGGAGGAGGCGGCGACGACCGCTCCCGCGAAATTAGACGTATATCCCGATTTTTTCATGAGGGGTATTGTAAAGGCTCCCGTGGTGACCGCATTTGCCACAGAGCTTCCGGAGACTGTTCCCATAAGGCCGCTTGCCACGACTGCGGCTTTGCCGGGGCCTCCCTGGCTGCGCCCGGTCAGTGCGAGAGAAAGGTCGATAAAGAACTGGCCTGCCCCCGTGACACTCAGAATGGCACCGAAGAGGATGAAAAGGAAGATGAATGAAGCAGAAACACCAAGTGGAACGCCGAAGATGCCGTCGGTCCTCAGGTATTGGAACGGGGCGAGCTCTTCGAGGGGAAAGCCGCCGTGGGCGAGGACGCCGGGGAAGTATGGCCCGAAGAGGGCGTAGATGGTGGCGATGATGGCCACTATGGGAAGGGGCCACCCCATGGACCGTCGGCCTGCCTCGATCACCAGGATGACCATCATGGAACCGATGTAGATGTCCGAAGCGATGGGCATGCCTTCCCGCATGGCGATGGCGTTCCAGTTCAGAAGGATATTGAGGCATCCTCCCGCCATGAGTGCGGCAAGCACCCAGTCCCAGAGGTCAATTTTGTTTTTCGGACGGGACTTCGAAGCGGGAAAAATGAGAAAGATGAGACTCCCCATGAACATCCAGTGCACACCTCTCTGGTACATTGCCGGCAGAAGGCCGAATGCCGCTGTATACAGGTGGAACAGCGACGCCGACAGGGCAATACCTGCTACCACCCAGTATTGCCACCCGGAAAGTTCTCTCTTTCGTCCTTCGATCAGTTCTTTTTCAAGAACCGGAGGACTCTGTTCCAAGGTGGAATTATTTTCCGTTGTCATATATGAACCTCCAATATAGGAAGAAATGTGCTGTCCGGTTTGAAAAAACCGGCCGGAAGTGAATCCGGCCGGTCATGTGAACGTCGCCCGGAAGGGCTTATTTCATGTCGATTCCCTTCTCCTTGAAGTATTTCTTCGCACCTGCGGCGAATTCGGTAATTCCCACGCTGGCCTCTTCAGGAACGAAGTGGGCTGCCTGGGTGGTGATGTTCATGAACTTGTCGCGGTTGTCGATGAGGGTCTTCGTCAGGTTGTAGGCGAGTGTCTCGTCCATGTCGTTTTTGACCACAAGGTAGTTGCTGTCTGCGATGGTCCGGATGTCTTCCTTTATGCTGTCGTAGGTGCCGGCCTTGATGGTGTAGGGGATAAGGAAGGGATTGTCGGCGATGATCTTCTTGACCAGCTCCTCTTCCAGGGGGATCATGACAACGTCACGCTGGGCTGCCACTTCCATGACCGCCGAGCCGGGGGCCGCGAAGTTCCAGAACACCGCGTCCACGTTGCCATCCTTCAGCGCCATGACACCTTCAGGCTGGGTGAGCTGCTGTCTCGTGAAGTCCTTCTCGGGGTCGATCCCGGCAGCCTTCAGGATAAGGTTCGTAAGGATCTGGTCGCCGCCGCCGGGTGCTCCCACTGAAACTTTCTTTCCCTTGATATCCTCAAGCCTGGTGATGCCGCTGCCCTTGACTGTGACGAGGTGCTGGGGCGCAGGGTACATGCTCATGAGGATCTGAAGGGGAAGCTTCCCGTCCGGCTCGAAAGCCTCCGTGCCCGTGATCGCCTGGTAAAGGGCAGATCCCATGGTCATGCCGATGTGGGCCCTGCCCGATGCGACGAGGCGGCAGTTCTCCCGGGAAGCCGAGGTGGCCCTGGATGTGGCCTTTACGTCGATGCCCGCGTTGGTGAGGACTTCAGCCATTGCGCCGCCGAGGGGGTAGTATGTACCGCCCACTCCGCCGCTGCCGATGGTAATGAATGTTGCGGCGAATCCGGCCGAAGCGGCTGTCAGCACACCAATAAGCGCAAGTGCGATAATGCTCTTCTTCATGAAACGATTCCTCCTTTTTTTCTCTTGATGAGTCTCTTTGCCTGTACGAAAGGGACCTTCCGTCCCTAACTCCTGAGTGCGCCCACTGAAGCCTTGAGGGCTTCCTCGAGCCTGCTCGTCATATCGTCCATTTCTTCTTTCGTGGAGACCAGGGGAGGAGCGAACAGAAACTGGTCTCCCGCCACGCCGCCGATCTGGCCTGTTCCCGGGTAGACGACGAGTCCACGTTTCATGCATTCCTCGGTGACCACTGCCGCGGCCTTCAGGGAAGCCGGGAACGGCTCCTTCGTCTTCTGGTCGGCCACGAGCTCGATACCCCGCATCAGGCCCATGCCCCTCACCTCGCCCACGATGGGTATCTCAAGCAGGGCCGGGATTTTCTCGTCGAACTGCCTGCCTCTTTCCGCCGCATTCCCGAACACGTTGTTTTTCTTCATGTACCGTATGGTGGCAGTCACAGCAGCGGCGGTCACAGGGTTGCCATTGTAGGTGTGCCCGTGCTGGAAGGCGCCGCTTCTGTCCCGGATGGTCTCGGCGATCCCGTTCTTTACGATCATGGCGCCCACAGCGGCATATCCGCCTGAAAGCGCCTTCGCGGAACAGATGATGTCGGGGGTGACGTCCCAGTGCATTGTGCAGAAAGCTTTCCCCGTCCGTCCCATGCCGGTCATGATCTCGTCCGCTACGAGCAGCACGTCGTACTTGCTGCAGATCTCGCGAACGATGGGCCAGTATTCCTTCGGCGGGTGAAGGGCTCCCACGGTGGATCCCACTATGGGTTCCGCAAAGAATGCCGCCACCGATTCGGGGCCTATCCTGAGGATCTCGGCCTCGAGGGATCGTGCGCATGCCACGCCGCATTCCGGGTATTTCAGGTTCAGGGGGCAGCGGTAGCAGTAGTGGGCGCAGATCTTGGGGTTTTCCTTGAAGAGGGGGGCGAATGTCCGCCTTCGTCCCATGCTCCCCGCGAGTCCCATGGTTCCTACGGTACTTCCGTGGTAGGAGTTCCACCTGGCGATCATCTCGAACTTCCCTGAACCGTTGCCATCCCGTTCCACGAAGTACTGCCGGGCGATCTTCATGGCCGACTCGATGGCCTCGCTTCCTCCGCTGACGAACCAGACGTAGTCAAGTCCTTCCTGGGTAAGGGATGCCACTTCCTCCGCCGCTTCGATTGAAACCTTGTTGTTCCACCGCGAGGGGTGGGCGAACTCCATGGTGAGAAGCTGCTGGTACATGGCGTCCGCGATCTCCTTCACGCCATGCCCTATGCTTGAAAGAAGCGCACCGCAGCATCCGTCATAATACGCCTTGCCCTCCTCGTCATACAGGAACACTCCCTCACCGCGCACGGCGGTCCGCAGTTTTGCCTTGAAGCTTCTTGGTATCAGATGTCCATGATCCACCGAACAATCAGCTCCTTTCTTTTTCCTCTTATAATAAAAACACCCCATTACGGGATATTCCCCATTTTGGATATGCTCCCTCCGCTGTCTTCATGTCTGCGTTTGCCTGTGAAATCCCGGCTGTCGGGAGCTGTTTTCCTTCGATAACGCTCAGGAAGTGTCCCTCTGCCTTTGGGAAACATATATTCCTTCATCTTTCCAGTGTTTTTCAAGCGATTCGAGCCTCCCGGCCACCGTTTGCCCGAGATTTCCCGCGACCGCAAGGATAAGGCAGTTTAAAATGCTGATGGGCGCCGAGAATGAATCGATGAATGAAACGTGCCTGTACGGAGCGGTGAGCACATATTTCGCCCGGGCCGCCAAAGGGCTCGTCAGGTCGTTTGTCACGGCCGCCGTATCCAGTTTGAACTCCTCAGCCATCTCGAGGACATTCACGGTCCATTTCGAATATCTCGGGAAACTGATACCGATCACCAGGCTTCCCCGGGGAGCATTCATAAGTGTTTCATAAGGGATGTCCGTCTGGATGATGCGCACGTTCGGGAGGATCCACGAGAGATAGAACGAAAGATAGCTCGCAAGTGCGAAGGAACTTCGATATCCCGCGATGTAGACCGCCTCGGCTTCAGCCGCCGCTTTCCCCAGGGCGGTAAGTTCATCTGCCGGAACGGAAGAAATGGCTGCGGAGAGGGTCTCCATGTCTTTCCGGAGGGCCCGTTCAAAAAGACTGTCTTCTCCGGAAGCTTCGTAGTCCTTTGCCCTTTCGAGGGTCGAAAGGTGATTCATGAGAACGTTTGCCATTTCGGAGCGGAGCTGCTGGTAGCCTGTGAATCCCAGAAGGTGGGAGAGGCGTATGACGGTGGTCTCGCTCACACCCGTGCGTTCACCGAGTTGAGAAGCCGTCAGGAATGCGGCTTCTTTCGGACGTTCAAGAATGTAATTCGCCACCACGGCCTGGCCGGGGGTCATTTCTTTCAGACGTGAGGCGATCCGTTCTTTCAGCATGAAAGCCTCCTTCTTGAAGGAAAAACGCCAATACGAAAAAATCCGGGAAGTATTTCCTTCATGAATAATAATTGAAAAACTCCGGCCTGTCAAATTGTTATTGCTGAACTTTCCCGGAGAAGAGATACCTGGGGCCCCGGTCAGGGGTGCGCGGAATAGGCCTGCGGAAGAGAGCGCCTCCGGCAGGTTGCAAAAAAAACTCCTATGACGGATAATAACTGCAACTTAATGATTTCTTCTGTTCAGCAGAAATTATGTGAACGAACAGGGCCCCGGTCAGAACCGTGGCCTTGTATATTATTGGGTCGTTCCCAGTCTGAAGGGGGGAAGGGCAGTGAGCAGAGCTTTTGTCAAGGAAAGCGAAGACCAGCAGGACTATCTTGAATGGCAGAAACTCCTTCGGGACCGGGAGGAGCTTCTCCGGATCCTGGAGAAAAAGAAAAAGTACCTCCTTGAGGATCCTGCAGCAGTGAAGATTCCCGCTGAAAAGCGAAAAGAGATGCTTGAGAAGTACGAGGCGGAGGCGGAAGAAGTGAAACGGCTTCTGGACGAGATGCTTGACGAGTCCAGGACGCCGTAGCCTGCACCGGAAAACGGCCGGGGGCGGGAGGATACTCTCCCGCCCTTTTCCATTTATTGGACCTGCATGTCCGGCGGATTCTCTGTCCCCGGTGTAACTGCCGGAAATGCCCTGATCGATTCAGCGGAATTTGCTGATATAGGGAAAAGTGAAAATATGATACGATGCTTCCCGAGAAATCCGGGTACGGAGTATTTTCAGTACGGAAAAGGAGGGAGCGCCATCATGGACAGAAGGGAATTCCTGAAACGGACGGCTGCCCTCGGCATCGGAGGGGCGGCCCTTCTTGTGCCGCGGAGTGTCCGGAGTGTTTTTGCGGCCGCGCAGGCCCATCCCGGCCTTGCCGCCGTAAGGGGAGGAGAACCCGGGGAGATGTTCGATCGGGGAGTTGCAGCACTCGGAGGCATGGGCCGTTTCGTCAAAAAAGGGCAGACCGTGGTCATAAAGCCGAACATGTCGTGGGACGTGCCTCCCGAAGGAGGAGCAAACACGAACCCGGCCCTTGTGGAGCGTATCGTGAAAAGATGCCTGGAAGCGGGAGCCTCCAAGGTGTACGCCTTCGACCATACCTGTGATCTCTGGCGGAGAAGCTATAAAAACAGCGGAGTCGAGGATGCTGTCAGCCATGCCGGTGGAGTGCCCGCTCCTGCGGATTCCGGCGGGTACTACCAGAAAGTTTCTATTGCAGGAGGAAAAGTTCTGAAGGAAGTTTCGGTACACGAGCTGCTCCTCGAATGCGACGTGTTCATAAACGTGCCCGTGCTCAAGCACCATGGCGGGGCCGGTATCACCATGGGAATGAAAAACCTCATGGGCACGGTGTGGAACCGGGGTGAGTTCCACTCGAAGGGTCTTCACCAGTGCATTGCGGACGTGAGCCTTTTCAGGCGACCCCAGCTTACCGTTATCGATGCATACCGGATGATGACGCGAAACGGCCCGAGGGGGACCTCCCCGGGGGACCTTACGGTGCTGAAGGCCCAGATCCTCTCAACGGATATTGTAGCCGCGGATACTGCAGCCGCCAGGATCTTCGGTGCCGACCCCGCCGGCGTGGCCTATATACGGTCTGCCGCCGCCATGGGTGTCGGGACCATGGACCTGGAGGCCCTGGGGGTTGAGCGCATTGCCCTCTGATAAGAAATTACCCGGGAAAAAGAAATGGACCGCGGGAAAGGCCAGGTATGTCCTTTCGCTTGTTGTCTTTTTCCTCTTCCTGCTTTTCTTCCTGTATCGGGCAGGGGGGACGGGCTCTCCCCTTTTGCCCGGGATGCAGGCTGTCCCCGCCGCCTTCCGCTGGTGGGCCGCGGCTGCCGTATTTGCCGTGAGCGCACTTTTTGCAGGAAGGGTGTACTGTTCCTTCCTCTGCCCCCTCGGGACATTTCAGGAGACTGCCTGGAGGCTCGGAAAGCAGCCCCGGACCGGATATCTGCCGGGAACCCCGCTGCGCTTCGGGATCCTCGCTCTGGTGCTGGTCTCGGGAGCATTGGGAATTTCCATTGTCCCGGCGCTCCTCGACCCCTATGCCGCCTTCGGCAGGGGGGCAGTCCAGCTTCTCCGGCCGGCAGCCGCCGGGGGGGTCACCGCTCTTTCGGGCTTTCTGGAGGCCCGGGGAATCTACGGGGCCCTTCCCCATGTCTCCCGGGTCCCCTTTGTTCCGGAACTCTTCTGGGGTACTGCCGCATTCTTCCTCCTGCTGGCGGTGTGGTCCGTCCGCAGGGGACGCCCTTTCTGCGGCGACCTGTGTCCTGTGGGAACATTCCTGGGGCTGTTCTCAACGTCACCTCTCGTTTCAGTGCGGTTCTCGGGTGACCGGTGCACCGGGTGCGGGCTGTGCGAGCGGAACTGTCCCCAGAACTGCATCTCGTTGAAGGAGCGGCATATTGACGCCGACCGCTGCGTTCTCTGTCTCCGGTGCATCGATGCATGTCCGGGGGGAGGGCTTTCCCTTGCCTTCGCCGGAAAGACGGAGAGACTTGCGCGCAGGGGACTGCTCCGTTCCGCGGCAGGTGGTGCGGCGGCTCTCGCGGTCATGTTCTGGAGCCGGGGGAAAGGCAGCTCCGCGACCGTGTCCGCTTCCTTTCCTGATGACCGGCTGCCGGTGTCCCCTCCGGGTTCGGGGAGCCACGGAAACTTCACGAAACGGTGCGTGGCCTGCATGGCGTGTACGGCAGCCTGTCCCGCCGGAATTATCCGTCCGTCCCTCGGAGAGTGGGGGGCCCGGGGGCTTTTCCAGCCTGTCCTCGACTACGAGAAAGGCTACTGCCAGTACAGCTGCAATGCCTGCGGGAAAGCATGCCCGACGGGCG
>CAYTQC010000079.1:0-7434 GCA_964439735.1 uncultured Synergistaceae bacterium
GTTTCACAGGAACGGGAGATGGCCCTTCTGAACCGGCTGACGGGGCGGCTGATCGCTATCCATTCTTCACTTGAGATGGCCGAGACGTTGTGCACCGCAATCGAGGGGGCTTTTTCGCCGGAATTTGTCCGTTTTCACGTTCTGGGAGCTGACGGGAAACGTGCACAGCTTTTTGGAATGAAAACCGAGCTTGAGATAGATCCTCTTGAGGATGATTTTCTGGACTGGGTGGCTGATAAAGGAAAAGCTGTTGCTTCACCTGGACGTGATGATCAGAGGGTGTCGGGAAGCGAAGAAATTGTACGCCATTCCTCCATTTTTCGGTCGGTCTCACGGAGCGATGTCTTTCTTCCCGTACCGTCTTCTTCAAGAATAGAGGGGATCCTGCACGTGGGCGGCAGGAGGAGCCGCAAGCCCTACTCGTGGAATGAGGTACAGCTGCTCTTCGCTGCGGCAAGGATGGCAGGCACGTTCCTGGAGCGTAAACGTCTCGACGAGGCTGCCCGTCAGGCAGAAACGCTGAAGGAAGGGGACAAGCTTAAATCGGCGATCTTCTCCTCTGTATCCCACGAGCTCAAGACTCCACTCGCCTCAATGACTGCCACCGTATCCGGACTTCTTGACGAGAGGGCGGACCTGGGGACGGAAACGGTCCGAAGTGAACTGGGATCGATACAGAAAGACCTTGACCGGCTCACCCATTCCATCAGCTCTCTTCTGGACCTTTCACGGCTGGCTGCGGAAGCCTGGCATCCCGACCTTCAATGGGTAGAGCCCGGGGAGATCCTGGGCTGGGTCATCTACCGTCTCGACCGCTCCGACCGCGAGAGAGTCAGGATGGAACTGCCGGAAGGGCTGCCCCTTGTCCAGGTGGACTTCCAGCAGTGGGGGCGCATGCTCATGCACGTCATTGAAAACGCCCTCGCCTATAGCCCTCCCGGAAGCCCGGTTGTCGTCAATGCGAAGAAAACATCTGAAGGGCTTGAAACATGGATCTCTGATGAAGGGCCGGGTATTCCTGACGGTGAGAAGGAGAAAGCCTTTGTAAAGTTCTACAGGGGAAGTTTTTCGAACCTTCTTCCAGGGGGGACAGGCCTTGGCCTTCCGATAGCCCGGGAGATAGCCCGTGTGCACGGCGGGGAAATCCGTCTGGAAGACAACAGTCCGAAGGGCACAAGGGTCGTTATAGTGCTTCCTGCCGAGCGGATGCGCGATATGACGGAGTAATGTGATGGCATCCCCGGAAAGGAATATCAGGGTTCTTGTAATTGATGATGAGGAGTCCATAAGAAGAGCGCTGAAGTCCATTCTCTCCCTCAGGAATTACGATGTTTCCCTTTCATCCTCGGGTGAGGACGGAATAAACGCTGCAATCGAGACAAATCCGGAGATAGTCATTCTTGACCTGTCGCTTCCGGATATGGACGGTCTTGATGTGTGCCGCGAACTGAGAACCTGGATGACCTCACCGATACTTATTCTTTCTGTCAGGGGAAATGAGGGCGACAAGGTGACGGCCCTCGACCTCGGTGCGGATGATTACCTGACGAAGCCGTTCCAGGCGGGAGAGCTTCTCGCAAGAATGAGGGCGATATTGAGAAGGGCGGAGTCTCGGGTCGTTCAGCCTCCGGAGATCCAGGCGGGTGATTTGACCATCAGCCTGGCAAAGAGAGCGGTTTTTCTGAAGGGGAAAGAAATCTCCCTGACCCGCACAGAATTTGAAATCCTGTCAGTCCTTGTCCGGAACATGGACTGTGTTGTGACCCACAAAATGCTCGCAGATAAACTCTGGGAGGACGGGGAAGCCCGCGATCCCCAACTCCTGAGGGTCCATGTGAGCAATCTCAGGAAGAAAATAGAACCGGGCCCCTCGCTGCCGAGATATATCCTCACGGAACCGGGCGTGGGATTCCGCTTTACCGCAGAATAACCCCCTTTATGGATTCTTTATGCGTACTGCCCTTTTCTTGACGGAGACTTTATGCCTCCTCTGGTATCCTCTGCTTGATAAAAACAATGCAGAAAAGGAGGATTTTCAGGCATGGAGCCACACATGGAAGTATGCATAGCGGAAACAGATGCCGAAATAGAATGCCTGGCAAAACGCCTTGATCGCCACGAAACCAGCCTGTTCGAGCTAAAGGCGGAAGGAAAAAGCCGCGAAACCATTGAAGCATGTTTTCTTCTCAGCGAATGCAGCGGCTCACTGCTTCCTGAGAAAATAGAATGGGTGCGGGCCAATCCTCTTGCAAAAAGATTAAAGGAAAAGGAACTTCTCCGGCTCATCGAACAGGGTGACCGGGAAGAATCACGTGAGAACCGATGGCAGATCTGCAGAACTGCCATCGTGAACGCCCTTGAGATTCTCCGGAACGGCCTGCCTGAAGAACCTCATTCCAGGCCGCTGAAAAGCGGCAGTTGCCACTGGGACGAGCCTGACGATATGTTTGATGAAAGCTGGAGGTGAAAGAGGATGCTTATCTGCCTCGGTGACCTGATGAACGAGAACTGCCATATCGAGATTGACGAGCGGGGAGAACCGCGGATCTCTTTTCCTGACGGCTCGGTGTTGCTTTATAACGGTGAAAATGTAACATGTATTGCAGAGGGAGCTTCGCCGGGAGAAAGCGATGCGGAAAAGTGGCTGAACTCTCAGTGAAGTGTGCCGAGAGGATTTTTTTCTTTACCGTCCGAGGCCGTGGAGATGATGGAACAGAATGTCCCATTTTCTCCCGGTATTCGGAATATGCCCGGATTCCTCCACTATACAGGAGGCCGCCCCTTCATTGGTTTCTGTCTCTTTTTCAGCTGTATAATTCCCTTGTTCATCCGGGAGGAATTTTCTATGAAAAACACCAAAAGCGTTTTTTTAGTGATAGGGCTCGGACGTTTCGGTCAGGCACTCTGCAGAACGCTGGCAGAACAGGGAAAACAGATCATTGCTGTTGACCGTTCCAGGCAGTCTGTGGAGGAAATGGCTGATGTCGTCGATCTTTCCGTGCAGGCTGACGCAACTGATGCCGATGCGCTCGCAAAGGCAGGCGCCAGAACTGCGGATATTGCAATAGTAGCCATAGGGGGCAACATAGAAGCGAGCATTTTGTCCACAACGATCCTGAAGGACCTGGAAGTGCCCTTTGTTATTGCGAGGGCGGAGAATACCGTTCATGCGAGAGTTCTTGCCCGGGTTGGGGCAAACCGGGTGGTTTTCCCGGAAAAAGACATGGGTGAACGGCTGGCCTTACTGCTGGTACATCCATGGTTGTCACACTTCGTCCAGGTTCCGGGGTCTCTCTTTTACGTGGGCGAAATCCGGCCTATTCAGGAAATGGCCGGCAAGACCCTCGCGGAGCTTAATTTCCGCGTAAAGTACAACGCTATTGTCCTCAGCATAAACCGGGACGGAGAGCGATTCATACCGAAAGCAGATACCGTGATCCAGCCGTCGGACATGATATTCATCGCCGGACGGAGGGAAGACCTGGAAAAATGGATGCATGAATGACGACCGCAACGTTTCAGGGCCGCATTGAACGATTCACAGCCACTTTTTCCTTTTAAAGAGAGCCAGCATCCCTCCAGCAAGCGCCGCCATGATCCCCAACAGGCAGAAATACCCCCAGGGCCATTTCAGCTCGGGCATATGTTCAAAGTTCATTCCGTATATGCCCGCAATGAAGGTGAGTGGAATAAATATGGTGCCGATTATGGTGAGCACTTTCATGACCTCGTTCATCCTGTTGCCGGTGCTTGAAAGAAAAGTGTCGTGCATGCCGCCGATGATGTCACGGTAGGCCTCCACCATGTCGATGACCTGTATGGTGTGGTCGTAGAGGTCCCGCAGAAATAGCCTGGTGGAAACCCCTATCAGCTCCGATGTATTTTTCTCCAGGCCTGAGAAAACTTCCCGAAGCGGCCAGACGGCTTTTCGCAGAAAGACTATCTCCCGCTTCATACGGTGTATTTCGCTCATATGCCTGGCATCAGGAGCTGAAAGGATCTCGTCGTCTATCTCCTCGATGCGGTCCCCCATTTTTTCAATTGACACGAAATATTCGTCCACAATGCTGTCGAGGATCGCATAGGCGAGGTAATCCATGCCTTCATTCCGGATCCTTCCTTTTTTCGTGCGGATCTGGTTTCTCACGGGATCAAAGACATCGCCTTCGTATTCCTGGAATGAAAGTACATATCCCCTGCCGAATACGATGCTGACGTGCTCGTGCCTGATGGTGCGGAGCGTTTCATCGTAGCACAGCATTTTGAGTGCAAGGAAAATATAGCTGTCGAATTCCTCGGACTTCGGGCGCTGCCCTGTATTCGTGATGTCTTCAGTGGTCAGGGGATGGAGCCCGAAGCCGTTCGCAATATCCTGGATCAGCCGGACGTCATGGACGCCGTTTATATTGATCCAGAGGGTTTCGCCGCTTTTTCTCATCCGGAGGCAATCCTCGACCTGTACATTATGAAGCTCTTCGAAGTATTCCCCCGAGTAGCCCAGGATATCTATTTTGACGGCATCCCGCTTTTGCTCACCTACGTACACGGGGGTTCCCGGCGGAAGGCCTGACTTCTTACCCTGCCTGGAAACAGCTGTTTTTCTGACTCGTTTTTCCTTTGCCATTGATTTCCTCCGAGTTACTGCCGGGTTTCCGGATCATCCCCGCAGAATACGTTACCCCGACAATTGTAAATCAAATCCGACTTCCATGGACACATCCAGCCGAAATACGTACAATGAATTGAAGTACGTGGAGTATTTCAAAAACTTTTGCAAGGGTTGCATTCTTTCCGGGGTATTATGAACTGAATTTTCTGCCTGCCCCGGTACAGGCAGATGAAAAAATTCGGCTGGATAACTATCGCAATGGATCGGCGATTTCTGATACTATAGTTTGCACATTAAAGCAAAAAAGTGAGAGAATAGCAGCGAGAAGAATGTCCGGGAGCTTCCGCTTTCCCCGGGACGTTTTTCCGGTTCTTCTTTCGAAAAGAACCTCGTACGGATTGAGAACTTGAAATCACGGGAAGGGAGATGCCGAATTCCATGGGGATTTTCAACTTATTTAAAAGAGGCCTGAAAGATGAGGACTTTCTTGCGTTATGTTCCGGCAGATGCTCTCTTTACGAGATCCGCCAGGCAATAGACGCGAAATCCAACGTCAACGCGGCCGACGGAGAAGGGAAAACGGTCCTTATGAATGCAGCGGCATCCAACGGCAGCCCCGAGGTCGTTTCAGCCCTCGTACGAGCCGGGGCGGATGTGAACGCCAGGGACAGCTCCGGCATGACGCCGCTTTTGTATGCGGCAATGAACAATCACAACGCGGACGTCGTTTCTGCCCTTCTGAAGGCCGGTGCAGACGTGAACGCACGAAACAGGGAGGATGAAACGCCGCTCATGCTTGCGGCATCAAGGAATCCCTATCCGGAGATCATCGATGTGCTGGCTGCGGGAGGGGCCGAGATCGAGGCGCGGAACAGCGAAGGGCTTACCGCGCTGCTCTGCGCGGCATTGCATAACCGGAACCCGGAGATCGTGGAAGCACTTGCACGTGCAGGAGCCGACCTGAACGCCCAAAACCCGGACGGACTGGCTGCGATACTGCTGGCAGCGCGGCTGAACGGGAATGCGGACGTTGCCGTTGCTCTGGCAAGGGCCGGGGCCAATGTGAACGCACAGAACAGCAAGGGGATGAGTGCCCTTATGTTTGTTGCCATGAAAAATCCGAATCCCGACATCATCAACGCGCTGGTGGATGCGGGCGCTGACGTGAACCTGAGAAACAGCAGGGGATCAACAGCGCTCATGTTTGTCTCAATGAGCAATCCCAATCCCGCTGCCATTGAAGCCCTGGTGAATGCAGGGGCAGACGTCAACGCAAGGGATACCGAGGGAATGTCGGCTCTCATGATGGCAAAGAGGGAGAACCCTCACCCCGATGTCATCCGGGCGCTTGTCTCGGCCGGGGCATCCGATTCAGGGGATTGACCGGCCTCCGGTCTGAACGATTCGGCCTTTCCGCAAGAAAGATGAATAAAAAGGGGACATATCCCGTGATGTTCCCTTTTATAGTCCCTCAGGCCTTACAAGCTGTTCCGCCAGCTCCATGGCGTCAACCGGCCAGAAGAATTCAGGCCTGGGCTTATGGACATTCTCCATTCCGGCGGCAGGGCGGCATTTGAGAAGTGCTCTGACCCACTGCCCGGGGAGGGCTTCGATCCCGTAGACGGCACCCAGGAGCGCCGCGCAGATGGCCGCGTTGCTGTCAGTATCCCCACCGCGCATGACCGTATCCACTACCCCGCTTTCAAGGTTTTCGGCATGGAGAAGCTGCCAAAGGGCATTATGAAATGCTATGATGACCCACCCGTGGTACTCCAGGTAATCTGCGGGAGGCTCATCGGCTGATTTGACCACCGCGTTCCGAAGGTCTTCGCCTGCGTCCATTTCTTCCGCCCATTCAACAATTCTATTGTAGAGCTCCGCGGGAGTGCACCCCGCAGATATCCCGCAGGCGATCGCCCGGGCAAAAAGCGAGTTCGCCTGCCCGCATACGGGGTTCGGGTGGGTTATGGCCGCGTCCTCCATTGCCCACCGGCCGACCTGCTCGAGCGGGTAGTTGACACCGAATATCCCAAGGGGACTAATCCGCATCATTGCTCCGTTGGCCTGGCTTCCTTGTCTGGGGAAGCCCTTGAGTCCGGAAAGAATGGTACCGCCACAGTCGAAAGGCCCAGAGTCGAGCCAGAACAGGTATGCCTTCTTCGCCTCACCGGAATCGTAGGTTCCTGTTCTCACCAGCAAGCGGGCAAGTGCCAGGGCCATCTCGGAATCGTCCGTAGGCTGCCCGGCGATGGTATCCCATGTTCCCCCGTCCATGAGCTCGCGGAGCCCAGCGGGATATTTCCGTCGTATTTCCTCGGGCCTCCGGAATTCTACGAGTCCTCCGAGGGAGTCTCCGGCAAGCTGGCCCAGGAGGCATCCCCGGGCACGTGATAGAAGTTCTTCGCTGAAAGGGTCATTGACGTGCGCCTGGTTTCCCATGTATACCCCCGCTTTGTAAAAAATTTGGTCATTGAATTTCCCGTGTCACCGATCAGGTATTCCATTGATTGGAACGGTTTTCATTTCAGCCGTACTGTATTATAAACCTCTTTCTTTGGTCGTGCGGAACCGGAAGAGTTCAGTACACACCAAAAAGCTGTGCGGCGAAATGCCGCAATAGTCTGATTTTGACCCGGAAAAGCCTTATATGGGCATATCGGCACCAATAAAGAGGGACATCTTTTCGATGTCCCTCTTTTGAGTTCATTCAAAAATGTTCATGGTGCTTTTTCTCAGCGTTTCATGAAAAACAGCGGAACGAAGAGAAGTACGGCAAGGGGAGAAAAACCGGCTGCACATCCGCCGCTTCCCCCGGTGTCGTAATG
>CAYTQC010000080.1:0-7426 GCA_964439735.1 uncultured Synergistaceae bacterium
ATTGGTGGCGGTGACTGGAATCGAACCAGTGACACTGCGGGTATGAACCGCATGCTCTAGCCATCTGAGCTACACCGCCGAAATGGTTGCGGGGGCAGGATTTGAACCTGCGACCTTCGGGTTATGAGCCCGACGAGCTTCCTGACTGCTCCACCCCGCGATGTTTTCTTGGTGCCGGACGCGGGACTCGAACCCGCACGGACCTTCGTCCACAGGATTTTAAGTCCCGTGCGTCTACCCATTCCGCCAGCCCGGCCAGCACTAGGGCATTATAGTGCACTCCCTGTTGTTTCGTCAAGCGGATGAACAAAAGATTTTCTTTTCGTTTTTCTTCCGGTACAGGAAGAACTTTTTTCATTAAACGTGAACCATCACGGTCTTCACTTTCGTTGACATTAACGTTTCGCCATGCTAGACTGCGAAAGGCTTCATTATATGCACAAAGTAACATGATAAAGTTCTCGAGGAGATGCCCCATGGCCATAATACTTGACAAAAATGAGAATCCTTTTGAAATGTCATCCGGGGTAAAAAAGGCGGCAATGGAAGAGATTTCCCGTCTTTTTTTCAACAGGTATCCTGATCCTGATTACGGAATATTGCGGGAGAAGCTCGGCGCCCTTGTCGGCCTTCCCGGTGATGTGGTTATCCCGGGGAACGGAGGAGACGAGATCCTGTGGATGGTTTTTTCATGTTTTGTAAAGCCCGGGGACACGGTTCTCGGCTTTTCGCCCACTTTTTCTGAATACTATAGACTGGCGGAGCTTTTCGGAGCCCGCTTCACTACGGTGCCTGTAGGGCTGGAAGGTGATGAGCCAGATTTTGATTTTCCCCTTTTCCTCGAGACGCTGGAAAGGGAAAAACCGTCTGTTGTCCTGCTTGATACACCGAACAACCCGACGGGAAAAACCCTACCGGTTCCGTTTCTCAATGAGGTCCTTGCATCTGCAGGGAAATCTATCGTTCTCATAGACGAGGCGTATGGGGAGTTTGCATCCGAAACCTATCTGGAAAGTATCCGGGGGAAGCAGGTGCCGCCGGGCACGATTGTGCTGAAAACACTTTCGAAAGCCTGGGGACTGGCGGGGATCCGCCTAGGATGGGCATATTGCGGCAGTGTATCACTTGATAAAATGAAAAAGGCAAGAAGCCCGTTCAACGTAAATATTTTTTCAAGGACAGTGGCGGAAATCGTTCTTGACCATCCTGATGATGCCCGCTTTTCCTCCCTTCGTATAACCGAGCTGAGAGAATGCGTGCGAAACAGGATAAACAGTATGGAAGGCTGGCGTGCCTTCGACGGGCATGGAAACTTCCTTCTCCTGAGGATCCCCCGCCCGGAAGAATGTGTCCGCGCCGCCTCCGGGGAGCGGTTCGCATTTAAATATTTGGACCTCACTCCTCCCAAAAAAGAAGACCGATCATGGATACGGCTGACTATCGGCCGGGAAGACGAAATGGAAGAAGCTTTGCGTTTCTTTGCATCCCTTTAAACTATCTGCCTGAGGAGGTGCTTTTTCATAATGCTCGAAAAATGGAAGGATAAGCTGACTGACCAGTTATGCCAGGCTCTTCTGTCCCTCAAGACCACGGAAGAGGTTTACAGTTTTCTCGAGGATGTCGCCACTATAGGCGAAATCAGGGCCCTTGCACAGAGGCTGGAGGTCTCGCGGCTTCTCAGCGAAGGATACACCTATCCGCAGATTGCCCAGCAGACCGGGGCAAGTACGGCCACGATCAGCAGGGTCAAAAAATTCCTTGAATACGGTGCAGACGGATATAAAATCGTTCTTGAGAGACTTAAAAAAGAAGAGTAGCGAAAAAAAGTCTTAGCGGGGCCCCTTTAATCCGGGGCTCCGCTGCGATGATAAAACGGGCACAGCCCTTTGATGCTGCATGCCGTGCAGTTTGGTTTTTGTGCTTTGCAGATCCCCCGTCCGTGTTCAATGATATTGACATGTCCGCCAAGATATCTGGATTGAGGCACCCAGATTTCAAGAAGTGGCTGGATTTTTTCGGGCATGGTCTTTTCTTCAACCCATTCCATTCGCCGGCAGAACCTCGCAACGTGCGTATCCACGGGAAAAGCCGGTTGCTCCAGGTCAAAAAGCATAACACATGCAATTGTCTTCGCACCGATACCCGGAAGAGCAGACAAATACTCTTTCACTCTCTCTGCATCCCAGCCTCTCAGTCCAGTCAGGGAATAATCTCCGAAGTCTTTGTGGATCATCCCAAGGATCTCCAGCATTCTCGCCGATTTTGTATTCGCCAGTCCTGCCGGGCGGATGCAGTTTTCTATCTCCTCTTTCGGCGCTCCCGCCACTTTGTTCCATTCGGGAAAGCGCGTTTTCAGGGCTGAAAACCCCTTGTCCCGGTTTTTGTCGTTTGTGTTCTGGGACAGCAGCGTCAGCATAAGCCCATCCAGCGGCTCCTCATGGGCCAGCACGGGAGGAGTGCCTTCATTTCCCCAAAGTTTTTCGAGCCCGTCCAGGACGGCATCGATATTTTCAGGGCGTCCGGGCGTGTTATTCAGTTTCATCCCCGTTATTTTCTTCATGGCTGACATTGTATTTTTTCTTCAGTTTTCCTGCTTCTTTCATCCATTTCCTGAGCCTGTTCTTGACCTTCCGGTGAATAGTCGATGCAGCTGTCCCAGTGAGAGCCTCTATTCCCTCATCTATGGTAGAAACTGCCCAAATGGTGAATTTTCCCTCGCTTACCGCATCGATCACCTTTTGCTCAAGCATGAGGTGCCGGATGTTCCGGACTGGAATCAGCACGCCCTGTTTACCCGTCAGCCCCCGATGTTCGCAGTACTGGAAGAATCCTTCTATTTTTTCGTTCACGCCGCCTATTGGCTGGATGTTCCCGAACTGGTCGACCGACCCTGTTACCGCTATCCCCTGCTTCAATGGAACGCCGGAAAGTGCCGAAAGAAGGCAGTAGAGTTCTGTAGAAGATGCACTGTCTCCGTCGATACCGCCGTAGGTCTGTTCAAACGTGAGATGGGCGGAGAGGGACAGCGGCATATCCTGTGCATAGGTCCTCCCAAGGTAGCTTGTGAGGATGAGAAGCCCCTTGTTGTGAATGGGGCCGGTCATTTTGACCTCTCTTTCGATATTGACGACTCCTTCCTGCCCCATGAAGACGTTGGCCGTAATCCTGGACGGATGCCCGAACCGGTAGTCCATGAGGTCCACAACGGAAAGACCGTTTATCTGTCCCACCACTTCACCGTCGGTATCAATGCGGATCACTCCGTCTTCAAAAGCCCGTGCAATGCGTTCCTGGATGAGGTTCGATCTGAACTTTTTCTCTTCGACGGCTTTCCTTACATGATCCCTTTTCACGATGGAGGCCTGCTCCGCTTTCGCCCATGCCGAGGCTTCGACTATCATTTCCGTGATCCTGTTGAATTCCGTCGAAATCCTGTCCTGCTCCTCAGCGAACCTGCATGACCAGTCGATGACTTCAGCGACTCCCGAGGCATCGAAGGGAAGCCCGCTCTCCCTGCAGACGCACGCTGCAACGAACTGCGCCATCTGTTTTTCCGTTTCCGGTGTACGTTTCATGTCCGTGTCGAAATCAGCCTTTATCTTGAACATTTTCTGGAATTCAGGATCGTAATACTGCAGCAGGGCATAAAGATAGGGAGTTCCGACCATTACGACCTTCAGGTTTATGGGGAGCGGCTGGGGGCGCAGCGATGCCACCGGAACAGCGCCGTACTGTTCTCCGAGATTCTCTATATTTGCCTCACCCGTGCGGAGAACTCTTTTCAGCGCTTCCCAGGACATGAAGTTAAGGAGCACTTTTTCCGCGTCAATAACGAGAAAGCCGCCGTTTGCTTTCTGGAACGCACCGGAAACAATCTTCCGGAAGTCCGTGTACAGATATCCCTGTCTGCTTTCATATTCAACCTTTCCGGAAAGGTTGTAGTACGTCGGGTTTGTCTCCCAGATTACTGGAGCACCGTCCCCGGGGTCATTGCAGACAAAGACGTTGACGGTATACCTTGTAAAATCAATCTCTGCAGTCTCATCCTTTGCCGCGGCGACGAAGATGCTGAAGTTCTCTATGATGTCTTCCGTCAGCTTGTCGATCCATGCGCAAAGCATGTCCGTAGTGCCGAATTTTTCCTTCACGTCCTGCAGGTACGGAGTGATGGCGTTTCTGCATATTTCTGCCTCGAGCTTTACTATCCGCTCTTTAAGCCCTTTCTCAAGGTCCCTGATTTTCCTGAGGGTATCCAGGGTCTTCTGCGACACTTCCTCGGATTTTTTCTGCCAGTTCTTCTGTTCCTCTTCCGAGAGGGACTCAAACTCTTCCTGCTGGATTTCCCGTTTAATTTTCTCCCCGTTCTCGCCCTCTTCTTCCTTGAGGGGAATATTTACGAATCCCTGGGGGGTCCGTTTCAGCGCGAACTCTTTTTCGGCAGCCCAGGACTTCACGTCCTCCATGAGCTGGTTCACTTCCTCCTGGAACTCTTTCACGAGCTGGGCCTTTGCGTCCTCATACTGGCTCTTTTCAAAAGCTTTGCTTATGGAGACTTTCAATTCTTCAAGAAGTTCTTCAAATGCTGTCCCGAGGGCTTTCCCTTTTCCTGCCGGCAGATTGACGGCAAGCGGCTGCCCGGGGTCGTCGAAATTATAGACATATACCCAGTCATCGGGAGCGGGCCTTTTTTTCGCGGCAGTACGTAACCTTTCAAGGGAATAGGTCGTACGGCCGCTTCCGGGGTTGCCGAGCACAAAAATGTTGTACCCCTTGCTTTCAACCTCGAGGCCGAAAGATATAGCTGATACGGCCCTTTTCTGACCGACAAATTCATCGAGCTTGCTGATTTCTTCAGTGGTGGAGAAACCGAGAGCATCAATGTCTGTTTTTTTTCTGAGCTTTTCAACAGGAAGCTGTTGTGCAGCGGCACGTTTGGTCATCAAGTTGTCCTCCCGAATGAAATCTTTAGCTGGTCTTCCTTCGAAGATTTCAGCAGTCTATTCCTTTTCTTGCCAGAATTCCTTTTTGATAGGGATGTTTTATCTCCGTCATGTCAGTTACAAGGTCCGCGATCTCAATAAGTTCCGGGGGCGGGTTTCTCCCCGTTAGCACAACCTCCACGTGGAGAGGCTTTTTTTTCAGGAGTTCCAGCACGTCGCCCAGGGAAAGAAGTCCGAAAGAGAGGGCTATGTTTATTTCGTCAAGGACCACCAGGTCGTAACACCCCGACAAAAGTGCGTGTCTTGCAGCAGCCAGACCTTTTTCTGCTTCAGCGAAATCAACGGGGTCGATCCTGCCGGGATAGATATAGTCCGGTCTGCCGGTCTGGATCAGCTTTACGCCGGGCAGAAATGATAATCCTCTCACCTCGCTGTAGAGCCATCCCTTCATGAACTGAATAAATGCAGTCCTTCCGCCGCAGCCTGACATGCGGACCACGAGCCCGAGGGCGCTGGTGGTTTTTCCCTTTCCTTCTCCCATATACACGTGGATAAGGCCGAAATCGAGCAGCGACATTTCAGATTCACCCCGTTTCCTCTTTGCACCTGTGAAACTGTATATTACAATGCAATCAGAATGGAGGTTTGTCAATGCTTTCCCGAAGAAAAATTCTTGTTACCGGCATCGTTCAGGGTGTCGGCTTTCGTCCTTTTTGCGCCCGTACAGCGGAGCGGCTGGGACTTTCCGGCTCTGTCCGCAACACTTCCGGAGGAGTGGAAATAGAACTTTCCGGAGACAGGGCACTTATGGACAGGTACGAAAAGATTCTCGTGACCGAGAATCCCCCTGCCTCCCTGATCACATCCCTGGAGCATATAAACGAACAGGAGATGTCCCATGGAAATGAAACAGGTTTCATTATACTTGAAAGCAGGAGGGAGGAGGAGCAGATGGTCCTCATTCCTCCCGACCTATCGGTCTGCAGCGACTGCCTTGCTGAAATGAATGACCCCTCCAACAGGAGGTACAGGTACCCTTTCATAAACTGCACGAACTGCGGCCCCAGGTACACCATAATTCGGGAGCTTCCCTACGATCGGCCGAAGACAGCCATGGCCTCTTTCCCCATGTGCGAAGCCTGCAGCAGCGAGTACCATGATCATGGCGACAGGCGTTTTCATGCACAGCCGAATGCCTGTTTCGACTGCGGGCCTTCAGTCTGGCTGACGAACCGGAACGGGGATGTTCTGTCAAGAGGAGACGGCGCTGTACGGGCCTGCTCCCTGCTTCTCGAAGAGGGGAAAATAGTCGCAGTCAAAGGTATAGGTGGATTCCACATAGCCTGCACTCCTTTCCGGGATGACGTGGTGGATCTCCTGCGGAGGCGCAAAGGGCGCAGGGACAAGCCTTTCGCTGTAATGACGCCTTCCCTGGAAGAAGCGGAAAGGATGGCATACATTCCCAGGTCTGCAGAAAAACTTCTGCTGTCACCGGTGAAGCCCATCGTGCTCTGCTGCAAAAAAAGACAATATTCTCTTTCAGAGAGGGTCGCCCCGGGACAGAAGACTGTCGGGGTAATGCTGCCCTACTCTCCTCTTCATCACCTTATCCTTGAAGGGAAAAGGGCCCTTGTAATGACGAGCGCCAATTTTTCAGATGCGCCCATAGTCTCCGAAAACGAGGAGGCGCTGGCTGCATTGAAAGATCTCGTTGATTTTTTTCTTTTCTCCGACCGCGATATCTATATGCCCATTGACGACTCGGTCGCAGTCCCTCTAGGGAAATCTTATTTTCTTCTCAGAAGGGCCAGGGGATTTACTCCGGCCCCCATGCCTGTTCCTGAAGAAATGCCGGTTATTCTCGGGGCAGGAGCGGAGATGAAATCAACTTTCTGCCTTTCGAGGGGAAAGATGGTTTTTCCCGGGCAGTACCTCGGAGATATGAAACAGCGCAGGACGGTGTCCTATTATTCGAGGGCGCTTTCCCATTTTCTCTCACTTTACGATCTTTCCCCGGAATTGCTGGCCCATGACATGCATCCGCAGTTTTTATCAACGGCGGCGGCCCGGAAAAAACTGGCCTGTTTCGATGGAGAGACTGTTGCCGTTCAGCATCACCACGCCCACCTCGCCGCATGCCTGATGGAAAACGGAAGCAGCGGACCCGCCATAGGAGTAATTTTTGACGGCACAGGATTTGGTTCGGACGGAACCATATGGGGCGGCGAATTCCTCGTCGGAGGGGCGGAGAGTTATATTCGGGCCGGGCACTTTCTTCCTTCACGTCTGCCGGGAGGAGATGCATCGGTCCGCGAGCCCTGGCGGTATGCTCTTTCCATGCTCTCCGAAACCCTTGGGATCGAAGATGCCGGGGAAACAGCGTCATCCATATGGCCCGGAAGGAGCGGAATGATCAGGCAGGTCCTTGCCATACTTCCGGTTTCACCGGTTACAACATCCTGCGGGAGATTTTTTGACGGAATTGC
>CAYTQC010000081.1:0-7421 GCA_964439735.1 uncultured Synergistaceae bacterium
GGGTCGATCCTCCGCTCAAAGTAGCTGTAAGATCTTCCCCTGCGAATTGCTTCCAGGTCTCCTCTCCGAAGTTCTTCGAGGATCCGGCGATGTTCTTCCACCAGCGCCTCTATATCTGTTTCAGTAGCGAGATCCTTGAGTATCGCCTGCTGGATCTGGTGATAGACTGTTCTGAGCAAACGGAGTGTCCACTGTCTTCCGGCGAGGCTCGCGACAGAAAGATGAAAATCCATATCCATGGCGCTGAATTCCAGGAGTGTTTCCTCCCTGGACTCTTCTGTCGAGCCAAGGAGAAGCATTTTCGAGAGGATTTTATTCATGGAAGAGTAATCTGATTCGGTGAATGCTTTTTTTCTGATGATTTCGCGGAAAAGAATGTCCTCAAGAGCGTAGCGGATGTCGTAAAGTTCTTCGACCTCTTCCCGGGAAAAGTCGACGACAAGCGATCCTTTCTGTGGAACCGAGCGCAGAAGGCCGAGCCCCTCAAGTATCTTCAATCCTTCACGGACAGGGGCCCTGCTGATATTCAGCCGGGAAGCGAGCTCCTCTTCGCGGATAAATGATCCAGGAGGGTAGGAACTGGAGAGGAGAAGTTCTTTGCGGACAAAAGAGGCGACTTCCTCACTGAGCGTTTTGTGCCGAAAAGCTTTCGCCTGTTTCATGCAGCAGCCCCCTCATATAGAAATGTCGACATTTCACATGTAGACTTTATTCTACATTTCTTTTGCTTTCTGTCAAGAAAAAACCCGGCAAATCTGCCGGGGCATTCAGTCCGAATTCATATTTTTTAAAAGAAGGATTCTCAGAAGAAGGTCCTGCTGCCGAGCCACCCTTCCCTGCCCTCGGGAACGTTCCGGGTGTCCATGTTCACAGTGATGCAGCCAGGCTGGCCGTCGTCCTCGTACCAGGGAATCCCGTCCTTCAAATTCATCCTCCTGGCGAACATGAAGGCCTCGAAGACGCTGACCTTGCCGTTGCCGTCGAAATCGGCGTTCGGCGTCCAGGGAGCGCCGTTCCGGTCCACGGCGTAGTCGCCGTCGGGGGTCTCTCCAAGGAGGGCAGTGACGAACCAGTAGAAAATTTCGTTATAGGGTTGAACGGACTGGGGATTGGCAGGGCTCGTGGAGTGGGCCAGTGAGAGCCTCTGCCCGCTTGCGGCGGAAAAGATGATCCTCCGCGGAGCACGGAGGTCGTCGATAAAACCGCCGGAAAAACACTGCTCAACGTGGATTACCATTGTGCTGTACCGTGTTATCTGGTTCAGGTCGGCAGCGAAGTCGTCGTCGTAATACCGTCCGCTCCACAGAATGAGGCTCTCGTCGGCCCGCACCACGTCAGTCCTGTCGCCGTCCCCGTTCAGGTCCAGGCCGAACTGTGCCTCGGGGATGGCGTCCTCCGGCTCTCCTGTGGTGGTTATTCGTCCCTTGTGGAGTCCCGGTTCAAGGGAGCCTGTTCTCACCTCAAGAAAGCCTCCCCCGTGGTCGTTGGTTAAAATGTAGATGAAGTCATTGTTCCCGGAGACATTCCCGATGCTGCGGAAGCATCGCTGGATGTTCGTTCTGTTGGCCGCTCCGTTCACGGGCATGGTCCCGTCGATCTTTCCCTCTACATCGCCCGGAGGGGCGCCGTCGGCGTAGTACACGAAAATATCGGCTGCGGCGAAGCCCCTGCCGAGAAGGACGGTGTACATGGTGAGCAGGTCATTCCAGTAGCGGATATGATTGTTCTCCGGTCCGCCTCCTCCGGCGATGAGGACGGCGAACTTCCGTCCCGGAATGAGATCGCCCGGGCGGAATTTTGCCAGTCTCCGGAGAATTTCCGGCTTCCTGGGCTTGATTTTTGCAGGCGGCAGCACGTGGGGCGTGACGATGCGGAGACCTTCACGTCCGGAAATCTTCATCACAGCCCGGGAATTTTTGAGGGGAGATGTTTTTTCCGGCCTTTCCAGCACGCCCGTAACGGTGATCCTGTCGCCGGACTTCAGCCCTGCCGGACGGGGCCCTTCAAGAGGAATAAAGGAACCTTCGGGGAGTTCCATGTTGTAGTCAGTTCTCGAGATGTCGTCGATGATCATAGGGATGGACCCGCCGTAGTAAAACCCGGACAGGGAAACCTTCTTACCGATCCGGGACAGAACGGGTAGGGACACGGGAACGGCTTGCAGGATTTCCCTCGCGCTGCCTCCGGCCGTAACCTTCGGGGCGCTCCAGGCCCAGGGAGAAGGGAGCACCAGCCACAGCACACACAGAAATGCAGCGACGGAACGGTTCATCTTCCGGACCACCTCCTATCAGAGTGTACGGAGAGATTATACAGTCTTTTCCGTCTTTTTTTTCAGGATTTCCCGAAAAGGGCTTTTTTATCGGATGAGGGTGCTGAAGCGTTTGTAGAGCTGCACCGTCACCATTGAGACCACGGACCCCTTCAGGAGGTTGAAGGGGACCACTGCGTAGAGGACCAGCGTTCCCATGTCGTGGATCGCGGGAATTGCCGCCGAGGACATGGCAATGATCTTTTCCAGGGGGATAAAGTTTGAATAGAAGGGAAGCAGGAATATATAGTTCGCCAGGGCAGCCGTGACGGTCATGGACAGGGTACCTGCCGCCAGCCCCCCCAGGGCCCCTTTCCGGGTCCTGATGCGCCGGTAGATCATGCCTGCGGGAATTACCAGGGCGCTGCCCACCAGGAAATTGGCCAGTTCCCCCACTCCTGCGGTGGACGTGGTCAACGAATGGATCAGGTTCTTGATCAGCTCGGTGAATACTCCGGCAGCGGGTCCCCATGCGAAAGAGGCCACCAGGGCGGGGAGATCGGACAGGTCGAGTTTGAGAAAACGGGGGAATACGGGCACTGCCATGTCGATGTACATGAGCACCGCTGCCACTGCGGACAGAAGAGCAGTCCAGACCAGGCGGCGGGTAGAGTTGATCGTCGTCGCTTCCATGAAAAGTTCGCCTCCCGAAAAAAGAAAAGCCCCGGACGCGCAGGCATCCGGGGCAAAAAAACGGATTTCGCCATCTTCTTCCATCCTGGCTTAGCGGACGACTTTCCCTTTCCGCCTCACAGTCGGCTCCGGAATCGCACCGGATCAGCCTTCCGGCTCGCGGGCTGCGGACCCGAAGGCCCTTCACCGCCGGTGGGGAATCTCACCCCGCCCCGAAGATTTCGGGGACATGATACTCCATTTCCGCCGTCTTTGCCAGAGGTGAAATCCGCTTCGTCCAGGACTATAGTGGATGTCATCCTGAACGAAGGTTCTTGCCCTTGAGGGTATAGAGTCAAAATCGAGATCCTTCCTGCGAAAAGCACGCCGTCAGGATGACAGGCAAGGGCATTCTCGGGCTTCGCCCTCAGAATGACACGATGGAGGTGATGATACCACCTTATATTACTGGGATTTCCCCCGGCAGAGAATGGGAAGCTCGTTCGCGACCCGGCCGTTCTCCACGAGATATATCCGGTCGTAAAGATTGCAGGTGGGGCAGATGTGGTTGGGTATGATCTCCACCCTGTCTCCCAGCCGGAGCTGCTCGCCCGCTTCCTTGCCGTATACCAGCCCGTGTTCGTCATAGAGTTTTCCGACTCTCAGTCCTCTGAAGCCCTTCAGAATGCCGTGCCCGGGTGTGTGGCAGATCCCCGTGCCCCTGGTGAATGCGGTAAGTGCCTTGACGCCGGCATCCAGAACGGTCCTTTCGGGTGTGGGCTTACTCACCACCGTTGCAAGAACTGTGGCCGCACAGCAGCTGAAATCCCCCAAGGCAGCCCCCTGGGCCGCATCCATGAGCGCATAGGTTCCCGGGCGTATTTCAGTTATCCCGGAGAGAATATCCCCGAGCAGTATGGAAGGGGTGGCTCCTATGCTCACCGTCTCCACCGGAATGCCTGCTTCTCGTATTATGCCGGCGGCAAGGAGCGTGTCCTCCTGGCTTTTCCTGAAAAGAGCCGCGCATTCTTCCCTTGTAGATGCACCGTAGGTATGCCCCTCGTGGGAGAAGATGCCCCTGAAGCGGACGTTCGGCGTTCTGTGGATGAAGGCGGCCAGGGCAGCCAGTTCAGGCACGGGCAGCATTCCCGAGCGCTCCTCTCCTGTCTCGATCTCGATCATTACATTTGCCGGATGAGCCGATCCTTCAAAAAAGCGTGAAAGCGCTTCCACCTGTTCCCTGTTGTCCACCCCCACGGTTAGGCGGACTTTTTCAGCCAGTTTTCTGAGCCGTGCGAACTTCTGATCGCCGAAAATCTCATTGGCAATGAAGATGTCGTCCATGCCGTTTTCAGCCATGATCTCAGCTTCTCCCACCTTGGCTGCGGTGATCCCTTTCGCACCCGCTTCCACCTGCATGGAGGCAATCGCAGGAGTCCTGTGGGTTTTCGTATGGGGCCTGAGGGAGACTCCCGATTTGTCCGCCCGTTTCTGCATGTCTGAAAGGTTCCGGCGGAGGACCGTTTTGTCCACGAGGAGCGCCGGCGTATCTACGGCTTCGTAGGGATGATCCGCCCGTTTCACTCCTGGTCCGGTGTGCATGGTCTCTCTTCTTTTGAAACTACAGCGGCAACGGCGTCAATTTCCACAAGGAAGCCATGATGGAGGTCCCGTGTGGGGACCACAGTCCGGGCAGGCCTGTGGTCCCCGAAGAATTCTCCGTAGACCCTGTTCACCCTGTCCCATAGGGATATATCCGAAACGTAGACTGTGACCCTGAGGACGTGGGCAGGGTCGCTTCCTCCGGCTTCAAGGACGGCAGCAAGATTCCTCAGGACCTGTTCCGTCTGTTCCTCCACGGTCCCCAGGCATTTTTCTCCCGTGTCCGGAACAACGGGAAGCTGTCCTGCCGTATATACAATTCCCCCGTGACATATCGCCTGAGAATAGTGACCGGCGGGCCGGGGAGCTTTGTCTGTAAATATGGGCTGCATTGTGTCATACACCTCCGTTTGAAATTTTAGCCCATTATACCCTGCCCGCCGGTGCGTAATGTAAAAACCACGTCACAATGATTGATTGTGAAACACGTAAAACAACACACTGTAAAACAACACGGTTGACAAAAGGCCCGGCTTTGCATAGAATTCCCGGTAATATCTGAAAAAGCGATGAAACGGGATGCTTTTTTCAAAGAAGCGGCGACAGAGAGAAATGCCTGGAAGCTGAGAAGCGTTTCCGCCGGGGGAAAAAAGCCCAAAGCCCGTTGAGCTGAAGCGGAAAGCGCCTGATGAGAAGAGCGCGGAGTACGTTTCCGGCCAGGCCCACGTTATCGGGCCCGAGTGGGGCAGGACGTCAGTCCGTGTCCAAGCAGGGTGGTACCGCGAGTTAAGGCTCGTCCCTTCGGGGACGGGTCTTTTTTTTGTTGAATATGAAGGGAGAGATGGCAATGAGACTTGCAGTTGTCGGTGCGACCGGTGAAGTCGGACGCATGATGGTCAGGATCCTCCAGGAACAGAACGTACAGCCTGCAGAGGTTGAGTTTTTCGCATCGGCGAAAAGTGCGGGGGCAGAGGTTGAGTTTTACGGAAAAAAATACCGGGTGAAAGAATTGACGAAAAAAGCCATGGAGCAGGGGTATGATTATCTTCTTTTTTCCGCCGGCGCCTCGGTCTCCAGGGAATTTGCCCCGACGGCAGCAGGAGCCGGGAGCGTTGTCATCGATAATTCCTCGGCATTCAGGATGGCCCCTGAAATACCCCTTGTTGTTCCGGAGATCAACGGAGACATACTCAGGGGGTACAGAAAGGGGATCGTGGCCAACCCGAACTGTTCCACCATCCAGATGGTGCTTGGTCTCTACAGGATCCACGAACGCTACGGCATCCGGTCCATCGTGGTGAGCACGTACCAGTCCGTTTCGGGCGCAGGAAAGAACGGCATGAATGAGCTTGAGGAACAGATGAAAGGGCACATCGCACCGAAGAAGTTCGTAAAGCAGATCCACCTCAACGTGGTTCCCCAGATAGGAGCCCTGCTGGAGAACGGGTTCACCGACGAAGAAATGAAGATGGTGAACGAAACCCGGAAGATCCTCAGGGATCCGGAGATTTCAGTTTGGCCCACTACGGTCCGGGTTCCAGTGTTTTATTGCCATTCGGAAGCGGTCTTTGTGGAGACGCGGAAGGCTTTCGACCTGTCTGGGCTTGAGGCGGCGGTTGCCGGGAGCGAGCATGTAGTCTTCACGCCTGATATGGTCACGCCTCTTGACGTGGCCGGGACGGACCTGACCTATGTGGGTCGCATCCGGGCCTTCGACGGCACCCGTTTCCTGATGTGGAACGTGGCTGACAACATCCGGGTCGGGGCAGCGACGAATGCGGTGAGGATCCTGTTAAAACACGGAGAACTGAATTAGTATGATGCATGGCTTTCTCGTTATTCTCCCGGTGGTGCTGGTCATGGCAGTCGGATGGCTGCTCGGCCGTCGGGGAGTCGTCACTCCGGAGGCATTCGCCCAGGTGAACAGGGTGATCTACTGGACGGCTATCCCGGCCCTTATCCTCAGAATGACAAGTTCTGCCGACCTGGCAGTGCTGGCGGACGGGAACATGATCGTCGCCGTGTATCTTTCCTTTATCCTGGCGCCTCCCGTGGCATGGCTGGCAGGAAAATTGGCGGGACAGGACAGGCGGCGGTCGGCGGCGTCAACACTCATGCTCATCAGATCAAATACTGTTTTCATGGGGCTTCCGGTGATCACTGTCGCTGTGGGTATCCCCGGGATCGAAGTGCTGTCAGTCTATCTTGCTTTTACATTTTTCGGCTACCAGATAATCTCGGTCTCATGGGCCCAGCTTGCCCTCTCAGGCGGGATATCCTGGAAGACGGTGAAGGAAACCCTCAGGAACCTTTCCAGGAACCCCCTGGTACTGTCAAGCCTGACAGGGTTCGCACTCTCAGCGGCAGGGCTGAACGAATTTCCCGGCTGGCTGGACGAAGCCCTGAAGCTTCTCGGCAACATGGCCGGCGGAATGGCGCTTCTGTCCCTGGGGGCCTCTCTCCGGCCGGAAAGCCTGACTGTGATGCTGCCGAGGGCATGGAGGGATATTGCCCTGAAGCTTTTCTTTCTGCCGGCTCTCACCTGGGGGCTCCTGCTCCTGTTCCCTGTGAGCCCTGTTGTTTTCCGTACAGTGATCATAATCGCGGCAATGCCCGTCTCTGTTGACAGTTTCATCCTCTCGCAGGTGCTCGGAATGGATGCAGACCATACGGCGGCAGGAATAACGGCGAGCACGATTCTCTGCGCCTTCACGGTCCCTGTCTGGATCACCCTGATGGATATGTTCCTTGCATAAAAAACGCCCCTCTTTTTTCAGGAGGGGCGTTTTTTTACGCTATTTCCTTTTCAGCGTTATTCCTATCAGTTCTGCGTTGTCCTCACTTCTGCAGAAAAACTGAAAATCAGGCGGAGACTCCTCGAAGAGAAGAAATTCCA
>CAYTQC010000082.1:0-7355 GCA_964439735.1 uncultured Synergistaceae bacterium
TATCCCTGGAACTCTCCGCCGATCTGTCCTCCGAACCAGTGAACATCCTGCATGCATCCCTCACTGTCCTTTGAGGGGGCGATTCCGAGGTTTTCAAGGTATGCGGTGTTCCACGCTTCAGGCAGGTTTTTTACTTCAAGAGCCCCCTCAAGCATCTTCAGTTCCAGTTCGAAGCGGATGATTACATGCAGACTGTAGGTTACCTCGTCCGCGTCGGTTCGGATGAGGGACCGGCTGACCCTGTTTATGGCCCGGTAGAACGTATCCAGGGATACGGAACCCAGCTGGTCGGGAAAGGTCTTTTGGAGCTCCGGGTAAAAGTACTCCCAGAAGGGCCGGCTGCGGGAGACGATGTTCTCCCACGTTCGGGACTGGGATTCGTGAAGGGCAGCACTTGCCCCCTGGGCCAGCGGTGTCCCTTCCAGGACCCGGTCCACACCCTGTTCGTACAGTGCATGACCGGATTCGTGGGTGGTGGAGAAGAAGCCGTCCCCGAAATCGTTCTCCTGTATCCTCGTTGCGATTCTCACGTCTCCTGAAGAAAACCTCGTCTCGAAGGGATGATGGGTTTTGTCCTGCCGTCCCCTTGAAAAGTCGAATCCGAATTTTTCGATCACCATTTCTCCGAAGGCAAGCTGCTGTTTTTCGGGGAAAAACTGCTTCAGGCACGAGTCATCCCCGGGATCCTGTGCTGTTATAGCCTGCACAAGAGGTACCAGCCGCCCGCTCAGTTCCGAGAATATCTTCCTGATAGTGCTCGTTTTCATACCGTAGTCGGCAAAATTGATCAGTGGGTCGGCGATATGCTCGTATCCGGGGAAAAAACCAGCCAGCCTGCGGCTCAGATCAAGGGTTTTCTCAAGGAACGGGATGGTTTTTTTGAAGTTGTTTGCCTGCCGGGCCTCTGTCCAGGCCTGGTAGCCCGCGGAAGAGTGCTCGGAAAATAGTGCCAGGAAGTCCGGCGGTATCCTGACCGCCTTCTCGTACTCGCGCCTGGTCACCCGAATAAGGGATGCGTCATCCGAGTCGAACGGAAGGCTTTCGGCAAGGGGCTGCAAGTCATCAAGCAGTTTCCCTACTGCCGGGTCAATGAACTTCTCCTGGGCGGTCCTCGCCAGCAGGGCTATCTGGCGCCCCCTGGCCTCCGCCCCGCCGGGAGGCATGTAGGTCGCCTGGTCCCAGTACAAAACATCACCTGCGCTGTTCAGGTCGCTCACTTCACGAAGGCGCGTCTTCAGTTCGCAGAGCTTGTTGGCAAGCGAGGTCATTGTGGTCCTCCTGCAGAAATAAATATAATGGAAATTATATCCCCAACAGCCCGGAAGCAGGGAAGTTATGTGAGTCCTGAAACGAGGTGTATTGTTGTCCTCGGACGGGCAAAAAGGGTCATTCAGACAGCTTCTGAAGAAATTTCGGGCTGCCCCTGCGGTGTGAACGGATCTCCTTTTTCTTCCCGGCGACGGCCCAGAAAGAAAACCGTCAGCTGAAAAATCACTATGGCGATCCAGCCGATTCCCGTCGCCAGGCCGACCGCTTTCAGGCCCATTTCCGGTGCCAGCCAGTACGAGAGGATCACCCGCAGAGAAATGTGCAGGGTTGTCCCGATCAGGGGGATGTTTATCCGTCCGCTGCCCCTGAAAAAGCCGACGAAGGAACTTCCTATGTAGGACAGGACGTAGAAAAAGGAGAGGATCTGCATGTAGGAGACCCCCTCGGCAATGGCGGAGGTCTGGCCGGCGCCTACGAAAACAGTAACGCACGGTCGTGCTGTAGCGTACAGGGTGAAAGACATGAAGACGCCGAGGACGATGAGTGAAGACACTCCTTCCATAAAGCCCTTCAGTGCCCTCTTCCTGTCGCCGGCTCCTGTATTCTGTGCAACAAAGACCGAGATGGATTCGGACCCGCTTTCCCCAAAAGCCAGTGAAATCCCTTCTATTCTTCCAGTTGCCGTATAGGCCGCTATGGCGGCTGTGCCGAGCAGGTTGACCGCTCCCTGCACCAGGAGTTTGCCAATGTAGAGGCTAGACTGGTGCATAGCGGAAAGTGAGGCAAACTGAATGGTTTTTTTCAGCAGAAGGCCGTCGTAGCGCATGTCTTCTCTTGTCGGTACGAGAAAGGGAAGTTTTTTCACGATGTAGCCCATGCAGAGTATTGCGGAGAGTCCCTGGGAAAAGACGGTTGCCCAGGCTGCACCGGCAATGCCGCAGCCAAAACCCGCTACCAGCACAAAGGTGAGTGCGGCATTGAGGATCACGGCGATCACCAGGAATACCAGGGCATATTTCGTATTGCCCACAGCACGAAGCGCAGCGGCGCAGAGGTTGTAGAAAAACGTCGCCAGCAGGCCTCCCAGGATTATATTCAGGTAACTTTGCGTGTATCCGAAGATCTCGGGAGGTGTGTGGATGCTTTCCAGGAGAAGCGGCAGAAAGAAGATCGAAGCTGTGCTCACCACAAGGGTAAAACCGGCGCCGAAGACTACGGCCAGAAAGCATTCTTTTCGAAGTGAGTGGTAGTCTCCTTTTCCGAAGAGGGAGGCGAGAATAATGGAAACACCTGTACAGCAGCCCATGAGAATGAAAATAAAGAGGTTCATCACAGTGCCGCCGACACCGATCGCCGCGAAGGCTTCTTCCCCCACGTATCTTCCGACGATAATTGCTGCCACGACATTGTAGAACTGCTGGAATATGTTGCCCATCAGCAGCGGGATTGCGAGGAAGAGTAGTTGAGAGCTTATTTTCCCAGACGTGAGGGAACGGGAATGGTAAATGGTATGCTTCTCCTTTAAGATGATAGTCTGCATTATACATGAAATGGGAGATTGAGAAAAAGACCTGACAAAATTAGAAAAAAACATGAAAGACAAGAATAAATTAAACAATAAAAGATATTTTGATGGTGAAAAAGTAATCCCTTTAATAATTTTCGGACACTGATAACGGGAGTAAATCAGCGTTCATTTCTTTCCGGGAGACACCGGTCAGCTGACTTATAGGAGTGTTGGTGACCCTTTCTTCTGATGAAAGGACGCATAACGTGTTTTTTTTGACATATGTCAGCAGGGTCTCTACAATGGTCGAAAACCACATTTTGGAGGCACCATGGTACCTGACGACAGGAAACTGAAGCGACTGATCGCTGCGGCAAGTATGTATTACAAGGACAATATGCTCCAGAGCGAGATCGCCGGGGTCATGGGGATCTCCCGCCCCATGGTGTCCAGGCTTCTGGCGGAAGCAAGGGAATGCGGCGTTGTCACCATAACTATCAACGAGGCGGGTAGTGCCCAGGAACTCCTGGCCGGAAGAGTGACCGCACGCTTCTCCCTGAAGCGGGCATTTGTGGTGCCGTCAAGAGGTTCTTCCACCCGGGACGGAAACAGCTCAGTGGCCCGGAGGGCTTTTACATTCTGGCACGACGAGCTTGAAGAAACGGAGTATACGGGAGTGGGCTGCGGTTACATGGTGGGCATGTTCTCAGAGTACGCAGGGACCAGGACGCCGGACCCCGTACCCCGGCAGGGTGAGATTTTTCCACTCATCGGCGGAATAAAAGCCTCCTTCCGCAGCTATCACACTAACGAACTGGTTCGCCTGATCGCGGTCCAGTCGGGCCTCAATGCCTCTTACCTGTACATGCCGGGGCTCTTCGATTCAGAGGATGAGAAGCGGATGTACGAGCATACAGAGGCCTACAGGGATATCGAATCCAGGTGGATGAGCCTGACAACGGCAGTGATCGGGATATCCAACCTGCACGCCACCCCCGACCTTGCCACGGCGGCACGGTTCGGAAGGGCATTGGTCGAAGAGCGGGCGGTAGGAAGAATCCTCGCCCACTATTACGATATTAACGGCCGCTTCATCGAGCCCCGGAACGACATCGCAATGCAGATCCCTCTTTCCCGATTGCGGACAGCAAAAAACGTGGTGGCTCTCTGCGCCGACTATCTCACCCCCGAGAGCCTTCTCGGAGCGCTCCGCACGGGAATCATCACCCACCTGGTGCTGCCGGACACACTGGCGGATCAGATCACCCAGCCCTCCGACCTTCAGTGACCCCGGTCAATTCACCCCATATTTCCTCTCTGTACCCTAAATCACATGGTTTCGGGCACTGTTTCTTGGGATTTTTTCAAGTGCAAATTAACATATGTAACTCTATGGACAACTAATTTTGACGAATGTAAAATAACTTGAAGTCATGAATAGATTTTTTTCAAATCTCAATAAAGAGGAGGTCGAAAATGTGACGGTAACCCTGCGGCAAATGAAGCAAATGCTTCTTGGAGGAGCAGATTGCGTTATCTCGGCCAGGGATGAGCTGACGGATATCGACTCCCGATTCGGCGACGCCGACCACGGCATCACCATGGAAAAAATCATGACGGCCATGAAGAATGCTGTCCGTTCCTTTGGGGAGGACGGCACCATAAAGGACCTGATGAGCGGCATTTCCATGGCCGTGATGACCATTAACGGGGGGAGTGCCGTACCGTTGTGGACCACACTCTTTGACGGCTTGGCCGATGGGGCTCCGGACCGGATCGAGATGAGCGAAGAAGAGTTCAGGTCCATGTTCCGCAGTGGCTACGAAACGCTCTTTGAAATATCGAGGGCAAAAAAGGGTGACAAGACCATGATGGACGCCCTGGAGCCGGCCGTGGATGTCCTGTGCGCCGCGGCAGGGGGCCTGGCGGACATGATTAAGGCCTCTGCCGGAGCTGCCGAGGCCGGGGCAAGGGAGACCGCCAATTTCGCCGCCAGGTTCGGCCGGGCGAAGAACTACGGGGAACGGAGCATAGGCACGCCGGACGCCGGGGCCATGTCAATGCGGTATTTCTTTCAGGGCCTCTTGGAGGGGCTGAAAAAGGACCAATAACGCAGGGAGGATGACTGACATGAAGATGAAGAAGTTTCTCAACGATCCGAATACACTGACTGCTGAAATGCTCGAGGGACTCGCCCTTGCCCATGGGAACATTGTTGATGTGCTTCCGGGAAACCTGGTGGTTTCCAAAGCTCTTAAGGATGCCGGCCGGGTGACAATCGTGACGCTGGGCGGCACCGGCCATGAGCCCGCCCTTTCGGGTTTTGTGGGCGACGGCATGCTGGACATCGCAGTGGCGGGAGACGTGTTCGCCGCCCCTAACCCCCAGAGCTGCTTCGAGGCAATCAAGCTGGCTGACAAGGGAAAGGGAGTACTCTTCCTGGTGCTCAACCACGCCGGGGACATGCTCACCGGCAACATGACCATGAAAATGTGCAAACAGGCAGGACTGAACGTCCGAAAGGTCGTCACCCAGGAGGACATCTCGAACGCCCCCCGATCCAACGCCGACGACCGCCGGGGGCTTGCCGGCGCCGTGCCTCTTTATCATATTGCGGCGGCGGCGGCGAAGGAAGGCAGATCCCTTGACGAGGTGGCCGACCTCGCCCAGCGCTACGCCGACAGCATGGCCACCATTGCCGTGGCGGTCCGCTGCGCCACCCACCCCGCAAGCGGAGCCTCATTCGGCGACCTGGGTGACGAGGACATGGAAATAGGAATGGGGCAGCACGGTGAGGGCGGCGGAGGACGGCAGCCCATGAAGACAGCAAGAGAGACGATCGCCATCATGGCCAATGCCCTGGTGAAGGACATCCCTCTCCAGAAAGGGGACAGGGCCTTCGTCATGGTGAACGGCTCCGGGGCCACCACCCTCATGGAGCAGTTCATCCTGTACAAGGACTGTGTGCGCTATCTCGAGAGCCTCGGCATCGAGGTAGTGGCCAACATGGTGGGCGAGATCCTCACCGTCCAGGAACAGGCGGGATTCCAGCTCAACATCGCCAGGTGGAACGACGAGTTCCTGCGCTTCTGGAACACCCCCGCCCGGACCATCGCCTTCAACAAATGACGGCGTACACGCCAGGAACTGCCGGGAGGAGATGAGACAATGGCTGACAATGTCGGAAACAGCTCGGGCAAGGACTACCGCCTGGACGTCCCCCCAATGCTCTGCGGATTCCACGTGAAGGGGCTCTCACACTGCTCCTGGGGGATGAAGAACCGGCTTTCCCGCATCTTTCGCCCTTCTTCGGGCAACACGGTCATGCTGGCCTTCGATCACGGCTACATCATGGGCTCCACATCAGGACTGGAGCGGCTGGACATCGTTATCGAACCCCTGCTTCCCTTCGTAGACGTGCTCATGGCGACCAGGGGAGCCCTGCGCTCCTGCGTCTCTCCTTCTACGGATAAGCCCCTCTGCATCCGGGCCACCCATGACGCCTCGGTGCTTCACGAAGACATGAGCGTCGGGGGAGGGGCAGGCCTGGATATGGAGGATGCCCTGCGGATGAACGCCTCGGCCCTGGCCGTCCAGACATTCATCGGGGCACCGGGCGAGGGGGATTCCCTTGAACTCCTGTGTCGTGCGGTGGATCAGGGAGAGCGGTACGGCATCCCCGTGCTGGGCGTAGTGGCCGTGGGGAAGCAGCTTGTCCGGAACGCCAGGTACTTCCTCCTGGCGACCCGGATACTGGCGGAGCATGGGGCTCAAATGGTGAAGACCTATTACTGCGAGGATTTCGAAGAGATCGCGGCGGCGTGCCCCGTCCCCATCGTCATCGCCGGGGGCAAGAAGCTCCCCGAGGACGAGGCCCTTACAATGGCGTACCGGGCCGTCCGGGAGGGTGCCAGGGGAGTGGACATGGGGCGGAACATCTTCCAGAGTGAACATCCGGCAGCCATGGCCATGGCCGTGGGAAAAGTGGTTCACGAAGGATTCACTGACAGGGAGGCGTACGAGGCTTTCCTTGAAATAAAAAACCGTTCCTGAAGACTGCACGAAAAAGGGGGACGGAAATTTCCGTCCCCCCTCTGTTCTTCCATTGAGCAAAGCCCGAAAGGAGAGATACCATGTTCGAGATCGTCCATATCGGCATCCCCACAACTCAGAGCAAAGAGGGGGAGACCTACGCCCCCGGGGCGGAGATCTTCGTCACCCCGCCGGAAAAGTCACCCTTCGCCATTGAATACGTCCGTTTCCTTCCCGGGACGGTCTTCCCCGAGTCCATGCACTACGATGTGCACGTGGCCGCCAAGGTCGATTCCATCGAGAAATACACTGCCCTGGCCGACGAGGTCATCGTCCCCAAAATGGATGGAGGCGCCTGCTGGCTCTGCTTCGTCCGGAAGGATGGCGCCATCATTGAGCTTATGGAGGAGAAGTAGGGGCGCCGGAAGAGAGTGTCCTCTCCACCTGCAGCAGAATCGGGGGCTGATAGGAGTTTGTTTTCTACCCTTCAGTTCCCCTTTTTTCTGACGATGTCGAAAATCGTCACTTCGGGCGGAGCCAAGAACCG
>CAYTQC010000083.1:0-7344 GCA_964439735.1 uncultured Synergistaceae bacterium
GCGACCCTGTTTCCCAGCGAGAGCACTTCGCCGAAATCGTGGGTCACCATGACGATAGTCATGCCCTCACGGTTTATTTCGGCCAGGTAGTCCCGAAGCTCCTCCCTGAAGGAGGGGTCGAGGGCTGAAAGCGGTTCATCAAGCAGGAGCACGGACGGTTTTACGGCCAGGGCCCGGGCAAGGGCCGCCCTCTGCTGCTCACCTCCCGACAGGGTCTCAGGGGAACGGCCGAGAAGAGAGCGAAGCCTGAAGAGGTCGATAAGCCCATTGACTCTCTCTTCGTCAGGTTTTCCGCAGAAACGAAGCCCCCAGCGAACGTTGCGCTCCACCGACATGTGGGGAAAAAGAGCATAATCCTGGTAGACAAGCGCGATGTTCCTTTTCTCGGGAGGAAGGCCCGTCATGTCCCGCCCGTCTATCCGCACCCTTCCGCCGGAGAGGGGCCTGAGTCCGGCGATCGCCTCAAGCATCAGGGTCTTTCCCGCTCCGCTCGGTCCCACGACCATGAAGAATTCTCCCCGTTCCACCCTCAGGTTCAGGGAATCAACAGCAAAACTGCCAAGATCAATAGAGAGGTTTTCAAGCTCTATCATGACTCTGCGTCCTCTCTTCTCTTTCCGGCCGCCACCAGCCGAAGCAGGACGAACATTCCGAGACAGACGAGGATAAGCTGCACCGCCACAGGAGTGGAATACTTCAGGCCGAAGGTGGCGAAGCGGTCGTAAATGAGCGTCGGGGCCACCATAGGATGATAGGCGACGATGACGATGGCTCCGAATTCACTGACTCCCCTGGCCCAGCTCATGATCAGGCCCGAAATGAGCCCTTTCTTGGCCATGGGAAGCGATATGCGGAAAAAAACGTGGGGAAACGAGGCTCCCAGAGTCCTGGCCGCCTTCTCTATCCTGGGGGAAACGCCTGAAAACGCGTCTTTCGCCGCGTCCACGAAAAAGGGAATGGAGACGAACATACAGGCGAGAATGATGCCGAGATGGCTGTTGACAGGGGAAAGCCCCACCTTCACCAGAAGGGCCCCTGCAGGCGCTTTGGGTGAAAAGGCCATGAGGACCGCTATGCCCGCCACTGTGTGAGGGATCATGATAGGCACATCGATTATTGCTTCAAGAACCGCCTTACCCCTGAATGATTTCCGTGCAAGGACATAGGCGAGGGGAGTGCCGAACAGCGCGATGATCCCTGTGGCGGCGGCCGCGGTCCAGATGCTTCTCCAGAGCGCGCCGACAACCTCTTTTTCCAGGGAGGCGGAGGCTACGAGATTCCAGTCGGCCCGGAGAAAAAGACCTCCAAGGGGCCACAGGATGTACACGACAAGAAACGAACCCATAAGCGCAAGAAAGAAGCACTCTCTCGACGAACGATGCATTATTGGCCTCCGGGAAAAACAAAGAGGACCGTCTCCTCAAAACAAGGAGACGGTCCCCGGCGTAATGACGACGGCCGCTCCTCCTTTCCGAACGCGGGAGGCTCTTCCGTTTCCGGAAGAACCCATCGGCCGTCCCCCAGGGAAAAACCGGGAGGGGGTACGGCTCGGAGGAAGCCTGACATGCAGGCTTCTGAATACTACCATACTTTCCCGGTATCGACAATGATAATCTTTATCATTGATTGCTTCCATGAGGGACCATTTAGGACAATACTCTGGAAGCGAGCGCTTTTTTCCACCAAAAACAGCAATTTACAGGTATACTGATAAGATATCAGCAAATACAGGCAGGTGGTGACCATCATGAAGGGAATCGGGGCGTCTCCGGGCATTGCCGTGGGCAGGGTTGTTATCCACTGGAAGGAACAGATCGACATCCTCAGGGAATTCGTCGAGGAACCGGAAAGGGAGATCGGGCGTTTCCGTACCGCCATGGAGTTTGCCGGAGAGCAGATCCGGGAGACCTATTCCCGGGTGCTGGAGACGGTAGGCCCCGGAGAGGCAGCGATCTTCAAGTCCCACGGCCTTATGCTGAGAGACCCGGATTTCGTAGGCCATATCGAGCGAATGATCCTCGACGAGAGCGTCAACGCCGAATGGGCGGTTAAAACTGTGGCCGACAGCCTCATACAGATCTTTGAAAGCATGGGGAATGATTACATGAAGGCCAGGTCGGACGACGTGAAGGACATCTCCGACCGCGTACTCAAGCTCCTGCTCCAGGTGGGAGGGGTAGACCTGTCAAATCTCCGGGAAAAATCCGTGGTGGTGGCAAGGGAGATAACCCCATCGGACATCTCCCAGCTTGACAGGGAGAACACTCTCGGAATCGTCTCGGAAACGGGGGGAAAATCGTCTCACTCCGCCATCCTCGCAAGGACACTGGAGATCCCCGCTGTCATGGGAGTCAGGAAGATACTCGACTACGTGGAAAACGGCGATCTCATCATCGTGGACGGAGAAACGGGGCAGGTCTTCATCAACCCCGACGAAGAGACTGTCGCCCGTTACGAGGATCTTCTGGCGAAGTACGAGTGCTTCAAGAAAAGCCTGTCGGAGATCCGCGGTATGAGCACCGTGACCCTGGATGGAGTAGAGATCGAACTCGCCGCAAACGTGGCTTCTCCAAAGGACCTCGACGATGTCTTCAAGAATGACGGCGAGGCCATCGGCCTGTACCGCACGGAATTCCTCTACCTTGACAGTTCCCTGCTGCCCCCGGAGGACCTCCAGTTCGAGGACTACAAAAACGTGGTCAAGGCCATGGAGGGACGCCCGGTGATCATCAGGACACTGGACATCGGGGGAGATAAAAAACTGGACTACCTCGCCATTCCCGAGGAGGAGAACCCCTTCCTCGGCTACCGCGCCATCCGCCTCTGCCTCGACAGACAGGAGATCTTCAAGGTCCAGCTTCGGGCCATCCTCAGGGCCAGCGCCTTCGGATGCGTCCGTATCCTCTTTCCCATGATATCGAGCCTGGAGGAACTTCGGGCGGCAAAAAAAATTCTTGAAGAAACCAAGGAGGAACTCAGAAAGGAAGGGATTCCTTTCGACGAGTCCGTGCAGTCGGGGATCATGGTGGAGGTGCCTTCGGCGGCGATCCTCTCGGACTATTTCGCAAAAGAAGTGGATTTCTTCAGCATCGGCACCAATGACCTCATTCAGTACACTGTGGCCGTGGACCGGGGCAATGAAAAGCTCTCCCACCTGTACTCCCAGTACCACCCGGCCGTGCTGCGCCTCATAAAGACGGTCATCGACAACGGCCGCGAGGCGGGAATCTGGGTGGGCATGTGCGGAGAATCAGCCGGAGACCCGAAACTGATACCCGTCCTTCTCGGCATGGGGCTCAAGGAGTTCAGCATGACCGCCTCATCGATCCTCCAGGCCCGATGGATCATCCGGAACCTGCGGAAAAGCGACCTGGAACAGGCCGCGGAAAAGGTACTCTCTCTCCCCACGGCAGAGGACGTGGAACACTACTGCACGTCCCTCCTCCAGTCGCTGAACCTCTGCAGGTGACACGAAGGACACGGAACGGCGGAAGGCGGTATAATATGGCTATCATGAGCGGAACAGTGTTCGAAAAAGCAGAAAAATACAGCCGTCTGCCTGAAATACTGCGCCCCCTTTTCTGGGACGCTGACTGGAATTGCATAGACTTTCAGCGGAACAGGACCGCGATCATTGAACGGGTGCTGAACCTCGGAAACGAGGAACAGCTCACGTGGCTTTTGAAAAACGTTGCTGAGGAAGAAATCCGTTCGGTGGTCTCCTCCAGCCGCCGGTTGAGCAGGAAGACTGCCCGGTGCTGGCAGAACTATTTCGGGCTGAAAGAGGAGGAAATGAAATGTTTTGGGATGTTCTCGACAAACCCAGACAATCTCTTCTGAAGCGATTCTGCACCCAGCCCCCGCTCCAGGGGGCATATCTCGCCGGGGGGACTGCCCTGGCCCTCATGTACGGACACCGCCAGTCCGAGGACTTCGACTGGTTTCTGCCGGGAACGTTCGACCCCGGAAAACTCCCCTCGCTTCTTGCGCCCTTCGGCAGGGTAACGGTGGCCGAAACCCGCGCAGGGACGTTCCACGGCTGGGTAGACGGCATACGGGTGACCTGGCTCCACTATCCCAATCCTCTTCTCGACCCCCTGGAACAGCCGCCCGAACTGCCCGGTCTTTTCATGTCGTCCCCAAGGGACACCGGACTGATGAAATGGGCGGCACTCTCAGACCGGGGAGCGAGAAAGGATTTTCTGGACCTCTACGAGCTGTTCCTCCAGGGCATATCACTGGAAGAGCTTTTCCTCCTGCTTCCCCGCAAATTCCCCGGGACGAAGCTCAACCTCTACCACATGGTGAAAAGCCTGAGCTTCTTCGACGACGCCGAGAAAGATCCCTGGCCGGTCATGCTCCGCGAGACGAACTGGAGCACACTGCAGCGCTACTTCCTCATATCCCAGGGGAAACTCCTCCGGTCCCTCGGTTAGGCGCCCCCCCCCGCTTCAACTTTGCCGGCAGCTCCTCCGGAGCCCATTTTATTCTTCTTTTTTTCCCTGTACATTCTCGTATCAGCTTTCGACAGAAGCCCCCCGGCATCATTCCCGTCCATGGGGAAAAGAGACATGCCCATGCTCCCTCCGATGGAAAGGGCCATGCCCCTTACATCAAAGGGAACACAGAAGGCCAGGGAAATCCTGTGAAAAGCCGCGTTCGCGTCTTCTATGCCCGGAAGCCCGTCCAGAACGATGACGAATTCGTCGCCGCCGTACCGGGCTGCCGTGTCCTGTTCCCGGATACTGCCTGAGAACCTCTCCGCCACGGAGGCAAGAAGAATATCTCCCGTCTCGTGGCCATAGGCATCATTCACTTCCTTGAAACCGTCCAGATCGATAAAGATAACCGCCACGAGGGATCCATTCCGCTTTGCCCTTGCCAGGCCCATCTCAAGCCTGTCGAGAAGAAGCATGCGGTTGGGAAGCCCCGTGAGCAGGTCATGGCTGGCGAGATGGCCCAGCCGGAGCTGCTCGTCCTTGATAGCCCCGATGTGGGTCAGTATTGTTGCATAATGGGTCGTTACCCCCTGGGCGTCTTTTACAGAACTCACTGTAGCCCATACAGGGTATGGCTCTCCGTTCTTGTGGCGGTTCCACATCTCCCCCTGCCACACGCCGTTCTCCATGATCGCACGCCTATAAAGTTCCAGGTCTTCCCGGCTTTCCTTCTGGGCGGAAAACATTTCTGTTTTTTTCCCCTGGATCTCCTCCAGGGAGTAGCCTGTCAGCTTTTCAAAGGCCGGGTTGCAGTCCTCGATCACCCCGCTCGCATTGGTGACCAGGATTCCTTCCGATGTTGTGCTGAATATCTGGGATGACAGCTGAAGCCTGTCCATGAGCGTTTTTCTCTCCGTAATATCCTGCAGGGCCACGAGAATAGCCTCCCGTTCCCCGAAAAGGAAAGCCCGGGCGGAAAGAAGGCCCCAGATACTGCTTCCGTCAGGCTTTCTGAAATGGGCTTCCCTGCCCCGGATGGAGCCCATGGACCTGAGGCTCTCTGCAAAACCCGGGAAGTTTTCCGGATGCTCCAGAATGGAGTATTCCTCTGTAAAATTTTTGCCGATGGCGGATGCAGCAGGCACTCCGAAAAAAACCGCTGCCTGGGCGTTGGAAAAAAGCACTGTTCCATCAGGAGTGATCACGGCCACAGGAAAGGGCGCATCCTCGATAAGAGAGCGGAATCGGGATTCGCTCTCCCTGAGCTGCGCAGTCCTCTGGTCCACCTTCTTCTCAAGGATCTCCTCGCGGCGCGCAATGGACTGGACGAGAAACGCCATGGTAAGGGTGATCAATATTCCGCTTACCAGGGTAATCCACCCGGTGTGGGAGGGATGGCGGGTGTAGAATCCGTCTCCGGGGTGAACCTCGGCGATGAACGTCTCGCCGAGGAACAGGATTGGTCTGATAGAGCAAAGGTCGCCTCCTGAAGAGACTTCTTTTCTTGCAAAATGAATTTCTTCGGGGGCAGGAAAGGAAGTGCCGGTAAGCAACCGGGGCTCACCGTCGGGCATAAAACGCCAAAGTCTCATGGAGATAAGCCCTTGCCCGCCATCAAGAACTGTATTGACCAGAAAATCAGGCCTGAGAGTCAATACCGCATACCCCTCAAGGATGCCCCCGCCTCCGAAAACGGGGCGGAACGCCGCAATGCGCGGCGAAGAAGAGGCAGATGGGGGAAATGGGACTACCGACGCCGTTGCAAGGCCGCTTTCCGCGGCCTTTGTCATTGCCTCTTCCCAGGCGATGTCACGGGATGGATCAATCCCGAGGAGGATGTTTTTTTCCGGAACGTCCGGCCAGGAATACAGAACGGGGAAATAGTTCTGCCGATCTCCGGCAGCGGAAAAACCGCCCTCTCCATTCCTGTCCCTGATGAAAAATTTCCGGCCGTATTCACTTCCTGCGGATTTCTCAAAGGACATCCTGTCTTTCCGGTTCACCACAGGAATCCACAGGGCGCTCTCCACACCGGGAGTATTCGAAAAATATCCCGCAAAAACATGGAATTCATCCCGGGTAATCAGATCGGATGCCTCGATAAATCCGCCGAGAGCCCTGAGCGACTGCCCGAAAACCCTGTGGATCCGTAAATTTAACTCCGTGGAATATGCATCGCTGAGGCTTTCGAAGGACTCGCGCTGCCGCCTGAGATCCTGTCCATGCATGAATTGGGCAGTGACCAGCGAGACGAGAATGCCGAGATAGAGGACAAGAACAGCCTCAATGTGCCTGAATCCCAGCTTCGTATCCTCTTCCATGGTTTCCCGGCCTTTTATGGTTATGAATCCGGCATAGAGCATTGCTGCAAGGAGGGCTGCGACAATATTCGGAAGTATGGCGGCATCCCTGACGGCCTGACGCCAGTATTCGGCGTCAAAGTCGATGCCGATGGCAGCCGCCGCCGCTCCGGAAGCAGGGTCAACGACAGGATACCATGCCGAAACCCACGTCCCCCAACGGTCCGAAACAGGCCCTGCCACGACAGGGCGGTTCTCTTCGAATACCGGGAGAAACCGGGGATCGGATTCGGGATAAACCTGGCCGGGAGGCGATTCATCTTCCGATCCGGGCTTCTCGGAATCAAGATAAAAAAACACATCCCCGCCGGGACGCCGCCCCACAAGATATAGAAACCGGCTTCCGCGGAAGATGCCTGCCGCAGCGGCAAACTGGTCCTTCAGCCTGCGGTATTCAGGCCGGGAAAGGTCAGAGACATTCCCTTTCAGGGTCCTTATACCGTCCATATTTACCGTCTCGGCGAACAGCCTTGCATGTCGGACAAGCTCGGAGCGCATGTAGCCGTCCTCTTCGCGCATGCTCAGCCACCCGGCAAAAATGCCGG
>CAYTQC010000084.1:0-7317 GCA_964439735.1 uncultured Synergistaceae bacterium
CTGATTCCCCGCTCTTCCGCCAGCCAGCGCCAGGCGCCCTCCACATCGCTGTAGAGCCCTTCTTCGGAAGGTTTTCCCCCGCTTCTTCCGTATCCCCGATAGTCAAAAAGAAAGACCGAAAGTCCCAGCCTGTGGAAAATCTCGAGGGAATCGAGGCGATGTGAGATGTTTCCCGCGTTCCCATGACAGAAAAGGAGGGTTCCCCTCCCCTTCCCCGGAAGAAACCATCCGTGAAGAAGAGTGCCGTCATCTGCCCGGAAGCTCACATCCTCGTACTCAAGCCCCCGTTCGGAAGGATCCGCCTTCAGTTCCCCGCGGGGAAAAAAGACCAGCGAATCGGCGAGAAGAAAGGCGAAGAGGACAAGGAGAGCATATCCCCCCACAATGTACAGAACAAACCGCATTTTCATACAGATCCTCCCTGAACAGGCACACCGGCCTTCTCAACCGTGATCCAGCTCTCGGCGAACGGTGCGCCCGACCCCGGGCTGACGAGGGGATCGGTAAGAAGATTCACTCCCCTGGTTCCCTGGGGCAGGATGGAGTACCCGCTGCCAAGTGACAGGTCTTCCGCGACCCTCACCTTCAGCGATCCTCCTCTGCAGTTTACCGCCACCGCATTGTCCCCGGTTTTCAGCCCCCTGCCCGCTGCGTCGGAAGGGTTCATGGAAAGCACGGGAATCTCCGCCGCGGAGGGAACATCCCAGTTCTGGCCGTTGATATATTCTTTTCTGTGGACGGTGACCAGCCGGAGGTACCCGGCAGGCCCCTTCTCAATTTCCGGTACCCGGACCGGCAGGACTGCCCTTTTTTCCCCTGAACGCCAGTATTCAGGCTCGTTCCACCGGTAGACTCCTTTCCCCACGGGCTCGAGTATCGGAGAAGAGCGCATCTCCAGGTCCATTTCCTCTTTCATGGCGTTCAGGTCGCAGTCGAGTCCGAGCCTCCGGGCAAGCCGTGTGTAGATCTCCGTTTCCTCCAGAGCGCCCGGCCGGGGAGGAAGCACCCGATGGCTCCGGACAAGATAGCTGTGCCAGTAGGATCCTCTCCAGTCCCCTTCCTCTTCAAGAAAAGTGGTTATGGGAAGCACCAGGCTGGATGCCCGGGCGGTGTCCGAGAGGATGAAATCCGCGCACACGGTGAAGGGGATTTTTTCGTAGGCCTTCTTCACAAGGTCCGACGCCGGATTCTGGCGGACAGGGTCGGCCCCTGAAACAACAAGCACCTCAACGGGTGGCTCGAGACCTTCAAGTTCTACCGGCCACCCCGAGACAGAGAGGGACCTGACCTGAGCGGGAGCCGGAGAGAGCCGTGAAGGAAAGAGGGCCATTTCATCCTTGCTGAAGGCCAGCCCCGCGCCTTTTTGCGAAAAAGCCCCGAGAAGCACAGCAAGGGCGCCGATCCACCGGAACTGCATGTCGCCGTGAAGGTAGCGCTGAGCACCGAAGGCCGGGTATTGGGTCACCGGGGAGAAACGGAGGAGCCAGGAATATACGTCTTCCGCCTGTTCTCCGTTCAGTCCTGCCGCCGCAAGAAGGGAACCGCTGTCAAGCCCTTTCACGGCCGCCTCGAACTCCCCCGGGTTGGCAGTGTGCTCCCGCCAGCCTGCGAAATCCTTTTCCCCGTCAAGGATCCTCCGGCAGAGCCAGGCAGCCAGGGCCCAGTCACCGCCGGGAGCAAGCCGCCACCACCGGTCGGCGAACCGTGTCGTCGGAGTGTTTCGTATTTCAAGGGCGGCTATCTCCCCTCCCCGTTCCCGGACTTTCTTCAGGACAGGTACCACGTGGGCATGAGTTTCCAGGGCGTTCCTGCCCCAGAAGAGTACGCCCAGGGAATGGGCTTCGACGGTCTCGGGAGGAGTGACCGGAACCTCGCCGAAGGTCTGCTTAAGACCGAAACTCCCTGCCGAGGAACAGAGGTTTCCTATCTTCGTGGTGTATCCTCCGAGGGAAGCAAAGACATGAGGCAGCAGTTTTTTCGAGAAGTACATGGAACCCGCGCTGGACAGGTACATGACAGACAACGGCCCGTTCCGTTCCACCGATTCCCGGATCTTTCCCGCCCAGAGGTCCAGTGCCTCCTCCCAGGAGACGGGAACGAGGTTCCCTTCCTTTCGGGCAAGGGGGGAAGAGAGCCGGGCCGAACTTGTGGCTCTGTCGGCCCACCGCTTCCCCTTCCCGCAGAGGAAGGTGGAATAGGGAAGATCAGGGTTCGGCTCCAGGGTCACGGCCTTCCCGTCGAAGCAGCCGTGCAGAGCGCATCCGTCAGGACAGTCGTAGGGGCATGCCGTAGTTTTCCATAGTTTCTGATTCATGATCCATCCTCCGGATACAGTGTTTTTTTATCTTACCATCCATGTACGGGCTATCAACCCTATTTCGGCGGATTTCCCCTTCTTCCCCGTACATTCCTGTGGTATGCTTCTCTGCAAATCAACGGAAGCAAAGGTGAAGCCGCAGTGTCGTTATCGAAAAAAACCGTTCATGATCTTGTTTCTGATTCGTCGTTTCCCCTCTTCCTGCTGCTTGTGGGGGCTTTTTTCCTGACCGTTTTCTTCCGTATCTCGGCCTCGGTGGTGCTGCCTCTCGAAGGGGTACGGCTGGGAATGAGCGCGTCCCTTATCGGCTTCATCTCCAGCGTTCATTTCTACGCCTACGCTTTTCTTCAGCCGGTTTCCGGCGTTCTTCACGACCGGTACGGCCCTGTAAGGGTAGTGATCTTCGGCCTGCTGCTCACCGCTGCTTCCTGCCTTCTGCTTACCCTCGTCCGCACTCCGTTTACTCTCGGTGCCTGGCGTCTCCTTTCTGGGTTCGGCGTGGCCCCCATGTACTCCGCCGTCCTGGTCTTCCAGGCCTTCGCCTTTCCTCCCGAACGATACTGTTTTTACGCGGCCATCAACATGGGGCTTTCCAGCCTGGGGGCTATCGTCTCAGTGGCTCCGCTAGGGTTCGCAATAGACATCTTCGGGATGACCGTCACCTTTGCCCTTCTTGCAGCGGTCCCCCTCCTCATGAGCTTTTTCCTGATGACAAAAGCTTCGAAGGATCCCATACGCCTTTCATCTGCAGGGAATGCCGACAGGGGATTGCTCTCCATTCTTCCGGGTATCTGGAATGCCGTTCTTTTTGTCTTCAAAACCCCGCGCCTTCGGGCGCTTCAAACCTTGTGGGCCATATCCTCCGCATCGCTGCTTACATTCCAGGGGCTGTGGGGAGTCTCCTGGTTCGCGGCGGCATTCGACGCATCCCCAGCGTCGGCACGGTTCTGGAGTTCCCTCGTCAGCGTGGGAATGATGATGGGCCCCATCCTCACCAGCGGTGTGGTCGTCACGCCCGCAAGCCTCCCTGCGGCAATGAGGAAAGTGAGCACCGCAAACTCCCTGAGCTGGTTTTTTCTTCTCGCCGCGGCATGGTGGAGTCCGGCGGTATGGGTCGGAGGGGTCGGGGCCCTCGTCGTGGGCATGACCTCCGGAATGAGAGGGGTCTTCTCCCTTGCCGCAATTACGGCCATCTCACCTGCAGGAAAAAGAGGATCCGTGTTCGGTGCAATGAACATGACTGCCGTGCTCTCTGCAGTGGTTTTCCAGTGGGGGACAGGATTCATCATTGATCATTTCCCCGGTGCAGTTCCAGGAACATTCACCGCTGAAGGATACTTCGCCGGTTTTCTCGCCGTCGCCTGCGCCATGGCGGCAAGCCTCCTGGCGCTGAAGCCCCTGGGAAGGGATCCTCTTCGCCCTGAACCGGGAATGGAATGATCCCTGTAAAAAGCATGGTCACCCGGAGGGAAGCGTTTCCCCTTCTCCCGAATTCCGGATTACCGGACCGGGCTTGATAGCGTTCCGTCACTGTTTTTTCGTCTTTTCCCGGAAAAACTGTTCATTGCGGACGCATTCCTCCACCCCTTCCGGAAAGGCCCATTCGGGTTTCCTGGCCCTGTAGGCCTCCACCAGGTCGAGTATTTCTCCGTTCGACCATGTTCCCATAATTTCGTAATACGCCCTTCCGCTGCTCTCCAGTATGCTTTCCCCGGGGAGGTTGATAAAATGCCCGTGTTTGAACGCATAGGGAGGGATTCCCGGGAGGGGAATATCCAGGTCTCCGATGAAGTTCAAATCTCCTTCGTACCGGAGAGCCTGCAGGTAAATTTTATCCCCTGGCCGGAAAAAGTCTCCCCCCTCCGGAATAACCGGAAGAATCTCTCCATGTTCCACCTTCGCTGAGGAACTCAGGTTCCACCGTCCCGCACCATCGGCGGGAAGAGTGTCCTTGATGCGGCGCCAGTCAAAGTTTTCGTTCAATACGCCTGACATAAGCCCGTGCCTCAGCCCCAACGACCCGGGAAGCAGGAGAACGAGGTCTATAACGCCGTTTCCGCCTACAATATTCGATGTTTTCAGGGGGTAGTAGAGCGATCCCGAGGCAAACCGGTAGGCGAGGGGATCAACCAGAGCAGCGTCAGGCCCGGCATGGACCAGGTGGAACACAAAATACCGGTATCCCCGTTCCGTGTAGTCTCCGGCGATTTTGACAATTCCCGAGAGATCGGCCTCTACCTGAATATTTTTCCGGCTGAAAAAACCGGACACCCAGTCTGAAAAACCCGCCGGGTCATCGATCCGGATAACGGTTATTTCATGAGGGCCGATTTTCCCCTCCCATGTAACCGCGACGGAAGGAACTGAAACTGTTTCCCCCCCGTTTCTCCCCTTGCCGTAGATACGCATTCCGATTTTTTTCTCCGCAAGCAGTTTCTCAACAGCCCCGAAAGGATCTCCTTCCACGGGAAAAACTTCGGGCTCGGAGGGGAAGGGAATGAATTCAAGCACCGGGGAAGAAATTTCGGCCTTCAGAACGGTTGAAAGGATGAGCACCTGCTCCTCCCCGTTGGAGAGGATGATCCCCTTTTGTGCGTCCTCGCTCCACTTCATAGGGACAGGCCATATCTGCCCCCTGTCCGCAGATGCGGCGCATACCAGAAGCAGGACGAGTACGAGAGCAGCCCCTGTCATTTTTTTCATCTTTTCTTCCACTCCTTTTACAGATTGGTGTATCACGATTGTCTTTTTTCCATGCCCTTTTGTCAATTTTCATGCTTCAGCATGTTCATGTTTCAGCACAGCTTCCGCTTGACTATTACCGCAATAAAAGTTAAAGTGAATTCACATTCACATATTTTTGAGGTGATCCGGCGTGGGGACAAAAAAGATGCGAACAGAAGACCGGCGGGAACAGATCCTTGACGCCGCCCTTGAAATAGCCGGCAGAAACGGCCTCCAGGCAATGAATATTGGCGACATCGCCGAGAGGATAGGTTTGGTGCCTTCGGCAGTGTACCGCCACTTCGACGGCCGGGAGGACCTTGTCGATGCCCTTATAGAGAGAACGGGATCCCGAATCCTGGAGAATATCTGCCTTGTCTCCAGGCACAAGGAAGACATTCTTCACCAGCTTGGATGCCTTTTTAGGCTTCATCTTCACCTGATCCGCACCAATCCTGCGGTGATGCAGATCATCTTCTCCGACGAGGTGGCCTTCGGAGGGGAAAAACGCCAGGGGCTAATCCGCCGCATAACCTCCCAATACAGGAATGAACTCGCCTCCCTGGTGGAAAAAGGGAAGGAGGCCGGAGCCGTCAAACCTTTCATCGATCCCTTCGGTGCGGCATTCTCCATGATCAGTCTTCTCCAGGGAGTGGGAACCGCACTCAAGATGGAGGGAAGCAGAAAGGAAATTTTCGCCATGGCCGCCTCAGCGTGGTATATTTTCGAATCCGGAATCGCCATGTACCAGTCATCCGTAAGGAGAAAAATTCTCTGACCCGGGTGTGAGATCTCCCGGGCTTTTTACGTCCCCGCTCCTCACCCCCCCTGCAGATGCTCCATAAACCCCGGAATAAACGGGTGTTTTCTTTTGTCGAAGAGAACACGGTTGTGGTATTCTCAACCAATATTGATTATTAAACGGAAAGGATGTGTCCATCTCATGGAGGACCGGTTCCTGAAATATCGCACCCTTGCAGAGCAAATGGACAGGTGGGATTCCCTTAAATCATTCAGGGATCTTTTTCATATTCCTCCCGCAACGGTCTACATGGACGGCAACTCCCTCGGCCTGCCGCCGAAGGCAGCGGGCCAGGCCCTGGAAAAAGCCTTCGGAGAGTGGAAAGACCTGGCCATAGGAGGCTGGATGGCAGGATCGCCCCCGTGGTTCCATCTCGCGGAGGAACTGGGCAGGAAAATGGCGCCCCTGATGGGGGCATCCGCCGATGAAGTGGTGATGTCAGGCTCCACGACGATCAATCTTCATGCCCTGGTGAGCACCTTTTACCAGCCGTCGGGAAACCGGACAAAGATCGTGGCGGACGAGTTGAACTTCCCCTCCGACATATATGCACTGGAAAGCCAGATCCGGCTGAAGGGGCTCGACCCGAAGAAGAACCTCGTGCTCGTAAAATCACGGGACGGCAGAAGCCTGAACGAGGAAGACATTGCCGCAGCTTTTGACGACACGGTAGCACTTGCCCTTCTGCCGGGAGTCCTGTACCGCAGCGGCCAGCTCCTGGACATGGAGATGCTCGTCAGGGAGGCCCATCTCAGGAACATCGTCATCGGCTTCGACTGCGCCCATTCGGCGGGAGCGGTGCCTCACCGCCTTTCGGAATGGGATGCGGACTTCGCGTTCTGGTGCAGCTACAAGTATCTCAATGGAGGCCCGGGGAGCCCTGCGTTCCTCTATGTAAACAGGAAGCACTTCTCCCGTCGACCCGGACTCGCAGGATGGTTCGGATACGACAAGGCCCGACAGTTCGACATGTCCCTGAAATTTCATCCTGCCGGCACTGCCGGAGGATGGCAGATCGGCACTCCCCCCGTCCTTTCGGCATCAACCCTGCTCCCCTCGCTCGAAATTTTCGCGAGCGCCGGCATCGAGATGCTGCGGAGGAAATCACTGGCTCTGACTTCATTTCTCATGGATATCATTGATGGATCCCTGTCACAGCAGCCCTACTCCTACTCCGTAGGAACACCCCGGGACGAGGTCCGCAGGGGAGGACACGTGGCCGTGGAACATGAAGAGGCCTGGAGGATCTGCCGGGCCCTGAAAAAAAGAAAGATCATCCCCGACTTTCGTCCTCCCAGGGTCATCAGGCTCGCCCCCACTGCGCTCTACTCCTCCTTCGGAGACGTCCTGGCCGTGGCATCCGCACTCAGGGAGATAATAGACGGAAAGGAATATGAACGCTTCTCCCCTGAAAGGGATGCCGTCTCCTAGGGTCTCTTCTGACCTCCTCCGTCTTTAGGATCCTGTACAAAAC
>CAYTQC010000085.1:0-7280 GCA_964439735.1 uncultured Synergistaceae bacterium
TCGGGCTTCCGGATGGGATTCCTGTTGTTCGTCATGTGGCGGACGCCGTTTTCGAACATGGCGAGAACCTTGATGCCCCTCTTCTCGAGAGGTTTGCAGATTTCCATGCCCACGGTATCCAGTGCCTTGTAGGCGTGAGGTATGTCGCGGAAAATGAAGGGGAGGTCAAAAACTGCCGCCTCGGTAAGGAAATTCCCGAGGACCGCGGTGCTGGTGAGGGTCATGTCCACGGTGCCGAAGGTGAGTCCTTCGATGAGGTCCCGCTGGTTCCCCAGCTGGCTGCTGGGGAAAATCTGGATTTCAACAGCCCCGCCCGTCTTATCTTTTACGAGCTCGGTGAATTTCACAGCTCCCTGGGCGTAGGGATTCTGGGGATCGGCGATGTGTCCGAGTTTCAGGGTGAATTCTGCCCCGAACGCAACAGTTCCCGCAAAAACCAACAGTGCAGCAAGACAAACAACCGAAATCCGTTTCATTCCTATCCTTCCTCCTCTATGAATGGAATTATGCCGTTACGGCCAGATTCAGATCCTCGCGACACCCGTCTTTCTCGCAGCTTCAGCCACTGCGGCCGCGATTGCCGGGACAACACGGTCGTCCATGACTTCCGTGATGATCCTGTCGGCACGAAGCTCTTCGTCGGGAACAAGCCCCGCGAGGGCGTATGCGGCGGCCAGCTTCATTTCTTCATTGATCACGGAAGCGCGGACGTCGAGGGCCCCGCGGAAGATGCCCGGAAAACCGAGGCAGTTGTTGATCTGGTTGGGGAAATCGCTGCGACCGGTGGCTATAACGGCGGCTCCGGCGGCTTTCGCCTCGTCGGGATATATCTCGGGGGTGGGGTTCGCCATGGCAAAGATGATCGCTTTCGGGGCCATGCCCTTCACCATCTCCTGGTCGATGATCCCCGGTCCGGAGAGGCCCAGGAACACATCCGCGCCCTTCATGGCATCACCCACCGGGCCCTTTTCCCCGTTGGGGTTCGTAAGTTCCGCGAGTTCCTCCTTAGCCCAGTTCATGTGCTCCGGACGTCCCTTGTAGATGGCGCCGCTCCGGTCGCACATTATGACGTTCTTCGCCCCCGCGGACATGAGGAACTTGCAGATGGCCGTTCCTGCCGCCCCTGCGCCGCTCATGACGATTTTCACGTCCCCGATCTTCTTCCCGACGACCTTCAGCGCGTTTATAAGGCCGGAGAGAACGATCACGGCCGTTCCGTGCTGGTCGTCATGGAAAATTGGGATATCAGAGACTTCCTGGAGCTTCTTCTCTATCTCGAAACAGCGGGGTGCCGCGATGTCCTCAAGGTTGACCCCTCCGAAAGAGGAAAGGATCAGGGAGGCGGTGCGCACTATTTCGTCCGAGTCCTTGGAGTTGATGCAGATGGGGAACGCGTCGATGTCCGCGAAGCGCTTGAAGAGAATGGATTTTCCCTCCATCACTGGAAGTGCGGCATCGGGACCGATGTCGCCGAGACCCAGGACCGCCGTTCCGTCGGTGATCACTGCCACCATGTTGGCTTTCGACGTCACTTCGTAGATGGCGTCCTTCTTTCTTCCTATTTCCCTGCAGGGCTCAGCAACACCGGGCGTGTAAGCAAGAGCCAGGTCCGCCATGGAGTTGACGGTCATTTTACTCTCGATCGCCACCTTGCCTTTTTTTGCCCTGTGGAGCTCAAGGGACTTCGCGTAGACTTCTTCACTTCTCATGAAACTACCTCCCTTAACGGTAATGAAAAAATATGGTTCGGACAGTATTTTTCTGTCTCGTACGAAAGGTATTCTAACACTTTCCCGGAGAAAAAAGCGTGGATTCTCAGAACAATGTTGGCCTGCTGAAAAGGAACCACTCTTTTTTCTCCTGAAAAGACACAGGCCTTCTCTGCAGGAGGAAAAATTTGAAGGAATTGAAGGAAAATTGATATATCATGGAAACCATTCGAAACCGATTGAATTATATTCATAAATCGATGAAAATGTCAAATAAATTTGTGCCCTTCAGAAGCCTCAGGTCCAGGGTACAACCCGGGGAATCCTGCAGAAAAAAGGATGAAAAAAAGCGCCTTCAATCAGCGGAGAGATTTCGCCGAAAGACGCTCCAGCGCGAGGAGAGCTGACTGGGCCAGTACTGCCGCCCCTGCAGAAAGAGAATTCTCATCTGCCGCGAAGAAGGGACTGTGCCAGGGATAGACGGTCCCCGCCTCAGGGTTTCCAACACCAAGCCAGAGAAAACACCCGGGTATTTTTTCCTGGAAGAGGGCGAAATCCTCTCCTCCCATGGAGGGGACAGGGGTAACAAGCGCATCCGCTCCGGCTGCGGACTTCACTGCCAGCCGGGCGATTTCCGTCGGCTCCGGGGCATTCATCACCGGGGGGAGATCATAGCGGTAGGCAAGTTCTCCCCTGCAGCCAAGACCTGCAGCAGTGTTCCCGACCACTCTCCGGATCATTCCCTCCATGGCTCCACGGACCTCTTCGCTGAATGTCCTTACTGTTCCCGTCATTTCCACCGTGTCCGGGATGACATTGTTTGCCGTTCCTCCGTGTATTGTTCCAAGGGAGACAACGGCCGGTTCCCTGGGGTCCACGCTGCGGCTCACTACGGTCTGAAGGGCCGAGATGACCGCAGCCGCTCCGGTGATGGGGTCTATGTCCCTGTGGGGAAGAGCTCCGTGTCCCCCCTTCCCGGTTATCCTGACGGAAATGGTATCCACTGAAGCCATGAGGGGACCTTCCCTGATCCCCACCGTGCCTGCAGGGAGTTCGGGATGGTTGTGCAGCCCGAAGATCATCTCCGGTACCGGACAGTCCAGTGCCCCGTCCTCTATCATCGCCCTTGCCCCCCGGTTGATCTCCTCGGCGGGCTGAAACAGGAATTTTACCGTGCCGGGGAGAGAGTCTCTCCTTGAGGCGAGGAGCATGGCGGCTCCAAGAAGACATGCTGTGTGAATGTCATGGCCGCAGGCATGCATCATCCCCTCAGTTTCGGAAGCGAATGGCAGTCCCGTTTTTTCCGTTACCGGCAGGGCATCCATGTCGGCCCTGAGGGCAACGGAAGGGCCTTCAAGGCCTCTCAGGAGGCCTATGACTCCTGTTCCACCCACTTTTTCCCGTACCTCCATGCCCAGCTCCCGAAGGATCGAAGCCACCCTGCCCGCTGTGCGGAATTCCCTGAAGCTGAGCTCGGGATGCCGGTGAAAATCTCTCCTGAGGTCGATCAGGACAGGGAGGAGGTCTTCGCTGTCCTGCTTTATCCGGCGGCTGTCAGTAAAGTGTGTCTCCATTTTTCAGCACCTGAAGGACTTCCTTCCCCAGGTAGGGGGACGCGGATAACTCTTCCCTGGTCATGTACAGCGGGTGATTCAGGCAGAGCCTGAGGACCCGTTCCCTGTACGACGTTCCTTCTGCGGGTTTCCTGTCCAGGATATCCGCCGTTATCCGGGCTGTTTCCTCCGCGTCATCCGCAGAGAAACCCCGGCTTGTGACCCCGGCCAGCCCGATTCGGATACCGCTGGTGACCGTGGGTTTTTCCGGGTCAAAGGGGATGAGGTTCATGTTCACCGTGATCCCCGCCTTTTCCAGGAGCTCCTCGGCCTCCTTTCCGGTGAGTCCTTTGCTGCGCAGGTCCAGGAGCATAAGATGGTTGTCCGTTCCTCCCGAGACCATGTCGAATCCCCGGGCCGAAAGGACTGACGCGAAACGGGCCGCGTTTTCCACGATCCGGCGGCCGTAGTTCCTGAAGTCCTCCGTCATGGCGAGCTTGAACGTGAGTGCTTTCCCCGCCATTATCTGGGGAATGGGGCCTCCCTGGATGCCGGGGAAGATCGCCTTGTCGATCTTCTCGGCGAACTCTTTCCGGCAGAGGATGTTTCCGCCTCTTGCGCCCCGCATGGTTTTTGTCGTCGTAAATGTGACGAAATGGGCATGGGGCACAGGGCTGGGGTGGACGCCTGCGGCGACCAGTCCCGCGATGTGGGCCATGTCCACGAGGAAATAGGCCCCGACTTTTTCAGCGATAGCGGCAAACCTGGAGAAGTCTATCGTCCTGGGGTAGGCGCTTCCCCCGGCTATGATCATCTTCGGGCGGTGTTCCAGTGCAATGCGCTCAGCCTCTTCATAGTCGATCCGTCCGGTTTCCCGGCTGACGCCATAGCTGAAGGACCTGAAAAACTTTCCCGATATGTTCACGGCCGTGCCGTGGGAAAGGTGCCCTCCGTGGCGAAGGTCCATTCCCAGGATAGTGTCCCCGGGGTCGAGCATGGCCATGAACACCGCAAGGTTCGCATTGACCCCGGAGTGAGGCTGCACGTTCGCATGCTCGGCGCCGAACAGCGTCTTTGCCCTCTCAATGGCAAGGCTTTCCACCACGTCGATAAAGCGGCAGCCGCCGTGATACCGTTTGCCGGGGTATCCTTCGGCGTATTTGTTTGTGAGGACGGATCCCTGTGCCTCGAGTACTGCCTCGGGGACAAAATTCTCCGAGGCGATGAGTTCAATTGTGAGGTTCTGCCTTGCCTTTTCGCCTTCGATTGCTTCCGCAAGCTCCGGATCGATGAATTGCACGAGATTCATTGCTGCTCAGCACCTTCCTTGATGGTTGGGATATGAACGGTGAAACTGCCCTTTGTTTCCGGCTTCGGGGAAAACGGGAATACTCAGGCGGGCTGTTTTTTCTCTCCCAGTCCGATGAAAAGGGCGGAGGCTTCGGCGGCTTTCCTGCCCCCGTCTTCCGTCATGACTGCAGAAGCATTGATGCGCCTGCCTGATATTTTCTCCACCCTTCCCTCCACGTGATACATAGTTCCTGCCTTTACAGGCCGGAGATAGCGGACCGACATCTCGCCGGTCACTGCCCATGACCCTGTCTCCTGCCTCACAGCCCACGCCATGGCGTCGTCAAATACGGAAGCGATAATGCCTCCATGGACCACTCCTTCGTAGCCGCACCACGTGAAGTCCGGGGAGATGGAAATTTCAGTCTTTTTTTCTTCGCTGTTCCAGAATATGTCCACTCCCAGGCTTCGGCTGTTCTCTTCGGGAGTGCCGCACACAAAGCACCCTTTTGAGCGGGGAAGTTTTTCCATTTATTCATTCTCCTTCCGGAAGTTTCCGGCAAAAAAACTTTTTCAATTATATCTGAATACATGGAGGACTGTATAATGAAGCGAAAAATATTCCCCGGGGAGAATGATCGAACATGCGGATCACAGGTATTTCCGAAAATGACGATGGTGCGGCGTACATTATTGAACCGGAGGGAGGGACCGCCGGAAGGCACCTGGTCCTTTACGACGAACGGTCTGGCGGGGCACGGTTTCTTGAACCCGGGGAGACTGACGCCCTGTTTGAAGAAGGCGTGATGGAGAAATGTTCTTTCCCCGCCTCGGAGGTATTCTTTCCTGACGAGCTGGAGGAACTTGAACGATTTGCCGCCTCGTTCAGACCGGGGCAGGCCGGAGGAGAATGAATATGAGAAAGACAGCGCTGCTCAACGGAAAAATCCGCACACCGCAGGGGTATGTCCGGGCAATGCTCGTGGAAGGTCAGACAATTGCGCTGCTGGGAACCAGCGAGGAGGTTGCCGGGGCCGGCGGAGAAGCGGAAAAGATCGATCTTGGAGGCCGGCTCTGCCTGCCGGGTTTCATAGACGGACACATGCATTTTATCGCCTACGCCCTTTCCCTGGAGCAGATCGGCCTGAACGGGTGCAGATCCGTTCAGGAGGTCCGGAGCCGGCTGAAAACGTTTCTTGATCACGAAAAACCGCCTCAGGGAAGCTGGGTCGTGGGCCGGGGATGGAACCACGAGCTGTTCGACGACGGCCGCATTTTCGAACGGGAGGATATTGACGGACTGACTCCTGACAATCCTGTGATACTGACCCGTGTGTGCGGCCACGTGGCAGTCCTGAATACAAGAGCCCTGGAGGCTCTCGGAATAGGATCTGGCAGCCGCTTTCCCGGAGGCGTGGTGGATCTGGATGAGAAGTGCGTCCCCACTGGGGTGGTCAGGGAGACGGTCGTGGAATGGGTCCACTCCCGGAGGCCCTTACCAAGCCCCGAAAAACTCAGGGACCTTGTCGCCCGCGCCGGAAAGCGGGCATCGGAGGCGGGACTCACATCGGTCCATTCCGACGATCTCGGCAGCGTGGGAGGGAACTGGCAGGGGATCATCGACCTCTACATGGGCCTGGACAGGGAAGGGAAAATGCCCCTCCGGGTGACCGAACAGCTTCTCCTGAGGGACAGGCCGGCCCTTGACGCTTTCCTCTCCTCCGGGTGGCGCACCGGGGACGGCAGTCCCTTCTTCCATATCGGGCCCCTGAAAATTCTTACTGACGGTTCCATGGGAGGAAGGACAGCCTACCTGAAAGAGGAGTATTCCGACATGCCCGGAGCGTTCGGGGTACCTATTTACCGGGCGGAGGAACTGGACGGCCTGGCCTCTGCCGCCCATCGTGCAGGCATGCAGATCGCCATGCATGCCATAGGTGACGGTGCACTCGATATGTGCCTCGATGCCCTGGAAAAAGCCATGAGTGAAAAGGACCGGGATGCCCGCCATTACATCGTTCACTGCCAGATGGGCTGCATGGAGCAATACCGCAGGATGGCCCGGCTTGCAATCGGTGCTGCCATACAGCCCCCCTTTGTTCCCTCGGACCGCCCCATGGCCCTCAGGAGGGTCGGGGAGCGCAGGGCCCTTTCAGGATACGCCTGGAAGACGCTGAAGGACCTTGGGATTTTTCTCTCAGGGGGATCCGACTGCCCTGTGGAGCCCTTCGATCCACTGTGGGGGATCCAGGCGGCGGTTACCAGGCAGGACAGGAGCGGCTTCCCCCGCGGAGGATGGAATCCCTCCCAGAAACTTACAGTGGCGGAGGCGGTTGATTTATATACCGCGGGAGGCGCCTACGCCTCATTCGATGAACACATGAAAGGCTCACTTGAGGCAGGAAAGTATGCCGACCTGGTCGTCCTGGACAGGGATATTTTTACCGTTTCCCCGGAAGAAATCGGGGATGTGCGGGTCTGTTTCACCATGGCGGGAGGAAGAATAACCGCAGGGAGCATATGACAGCATGGTGCGGAGAGACATGAAAACCGGTATTGAACAGGGACTGGGATTATGCAATAATCTTTTGATATAACCGGATTGCAAGAAGGAGCGTATCCCATGATTGAAAATACTTATCTTCCCGCAGTATCTGCGTTTTTCAGAGCTTCATCTCGGAAAAAAAAGATCCTGTTCATTATGCTTTGCGCATCTTTTTTCTCTTTT
>CAYTQC010000086.1:0-7126 GCA_964439735.1 uncultured Synergistaceae bacterium
TAAGCGCGGAGTGGCCAAGTGCCAGGGCGGATCACTGGAAGACACTTCTCCGGGCCAGGGCAATAGAGAACCAGATGTTCGTGGTAGCCTGCAACCGGTGCGGAACCACCGGGGACACCCACTTCGGAGGAGGGTCCATGATCCTCGGCCCGAAGGGTGAGGTCCTTTTTGAGGGCGGTGAAGGCGAGGAGGCTGGTTTTGTGACCATAGACCTCGACGAAGTGTCACAGATCCGGAATTTTCTGACGGTCTTCAATGACAGGGTGCCTGAGATTTACGGCACACATATCAAACAGGAGGGAAAACAATGAGAAGAAGCGGAGTGTTCGTTGCGGCAGTTTTTGCGTTTATGGTGTTTTTGAGCGGGGCGGCGTTCGCCGCCGCAGTAGAGTTCAAGTTCGCCCACTCGGGAAGCCTTGAGCACCAGTACCAGATCGGCGCTGAGCAGTTCAAGAAACTCGTTGAGGAAAAATCGGGGGGAGAGATGAAGGTAACTATCTTCCCCCAGGCTCAGCTCGGAGGAGAACGTGACCTGGCTGAAGGCGTTCGGATGGGGACTATCGAGATGAGCTCCGTGGCGGCTGGAAACATGGCGGGGTTCGTTCCCGAGCTCCAGATGTTCGGCGTGCCTTTTCTTTTCCAGACCAGGGAGCAGGTCTATGCCGTCCTTGACGGGGAAGTGGGGAAAGATCTTGCTGAAATTATGCTCGGCAAGGGATTCGTGAACCTCTCCATCTGGGAGGTCGGTTTCCGGAACATAACCAACAACAATCGTCCCGTGAAGACTCCCGACGATATGAAGGGCCTGAAGATCAGAGTACAGGAGTCCAAGATCTGGATCGAGTTCATGAAGCGCCTCGGCGCCATCGCTACTCCCATTCCCTTCGGTGAACTCTACACTGCTCTCCAGCAGAACGTGGTTGACGGACAGGAAAATCCCGTGGCAACAATATACTCCATGAAGTTCTACGAGGTTCAGAAATACCTCTCCCTTACGGGGCACACCTACGAGCCCGCCCTTGTGTTCGCCAATCCCAAATGGTTCAACAGCCTCGATCCGAAGCACCAGGCGATCCTGAGGGAATCGGCCATGGAGGCCGCTTCATTCCAGAGGCAGAAGCTTGCGGAAATGGATAAGGAACGCTTCGAGGTTATCAGAAAGGCAGGTGTCCAGGTAGAGGAAAATCCTGACAAGGCAGCATTCGCCCAGGCTACGGCAGACCTGCACAAGGTTCTCTCTGATTCGGTCCCCGAGGCGCTAGTCCAGAAGATAAAAGATGAAGTCGCAAAGGTGAAGTAAGCACCCCGCTGCTCCGGGGGGATCACCCCCCGGAGTTTTTTCGAGAGCTCGAGGTGGTAGCCAAGTGAAAAAAATACAAACACTTTTTTCCGTTCTTTCGGGAATATGTCTCGCTGTAGTTTTCGTTGTCACTTTCGGGCAGGTGGTTCAGAGATATGTTTTTCAACTGCCGATGCCGTGGGCAACTGATGTAATAAGGATCTTTTTTGTCTATTCCGTGTTTTTCGGCATGGGGGTCGGAGTCTTTAAAAAGGCTCACCTGAACATAGACGTTCTTGTTCAGGCAATACCTGTCCGCTTCAAGCCCTGGTTTGACCTTCTTTCCAACATTGTGGTCCTCGTCTTTCTCGGTGTGGTGCTGCGGTACAGCTTCTCCTTCATGACGGCAAATTCCGACCAGGTGACTCCATACCTCATGTTTCCCATGAGTTATGTCTATATGGTCATCCCTTTTACTGTGGCTTTTATGGTCCTTTTCCTCGCGTTGGACACGGTGAAACTTCTCGGCAGCCTTTCCGGAAGAGGGGATAGTTCCTCTCCCGCAGGGAGGTGAGGCTGCCATGTTCTGGATAGCCGGACTTTTCGGAGTCTTCCTCCTCGGGGTCCCGATTTCCTTTTCTCTCGGCGCCACGACCCTTTTCGGGCTGCTCGGTATGGGACTTCCCCTGGAGGTCATCGTCCAGAGGATGTTCACAGGCGTTGATAATTTCGCCTTCGTTGCAATACCTCTTTTTATCCTTGCCGGAAACCTCATGGCTGTAGGGGGTATTTCGAGGCGGATAACCAATTTCTCCGAAGCTCTCGTCGGGCATTGGCCCGGAGGCCTCGGCATGGTGGCAATCGTGGCCTCAATGATTTTTGCGGCAGTCACAGGGTCAGCCATAGCAGCTACGGCTGCGATCGGCGCTCTGCTCATCAGCGAAATGATCTCCAAAGGGTACTCCCGCGCGTATTCCGCGTCCCTCGTCGCCACTGCGGGATCCATCGGGCCCATTATTCCTCCGAGCATTCCCCTGGTCGTTTACGGAGTGATCGTCAGTACCTCCATCGCGAAGCTGTTCATGGGGGGGGTGATACCGGGATTGCTCATGGGGTTTTTCCTCATGATCGCCAACTGGCTCATCAGCAAGAGGCGAGGATATGTAGGAAGAGACAAGAGAGCCCCATGGTCAGAGCTTAGGCAGGGCCTCAGAGACGCAGTTCTTGCCCTTCTCATGCCGGTCATAATTATCGGCGGCATCGTGGCGGGGGTATTTACTCCTACTGAATCGGCGGCCATCGCAGTGGGCTACTCACTTTTCCTGGGATGGATAGTCTATAGGGAGCTGACCTGGAAGAAGGTCGTCCAGGCATTTATAGATGCGGCCATAACGAATGGGGTCATCCTCACGGTGCTCATGACGGCAAGCCTGTTCATCTGGTTCATGACGGTGAAGATGATTCCCCAGTCCATCACCCAGAGCCTCCTCCAGGTGATCGACACCAAGTGGGGAGCGTTGATGGTGATGAACATCATCCTTCTCATAGCTGGAACATTTATCGATACAACCAGTGCCCTGACGATTTTTGTCCCTCTCTTCCTCCCTCTTGTGAAGACTTTCGGGATAGACCTTATCCATTTCGGAGTCATGGTGGCAGTAAACCTTACCATCGGAATGTGCACGCCTCCGCTGGGAGTTTGCCTGTTCGTTTCCTGCGAGATAGCGGATACATCCCTTAGAGAGATGTTCAGGGATCTGGTGATCATGCTCATACCCCTGCTGATTTTGCTGCTGCTCATAACATACGTACCGGCAACGGTGACCTGGCTGCCCGATTTCCTCGGGCTCTGATTCCCGCCCGACGATCGGGCAGTTTATGAGGAGGATTTTTATGGCGAAACCGGAGATGGAATTTACCGATACGTTGCCCCTGGGGAAGTGGAGACCGGTCGAGGGCGCTCAAGAGGGGGTCTTCGAGAAGATCCTTTCCTGGGATCCCCATACGGGGAACCTTACCCGACTGGTGAAGTTCGGCTCGGGCGTGCGGATCCCGAAGACCCAGGTCCATGATTTCTGCGAGGAAGTGTTCATCCTCGAGGGATACATGGTGGACACGGAGAAAAGACTGACCGCCGCACCGGGCTATTACGCCTGCAGGCCTGTGGGGATGATCCATGGTCCCTATGATATTCCCGTGTCGTGCCTGTGTTTCGAGAGCAGGTACCAGGATCCGTCACGTCCGCTGAATCCGGATTGTTCGCTCTACACCATGAAACCCGAATAAAAATGATCCCGGTCCAATGCCCCGGAAACTGCTTCCGGGGCATTGTTTTTTCCCGGATGGCCTGTCCATTTCCTTTCCTGTGTATTTCCTGCGCGTCACAGTATAATAAAGCGAGTGAATTTCCCCCGAGAAAGGACGGACGAACATGGCCCGGAAACGATATCAGCATGAGCTGGAGCTTCGCCAGTTCACCCTTGAAGATTACGATGAAGTAAAGAGGATCATGGACAGGATATATCCGAAAATGGGAGGGGCCTGGACCCGGGAGCAGTTCCGTGCCATGATCACCCGTTTTCCCGAGGGACAACTCTGCATCGAGGATAAGGGCAGGGTGGTGGCCGGGGCTTTTTCCCTCATTATTGACTATTCCCGGTTCGGCGACAGGCACACTTACAAGGAGGTCGTCGGAGACGGCACACTGAAGAATCACGATCCCGAAGGGGACTACCTGTACGGCATCGATATCTTCGTCTCACCGGACTACAGGGAGAAACGGCTGGGGCGCAGGCTGTATGATGCCAGGAAAGAACTTTCTGAGACGCTCAACCTGAAAGGGATCATCATTGGCGGGAGAATTCCGGGATATGCCGAGTGGTCGGAAAAGAAGACTCCCCAGCAGTATATCCGCATGGTAAATAACCGGGAGATCTCCGACCCCGTACTTACCTTTCAGGTCAGCAACGACTTCCACTATAAAAAAATCGTTGAAAACTACTGGCCGGAGGATTTCAGCTCCAAGGGGTACGGCGTCATCCTCGAATGGAACAATATCTACTACGAGGAACGCAAACGGCTCATCTCCAAGGTGAAGACCTATATGCGCCTCGGGGTGGTGCAGTGGCAGATGCGGAGTTTCGAATCATTCGATGATTTTCTGCAGCAGGTGGAGTTTTTCGTGGACACCCAGGCAGGGTACAACACGGATCTCATGCTTTTTCCCGAACTCTTCAACGCACCGCTCCTCGCACAGTTCGACCAGGAGGATCCTGCTGAAGCCATGCGCTCTCTTGCTGCATACACCACGGATTTGCGCAGGAGCCTCGTGGAGATGGCCGTGTCCTACAATATCAATATCGTGTCGGGCAGCGTGCCCGAACTGAGGAATAACCGTCTCTACAACGTATCCTTCCTCTGCCGCAGGGACGGAACATGGGACCAGCAGTACAAGCTCCACATAACTCCTGATGAATACCGCTACTGGGGGCTCCAGGGAGGGCATGACCTGCAGGTATTCCAGACGGACGTGGGAAAAGTCGGGATCCTCATATGCTACGACGTTGAATTCCCTGAACTCTCAAGGTACCTTGCCATAAAAGGAATGGATATCCTGCTCATTCCCTTCTGGACGGACACAAAGAACGCCTACCTCAGGGTGCGGCGGTGCGCCCAGTCCAGGGCTATCGAGAACGAATGCTACGTGGCCATCGCCGGGAGCGTGGGCAACATCCCGAAAGTGGAAAACATGGACATTCAGTATGCCCAGTCGGCAATCTTCACGCCGTCCGATTTTGCCTTTCCCCATGATGCGGTGGCGGCTGAAGCGACCCCCAACACGGAAATGGCCCTCATAGCAGACCTGGATGTAGAACTTCTGAAAGAACTCCGGCTGCAGGGGAGTGTCCGCAACCTTTCAAGCCGGAGGACTGACCTGTACTGGATCGACTGGCTGAAGGAAAAGGAAAAAGACCGGGAAGAATAACTCGCTGCAAGAACTGCGCCGTTCTTCATGATCGATGAATGCAGGGAAAATGGGGTTGAAAGGGGATGCGGGGGCTGGAGGCCCCTGCATCCCCTTCTGAATTTTCCCTGTACCGGGCTATTCCGCCATGCTTCCCAGGTGTTTTGCGTGGAAGCGCTCCATTGCGCGGTAGAAGTCGAAACGGTTCTCTTCATTGAGAAATCCGTGCCCTTCGTTGTCCTTTACCATGTACTCCACGTCGACGCCCCTCTTCCGCATGGCTTCCACTATCTGATCCGATTCCGCCTTCTTCACGCGGGGATCGTTTGCCCCCTGTGCCACGAAAAGGGGGGCCCGGATCCTCTCCGCGTGGAATACGGGTGATGCCGCCTTCAGCAGTTCCTTCTCCTTATCGGGGTCCCCTATCTGTTCGTACATCATCTGCCTCCCCAGCTCCCAGTACGGGGGAATGGTCTCCAGGAGGGTGAACAGGTTCGATACCCCGACGTAGTCCACGCCGCAGGCGTAGAGATCGGGAGTGAATGCGAGACCCGCAAGCACTGCGTAACCTCCGTAGGATCCTCCGTAAATGCCGATTCTTTCAGGATCGGCGATGCCCTGTTCAATGAGCCATTTCACACCGTCAGTGATGTCATCCTGCATTGCCAGCCCCCACTGCTTGAAGCCGGCTTCCCAAAATGCCCTGCCGTAGCCTGTGGAGCCTCTGAAGTTCATCTGGAGAACTGCCAGGCCCCTGTTGGCAAGAAACTGCACTTCTCCGTCGAAGCCCCAGGTGTCCCGTGCCCAAGGACCCCCATGGGGGTTTATCACTACGGGAAGATTCTTTCCGTCGCTCCCTGCAGGGAGCGTAAGGTATCCGTGAATGGTCAGCCCGTCTCGTGCGATGTACTGCACAGGCGTCATGGGAGCCATTTTTTCCTCCGGAAGCCATGGGCTGAGGTCCGCCAGCTTTCTGAATTCTCCCGTCACCGTATCGTAGAAATAATAGGATCCCTGGGTCCTGTCGCTTCCCGCGTGCAGGAGAACCTTGTCCTCATTTTTGTTCATGGACGTCACTGTAACCTCGTAGCCGGGAAGTCGGGATTCAAGTTCCTTCTGAAGTGAAGACCGCTGTTCATCAAAAAAATGATAGCGGAAACGGTCGGTGGTGAAGCCGGTTCCTGTGACCAGTTTCCTTTTTCGTGAGAAAAACAGCCTGTACACGTCAACCTCAGGGTGTTCAAAGAGGAGTTCCTCATGTTTTACCGTCAGGGGATCAAAGACGTAGATGGCTGATTTGTCCCTCCCCAGGTTTGATGCAGCGTACAGCTTTTTATTGTCGAAGGTGAAAAAGAGAGGGGCCACGCTCTCCCTGAAATTGGTGGTGAGAAGCGTTTTAAAGGGAAGATCCTCTTTGTCTCTATAGAGAAGCGAGGAATTCACCCCGTCCGTCCTCATGGCGACACGGAGCTTTCCGTCATGGTCCGTGAGCCACCCTTCTATGTCTCCCGGATTTTCCTCGATGAGGGTAAGGTCTCCGGAAGCCAGATTCAGCCGATAGACATCGAAGAGGCGCGGGTCTCTCCGGTTCATCCCTATAAGCACCTCGTCCTCGATATCTTCCAGCCGGTCGATGATTGTGACCCGTACATCCTTGAAGGGGGTAAGATCCCGGACTTCTGAACCATCCGCGTTCACCCCGTAAAGGTGGTAATTTTCGTCGCCCCCCGAGTCCTGCAGGTAGAGGATCCTGTTGTTTCCTGCCCAGAAATAGGCGAGGATGTCTCTTTCCGCGGCGGACGTGATTCGTTTCGCTTCATCCGATCCGATATCCTGAACGAAAATGTTCAGCCTCCGTTCCCATGAGGCACGGTAAGAGATCC
>CAYTQC010000087.1:0-7111 GCA_964439735.1 uncultured Synergistaceae bacterium
ATGTCACCGTGTACCCGATATACTCGAGATACCGGCGGAGAACGTCGAAAACGATGAAAGGCCTGGCGTTGCCGATGTGGAAATAATCATAGACAGTGGGGCCGCAGCTGTAGAAGCCCACGTGCCCTTCCTTTACGGGTACAAAGGGTTCTTTCCTGCGTGTCAGGTCATTGTAGAGAACAAGGCTCATTATCAGCACCTCCAAATGCTTTGCGGTCGAAATCCTGATGCGTTCAGCGGCCTTCGGCCGGGGGTGCATTCAGTGTGATGAAGTCTAAAAGTGCTGCGAACTGTGTGTAGACGGCACTGTATGCCCGGTTTGGACGGCCTTTTTGCATAAGTTCAGACCAAAGGAATTTCTGTTTTTCATAAAAGAGTATACCTGTTTCACCAAAAAAGAAAAGGGAGGCAGGCGGAACCTTTCCGGGCGTACAGGCAGTATATGCCCCAAAGCACGCCCTTTTTCCTGAAAGGTCCGTGGATCCGGGAAGCGTTCCCCGCAGGCGGTATTCACCTGTCCAGTGAGTGCTCACAGGCGCTGCTTGTTATTTTTTCTTCACGCTCATTATCATGTCCCTGATCCATCCCCTGGCTTCGTTGTATTCCCCCCTGGGAAGGAGCACGCCGATAAAAAAGCCGTGATGGGGAAAGATAGCGGCTGCAAGAACGCGGCCGTCGGCGGTCGTAAATATTCTTACCGGGACATCCCTGCCCTCCACGGTCCAGGCCGCATCACTGCTGAGCCTGGCGTTCAGTTTTTCCGACAGGGTGTTGCGGTAGACTATCCCGTCAGCATCTGATCCGGAAGTGTTCAGAACTATAACCGTGCCTTCTTTCCCGGGGATGGTGTACGTCGAGGCTTTTCCGGGACCTCCGGCGAAGACGGGCTTCAGTTCCCTGTCGGGGATGGATCCCTCCGGGAGCGTGACTGTGAACGTGCCTCCGGGACCATGGAATACCCCTTCATCTTCCTCCCCGCCCAGTTCAGGAAGTTCCTGTTCAGGCACTTCGGGAAGCTGGCCGCCTTCGGGTGCAGCAGTGGTCGGACCGGGAACGGCAGGTGCCGCAGGCGCCTCCTGGACCGGAAGGGGTGTTTTGAGCCTTAATGAGTTCAGCAGAGCCTCGATTTCGGTTTCCGCTTCCGCAAATCTATTGGCAGAGATCAAAAACCGGAAGTTGTAGATCGACGGGGGATACATTATCGAACCGGTGTCAGGCTTATCCTTTACGGCTATCAGACAGTACCGTTGAATGGCTGTACCCCCCCCTGTTATCCTGGTAGAGAAATCATGGAGAAGTGCGGGACAGCCGGCAACAGTACGGTTTTCTGTTTTTATCTCCTTGTATCCCTCTTGCTTTTTGTTTTCTGCCGTCTTTCTGTTCAATACTGCCTGCAGCGGATCTTCTTTTGTGGGAAGGCACATGACCGCAATGGTTTGATCCAATGGGTCGGTGCCGTCGGGAAAGAAGCCCGCGAGATAGTTCCCCTTTTCGTTGTAAAGCCGGTACTTGGCTCCTCCCGGGAGCGGCGCATCCTTCCATCCGGGGGAGAGGTCGAGAAGAAAACAGTGCTCTTCAACCGTCCTCTGAACCCCGGGTGTGGCGGCTGCCGGGGCTGCAGGTTCAGCCTGGACCTGGGCCGGGGCGGGTTTTTCCACGGCCCGTACGGATGCGGCGATCTCATCGAAGGAGCCTTTGACATATGGAAAGTAGCCGGATGTGGTGTTGAAGAAAAAAGAATAGGCTGTATCGCTGACTACGAGTACAAGTACGCGGCCCGTGAACTGGACCGCAGTCTGTGGGATGTGGTATGAAAAGTCATGGACCGCTCCGTCCGTACCTGCAATCCTGACATTGCTGCTTCCCAGGGACCGGTAACTGTTCAGGTTTCCGGAATTTTTCCTGATCCCGTCCTCAAGTACCTGCGCTGCTGTCTTCGGCTCGTTGAGTGTTTCTTCCGACAGGTACATTTCCGCATAGGGTTTTCCCTGAAAGAAGAGGTCATAAGCGGCTTTGACGCCAGGTGCCGATTTCGGGACCCACCCTGCAGGCATGGTGAATTCTATGCCGCCGGCATTGACTGTTTCACACGCGCCTTCGTCGGGGAAAAAGAGGACTGCCCCGGCGGCCGATAACAATATCACCCCGCACAAAAATAAACGACCGGATTTCCGTATCACGGTTCTCTCCCTCCTCTTCATCCTGCACCGCAGCACCAGGACCGATTACAGGCGAAACAAACGTCAGGCGGGAACGGAGCGAAAGGGCGTGCAGGAATCACATTTCTCACCCTCCCCGGCAGGAAAAAGAAAAGTGCGTTTAGGGTATTCGGGTGCCGGGATTTCCTTAATGAACAAATTTTCCAAACTGATTTATTATATCTCTTTTTTTGCCCGGAGCACAGGGGAAGGTATGCAGGCCGGTTTCAGCGGCACGGGGAAAACCTTCGTTTTCCGGGGGAGTGAAACTGTCGGAACCTTAAGTAGACGGTATTTTATTGTTGTTTAACCGATTTTACCGTACAATACGCACGTATGCCTACAGAACATTTGCAGCGGAGGAAGACGTGGCGAGCGAAAAAATTACCGGGCTTCTGAAAAAAATGCCCGACCGTCCCGGGGTCTACCTGATGCGGGATGGTGACGGACAGGTCATATATGTCGGCAAGGCGAAATCTCTCAGGAAGAGGGTCTCGTCCTATTTCCGCCATGATTCCTTCGCGTCCCCCCGCCTCCGCAAGCTGGTGCAGTGCATAGAGGATATTTCCGTCATCCGGACTGAGTCCGAGGTAGAGGCCCTGATACTCGAGGCAAAGCTGATCAGGAAGTACAGCCCCTTTTTCAACGTTGAACTGAAGATGGCGGACCGGTATCCGTACATCAAGATCACTTCGGAACCGTTCCCCCGTATCGTGGTGACCCGCCAGAAGGGCAAGGATGACGCGCTGTATTTCGGGCCCTACGTGAGTGCGGGGGATGTGCGGTCGCTGCTGAGGCTCATTGAGCGATATTTCCCCCTGAGGATCTGCGCGAGGGAGATCGACCCGGCAAAACCGGGGAAAAACGGAAGACCCTGTCTTCACTATTCCCTGGGGAGATGCCTCGCCCCCTGTGCGGGGCTGGTGACGCAGCAGGAGTACGGCGAACGGGTCGATGACGTCATTCTGCTTCTGCGGGGCCAGTCGTCGGAAGTGGTGGAGCGCTTGAGACACAGGATGGAGCGGGCAGCGAAGTCCCTTGATTTTGAAGAGGCCGCCAGGCTCCGGGACACCATACGGGCCATATGGAGGATCTCCCGGCAGCGCATTTCCTCGCCCCTGAGGGAGGATTTCGACGGCGACATGTGGCAGTGCCTGAACAGGCTTCAGCAGGTGCTCGGGCTTCCCGTGATCCCGTGGAGGATAGACGGGTTCGATATTTCCCATATGTCGGGCAGGGAAACCTACGGCGTGGTTGTGGTCTTTGAACAGGGTGCGCCGAACCGTTCGCTCTACAGGAGGTTCAAAATACAGACCGTTGAGGGTGTGGATGACTTCCGGTCAATGGAGGAGACCGTCACGCGACGCTATGGCCAGTGCCTGAAGGGAAACGAGCCGCTGCCGCAGCTTGTGCTGATCGACGGGGGGCCGGTCCAGCTGGAATTCGCCCGCAAAGCCCTGGACGGGCTGGGGCTCGGTGACCTGCCCGCCGCTTCCCTGGCAAAAGAAGAGGAACTGATATACCATAAACCAGACGGAAAACCGCTTCGCCTCGATTTTTCCGATTCGGCCCTGAGACTGCTTCAGAGGGTCAGGGACGAGTCACACAGGTATGCCATCGAGAGCCACAGGGCCTCCCGTTCGGGAAGGCTGCGCAGGTCCATACTCGAGGACGTGCCCGGAATCGGGAAGCACCGGGCCGCTCAGCTGCTCGGCCGGTTCGGAAGCGCCCGGAACATTGCGGGGCTTACTGTGGAGGAGCTGACCACAGTTCCCGGCATAGGACCCGCTGTAGCGGGGAAGATCCTTGAAGTGCTTAAGGAGAATTTCAGTGAGCCTGAAACAGCGGATAATTGACGAATATTACATGAGAATGGCCCTGAGCCTTGCGCTTCGGGGCACGGGAAGGACGTCGCCGAACCCCATGGTGGGATGCGTCATCGTGCGGGACGGGAAGGTCCTGGCTGAGGGATATCACTCCTGCTGCGGAGAGGACCATGCCGAACGGGCCGCCCTCGGGAAAACAGGGGATGCATCCGGGGCGACCCTGTACGTGAACCTTGAGCCCTGTTCCCATTTCGGGCGGACGCCACCGTGCGCACCCCTGATCGTGGAAAGGGGAGTCTCCAGGGTCGTGGCAGGAATGGAGGATCCGGACATACGTGTGAGCGGCAGGGGAACAGCGATCCTCCGGAACGGAGGAGTGGACGTGAGCACCGGCATCCTGGAAAAGGAATGCCGATGGCTGAACCGGGGGTTCATCCGGAGGGTGACCCTTGGAAGACCGTGGGTGACGGTAAAGGGTGCCGTCAGCCTGGACGGAGGCATGGCCCTCCGGGGCGGCGAGAGCAAGTGGATCACCGGTCCCGATGCCCGGGAAGCCGCCCACCTGCTTCGGTCCCGGCACGATGCCATCCTCGTCGGATGCGGCACGATCCTCTCTGATGACCCTGAACTTACGGTACGGTCCACTTGCGGAGAATCGCCCTTGAGAATAGTATTGGATTCGAATCTTTCCATTCCGTCCGGTGCGAAAGTGGCCCGAAAGGGAACCATGGTGTTCGTCGCCCCGGATGTGGAAGAAGAGAAGCGCAAGTGTGCTGAAAGCCTGGGAATGGATGTAATCCCGGTTCCCGTGGCGGAACGGGGTTTATCTATCCCCTGTGTGCTCTCGGCGCTCGCGGAACGGGGGATCTGTTCCGTTCTCGTGGAGGGAGGACCGTCGGTGATAGCCTCCTTCTTTCGGGAGCAGGCGGTGGATTCCGTCTCTCTGTTTGTATCCCCGAGGATCATGGGAATGAACAGGCCCTTCTCGGGCCCCCTTTCCTTTGCTTCCATGGAGGAGACGATAATGCTGAAGGAGTGCTCCGTCCGGCAGATCGGCCGGGATTTCCTCGTCGAGGGGGTGCCTGAATGTTCACCGGCCTTGTAGAGACTATAGGATCCGTTGTTTCGGTCCGCCCCGGAGGGGTGTATACTATAATTTCCATCCGCGCGGGATCATTCAGCGGAAGCCTTGCCCACGGGCAGTCCGTCGCGGTTTCCGGCGCATGCCTGACGGTTTCGGGAATCAGCGGGGAAGTTTTTTCAGTGGATGTCATGCCTGAAACGATAAAGAAGACCAAGCTCAGGAACGTCCGCCCGGGGGCGAAAGTGAATCTTGAAAGGGCGCTTCGGGCCGACGGTCGGCTTGACGGGCACATGGTCACCGGCCACGTGGACGGGATCGGGATCGTGCAGGACGTTTCCCGGGACAGGGAGGGATACCTCCTCACGGTGCTCCTCGATGATGAGGCTGCCGCCATGATCGTTCCCCGGGGATCGATCGCCATAGACGGTGTGAGTCTGACCATCGCCCGGTATTCAGGACTTTCCTGCACATTGAGCCTGATTCCTGCCACCCTGGAGGGCACTGCTCTCGGCGGCCTCGGGAAGGGCGACGAAGTGAACGTGGAAACTGATATACTCGGAAAATACGTCCGCAGGTTTCTCGAAGGAGGGGGGGTTTCCCCTTCGAAAGGGACGTCCGGGTCCCTTACCCGCGATGCTATGCGGGAAGCCGGCTGGATATAAGAAAAACAGGAGGCTTTTTTATGGATACCCTTTCCGGGCAGTGCAGCGGCAACACTCCGGTTTTCAGCTCCATCGAGGATGCGGTGGAGGATATCCGGAACGGAAGAATGATTATTGTGGTGGACGACGACTGCCGTGAGAACGAGGGCGACCTCGTTATGGCAGGCTCGAAGGTGAACACCGATGCGATCAATTTCATGGTGCGGTTTGCAAGGGGGCTTGTGTGCGTTCCCCTCGGGCACGATATCGTCGTCCGGCTTCAGCTTGACCCCATGGTGAGGAACGGCTCGGACAAGCACGGAACGGCTTTTCTTGTCACCGTGGACGCAAAGGAAGGCTGCACCACCGGTATTTCCGCCGAGGAACGGGCAAGGACGGCCCTTCGGCTTTCCGACCCGTCAGCTTCACCGGATGACTTTTACAGGCCCGGGCACATGTTTCCGCTGGCAGCCAAGCAGGGCGGCGTGCTCAAGCGCGCGGGGCATACGGAAGCGGCCGTGGACCTCGCAGGTCTCGCCGGGCTTTCTCCCGCCGGGGTGATATGCGAGATAATGAACGAGGACGGAACAATGGCCCGCCTTCCGGACCTTCTGAAGTTCGCGTCCGCCCACGGGCTGAAGATCATCTCCATAGAGGACCTGATCGCCTACAGGAGCAAGCGGGAGAAGCTTGTGGAGAAGATCGCCAAAGTGGAGATGCCCACGTCCCACGGTTTTTTCACGGCACACGCCTACAGGAACATAAACGATGACAATCTCGATCATGTCCACATGGCTCTTGTGAAGGGAAACGTGCACTCGAAGAAGAATATCCTGGTCAGGGTCCATTCGGAGTGCCTCACCGGCGACGTGTTCGGTTCCCTGAGATGCGACTGCGGGCCGCAGCTGGCCCACGCCATGGAGATGATCGAAAAGGAAGGGGAGGGCGTGCTCCTCTACATGCGCCAGGAAGGGCGGGGCATCGGTATCGCCGAAAAGCTCAAGGCCTACCAGCTGCAGGAGAAGGGGCTGGACACGGTGGAAGCAAACGCGGCGCTGGGCTTCCCCGCGGATCTCAGGGATTACGGCATCGGGGCCCAGATCCTCCTCGATCTCGGGGTCCAGAGCATCAGGCTGATCACCAACAACCCAAGGAAAGTTGTGGGGCTCCAGGGGTACGGGCTGGAGATCGTTGAGCGGATCCCCCTGATTATCCCGCCAAACCAGTACAACGAGCGATACCTGGGAACGAAGGAATCGAAGCTTGGACACCTGTTCCATGTCCGGGACATTTTGAGCTGAAAAAGCCTGAAAGGAGCTGGCTGCATGAAATTTATCGAGGGAAATCTGACCGGGGCAGGCC
>CAYTQC010000088.1:0-7058 GCA_964439735.1 uncultured Synergistaceae bacterium
CTCCTTCTCGTATAAAAATGGGACCTCCCGCAACAGGGAGGTCCCATTTTTAGAGCGGGGTGAAAGTAGCATTATTTATGATCTCCGCTTTTTTTCGAGACCCCGGCGGGGCACCGTTGACACTTTTCGTTCCTGAGTGTATTTTATGCATAGAATTCAGGTCACCTGTCCCATTTTTGAGGAGCTGGTCATCTTGAATAGCGCAGAAAGAATCATGGCCATAGTTGAAACGTTGATGTCCTCTGAGCAGAACATGGGCATCAGAGAGATCGCCGACCTTTCCGGTGTTCCCAAAAGCAGTGTGCAGCGGCTTCTGGCGGCACTGGAGGAGAACGGCTGGGTCGCGCAGGACCCGGATACCCAAAACTACCGGATCGGTCTCCGGATGCTCATTTTTGCCAATACCTGGCGGCTGCGGCTGGAACTTGTTCGTCAGTCCCGGGAAGTACTGAAAGAGCTGTGCATCGAGTCGGGCCAGACCGTGCTTCTTCTCGTCCGTGACGGGCTGTCCGGGATCTGCCTGAACAAAGTCGAACCGGGACGGGCACTGAAGCTCGTGGCCGACGTGGGGAAGACGTTTCCTCTGTATGCCGCCGCATGCGGCAAGATACTGCTCTCATATTCGTCCCCTTCTCTCCAGGAGAGGGTGCTTTCCTCTCCGATCCAGGCATTCACGCCATCAACCATAACCGATCCGGAAGCTCTTAGGAATGAAATCAGGAATATACGGGAAAAAGGATATGCGCTCAGCTATGGTGAGATGACCCCCGGTGCCGCGGAGATCGCCATTCCGCTGCTGGACACTGACGGGAACGTTCTGGCCGCTCTCAGCATCGCCGGCCCCTGTTTCCAGATGGAGGGGCGTCTTGAGGAACACCGGCACCTGCTGCGGAAGGCTGTCGCAAAAATATTGGGATATCCGGCATTCAACGGGGAGGAAGCGTCAGGATGAGCATGTTGCGTTCAGAAGGAGTATCCATGCATTTCGGAGGGCTGAAGGCAGTTGAGAATGTAGACCTGAGCGTTAACGAGGGCGAGATCCTGTCGCTCATCGGGCCGAACGGCGCGGGGAAGACCACGTTCTTCAACCTTGCGAGCGGTTTTCTGAAGCCCACGAAGGGACGGATCTCCTTTCTCGAAAGAGATATTACGGGAATGTCACCCCATGAGATCGCGGCGATGGGCCTGGTCCGGACATTCCAGAAGACCAACATCTTCGCGGGGATAACCGTGGAGGAGAGCGTGAAAATAGGATTCAGCCTTCACCGGAAGGCGTCGCTTTCGTCGATCCTTGTGGGAGGACGAAGCGTTCGTGACGAAGATGAGAGGATCAGCTCCCTCCTTCATGATATTCTCGTTTTCACCGCCCTCGACGAATGGAAACATTCTCTCGTCAAAAACATTCCCTACGGAAAGCAGCGCATCCTCTCCATCGCAGTCGCCCTGGCGGCAGGGCCGCGCCTTCTGATGCTCGACGAGCCTGCAACAGGGCTGAACCCCGTGGAGACGAAGGAGCTCATCGACATCATTTTGCGCATCAGGGGCGAGAAGGGGATCACCGTTCTGTTGATCGAGCATAATATGCGGCTTGTCGTCTCCATCTCGGACAGGATGGCCGTACTGAGCTACGGAGAGAAACTTGCGGAGGGAAAGCCGGAGGAGATTTCGAAGAACCCTCAGGTCATCGAAGCATATCTGGGAAAGGGGTTTCAGAATGTTTCTCAAGGTTGAAGGTCTGACTGCTCATTACGGGCATGTGAAGGCTCTGGACGGGGTATCGATGGAGGCGGAAAAGGGGTCCATCGTGACGCTTATCGGGGCGAACGGCGCGGGCAAGAGCAGCTTCATGATGTGTCTTTCGGGCGTGCTCAGGCCCACATCGGGAACGATCGAGTTCGACGGGCATCATATCGAGCGGGCATGGCCGGAGCGTATCGTCTCCCTGGGGCTTTCCCAGTGCCCGGAGGGACGCAGGGTGTGGCCGAAAATGACTGTTCTGGAAAACCTTGAAATGGGGGGGATCTCGGTCAGGGAAAAACAGGTTTTGAAGGAGCGTATCGAGTGGGCGTGCGGCTTTTTCCCGATCCTGGGCGAACGGAGAGAGCAGCTGGCAGGGAGCCTCAGCGGCGGTGAGCAGCAGATGCTCTCCATTGCACGGGCGCTGATGTCCGGCCCGAAGCTGCTGATGCTGGACGAACCGTCTCTCGGCCTGGCGCCGATCATTGTGGAGAAAGTCATGGAAGCGGTCAAAGATATCCGCAGGAACGGGACCACGGTGATCCTGGTGGAGCAGAACGCCTTTATGGCACTCACAATTGCGGATTTCGCCTATGTGCTTGAGAACGGAAGGATCGTGCTTTCGGGAAAAGCGAACGACCTGATGCAAAACGACGAGGTGCGGAGATCCTATCTCGGGATCTGACACGAACAGAAAGAAAAAAGTACCCAAAATTCAGGAGGTGCAGTGCGGTGAAAAAGAATATGGTTGTTTTTCTGATCCTTGCTCTCGCGCTTATGTGTGCTGCTCCCGCGTTTTCCGAGCTGCCGAAGGCCCCGGTGCGGATAGGCGTCGTTCTGCCCATATCCGGACCTATAGCTTACGACGGGACCCTGGCCCTGAATGGCGTGAAGATGGCTGTGGACGAGATCAACAAGGCCGGGGGAATTTCCGGCAATGAAATCCAGCTGTTCGTTGAAGACAGCGCCGGAATCCCCGCGACTGCCGTCGCCGCCATGGAGAAGCTGGTGGGAATGGAGAAGGTCGTGGCGGTCATCGGAGATTTCGGAAGCTCGTGCACCCTCGCCATGATGGACGTGGCGCAGCGTGCCAAAGTGCCCCTGATCACGCCGGTTTCCCTCGCTCCGAAGATCACGGAGATGGGCAACATCTGGATGTTCCGCGGATGCGATAACTCCGCGATGATCGCAAAGGCATTCACGAAATGGGCGGTCAATGAAAAGAAAGCCGACAAATGGGCCTATATCGCCATCAACACCGATTACGGCAGAGGCTCTGTGGATGCTTTCAACAACGAACTGGCGAAGCTCGGCGCAAAGGTCGTCTTCACCGAGTATTTCAACCAGGGCGAGACCGACTACTATCCCATAGTGACGAAGCTCTCGGCCAGCGAGGCCAACGGGCTCTGCCTCTTCGGCGAAACGGTCGACCTCTCCAGGGTGATCGCACAGTATCACGAAATGGGAATAGGCGACAGGATGCTCATCATGGACCCCACGAGCGGCACCTTCAACGCCAAGTTCATCGAGCTCACGGGAGAATCGGCGAACGGGATCGTCGGGGCAAGCCGTTTTGTGGCGTCCATCCCGACACCGGCAGCGCAGAAATTCGTGGCGGACTACAGGGGCAGGTACGGTTTCGATCCTGAAAAATATGCCCAGGCCGGATATGACTGCGCACGCATGGTTTCCATCGCCATAGAGAAGGCGGACTCACTCGATACGGAAAAGGTCCGCGAGCACCTTGCGGCGATCAAGTACGAAGGGCCCCAGGGGAAAGCTCATTTTGACGGGAAGAACCAGCTCATCATCGACGAGTATATTATCTCCGTGAAGGACGGGAAATTCGAAGTCGTCGCGGGCCCTGTCTCTGTGGAATGACCGTTTGGCGGGGAGCGTCGCAGTCGGCGCTTCCCGCATATTATCCTGAGGAGCTGAATTCGGATGGTTACAGTTTTTTTTCAGCAGGTACTCAACGGGGTCATCCTGGGGTGCATTTATGCACTCATAGCGCTGGGCCTTTCCCTGATTTTCGGTATCCTCGAGATAGCGAATTTCGCACACGGGGAGTTCTACATGATCGGGGCGTTCATGGCGCTTTTTTCCATTTCATACCTGAAAGTCCCGTTCCTTGTGGCGCTGCTCATCGCCATGACGGGCATGGCCATCGTTGCCGCTCTGATCGAACGGGCTGTGTTCCGCCCCATAGTGGGGAAACCGCTGATAAACAGCATGCTGCTTTCTTTCGGCCTGTCCACGGCCCTCGCCAACCTCGCCCTCTTTTTCTTCAAGGCTGACCCCAGGAAAATCACCTCGGGGCTTGCGAAGTACCGCTTTTCTTTCCAGGGGCTCTATGTGACCGGAGAGCGGCTCGCCATACTCGTTCTCAGCATACTGCTGGTGCTGCTGCTGGCGTGGTTCATCCAGTACACCAGGACCGGCAAGGCGATGCGTGCCGTCGCCCAGGACAGGGTGGCAGCCCAGCTTGCCGGGATCAACATCCGCAGGATCTACTCGATCACCTTTGCCATAAGCGGAGCCCTTGCGGCGGCCGCCGGAACGATGGTGGGGGCAATGTTTTTCGTCAATCCCGAGATGGGGTTCACCGTGGTGCTGAAGTCTTTCGTCATCGTCATTCTCGGCGGTTTCGGGAAAATCAGGGGGGTCATCGTCGCGGCCATTCTCATCGGGCTGGTAGAGAGCCTCGGCGGGGGCTTCATCAGTTACGCCTACAAGGATGCATATCCTTTTCTCCTCCTCGTGCTCCTCTTTATCTTTAAACCTGAAGGCCTGACCGGAGGGAAACAGTCATGAAGGATAAATTCCTCGCCGTGCCCTTTGCCGCTGCGGCGGCATTCATACTGTATATTCTTCCGAGGTTTTTCTCCATGGATTACTATCTCCATATTTTCGTGATGTCGGAGATTTACGCGGTGCTGGCACTCTCCCTCTCTCTTCTTGTGGGTTTTACGGGACAGGTTTCGCTGGGGCATGCGGCCTTTTACGGAATGGGAGCCTATGTTTCGGCTCTTCTGAGCGTCCGTTTCGGTCTTTCTTTCTGGGTGACCTTCTGGATCGGAGGCCTTTTCGCCGGCCTGGCCGCCTTCTGCATCGGCAGGCTGGTGCTTCGCCTGAGAGGGCACGTTCTTGCCATAACAACAGCGTTTTTCGGGGTTCTGGTAACGGTCGTGATGAACAACTGGATCCCGGTGACCAACGGACCCATGGGGATCACCGGAATACCCCGCCCTTCACCTATACGGCTTTTTGGGCTCGATCTGGCGATTGAATCCCGTACGGACTATTACTATCTCGGCCTTCTGTTCGTGCTGGGTGTTCTGTACGTTCTGTGGAGAATAGAGCGTTCGCGCATAGGGGATGCCATGATCGCCGTCCGGGAGAACGAGGAGTTGGCCAAGTCGATCGGGATCGACACCATGAAGAGCAAGGTGTTTGCCTTCTCTGTAAGCGGAGCCCTCACCGGGCTGGCCGGGGCATTTTACGCCCACTATATCCTTTTCATCAGCCCGGTCACCTTCACCATAAGCGAGTCGATCAACATGCTGGTCATGGTCATTTTCGGCGGCATGAGCACGCTCTTCGGTCCAGTACTTGGCGCAATCTGCCTGACCGTGCTTCCCGAATTCCTGAGAATGGCGGGAGAGCTGCGGCTGGTCATCTACGGAGTCGCGCTTGTCTTTTTCATCATCTGGATGCCCATGGGCGTCTGGGGGACGCTTCGCTATCACCTTGCGGCCAGGAGGAAATAGCAGGTTTCCGCCCGCCCGGGAAGGGGATACTTTTTTTACACCGGCATAACGCGTATCCGGGAACCTTTCCCGGGCGGGCAGGAATCGTACAAAAAAGAGAGGTTTCAGGTCTGAACCTGTGCCCATTGTTTGGAGGAATCGCCTGTTTTGACTTTTCCTGCTAGGGATACAAATTTAACTCATTGATTGTGAAATTTTACAAGTCACAGTCCTTCTTCTCAGTAGAAATATTTGGGGAATGGGTAGAGGAACTCTCGAGGATATTTAGAATTTGCTGGCATAATTTATATATTTCAATATTTTCAGATCTAACTTTGTTTAAAAAAATATCTATTTTATTCTTCTCAGGTTCTTCCTTTGGATAATTTAGGTTGGAATGAAGGTATTCTTTTAATTTTTCTTCAACACACCCTGATCCAATAGGTAAAATATTATGAGTACCTTCGATAATAATGGCGTTTGGATTACTTTCAATCTGCTTCCTATAACAACTTGGTGACTTATTAAAAATTTCCTTAAAATAAACACTGAATGATTTTAAATCAGGAAATCCATTGTCAACTGCTATTTTCGTTAGTGATTTTGAGGTATAGTTTAATTCTTGAAGGGCATGCCTTAGACGTACACGTGTAAGATAATCATAAAAAGAAATACCAACATTTTTCTTGAAGAAAGAAGATGCGTAAGTTCTATTATATCGTGAGAGTTTGGCCATCTCGTCAAGAGTAATCTCCCTATTATAATTCTCTTCTAAAAAGTTAACTATAAGTTTGATTGTTTCTTGGTTTCTGATATCATGAACATTTATTTTTTTATCAGGATATTCTAAAGGAAAAAAAGAAAGGAGAGTTGCAAGAAGCATTAAAAAGGCACCTTCCTGAATTAGCTTTGATGTGCAGTCCGCCAAACGAGCTGAATGCATCATTTGGGCCGCATAATATCGCAGCTTTTTAAAAGGCGTTTCGTAACGGTTCTCTTTGTTTGAGATGCATTTTATTACCATATTTGTGTAGTTTTCAGAGAGAGAAATAAAAATTTCCGGGTCAAAACGTAATGCCATTGCTATGCTTCCTGGTGCTTTTCCCATTGAAGCGTGCCCTTCGTTGGAGTTTATGAGAAGAAGATCATCTTCTTCGAGTATGTAGGTCCTTCCATCTACACATAATTCAGCCTTACCTGAAAGAAGAAAGAATATCTCAGTGGCCTTATGCCAATTAAAACGATAAAGATTGACGTTCTGAATATGGTGTGTAAGGTTTATTTTTTTCTGCGGCATTTCCAAGCTAAAAAAATAGTCCATACTATAATTCTCCTTTAGGTTATTTGTATCTTGGGGTGCGGACGTTTTTTTGGACTACTACGCCGCTAAAAACAGACTATTCCGAAATTCAAGCGGGCTCATGGCACCCAGCGAAATCTTGATTCTTTTTTTATTATACCAATACAGGTACCTGTTCAGCATTTCCATGAATTCGTCTACACTGACCCCAGTCCACGTCCTGTTGTAGAACATCTCGTTCTTGAGCCGGCCAAAGAATCCTTCACAGGCTG
>CAYTQC010000089.1:0-3835 GCA_964439735.1 uncultured Synergistaceae bacterium
TGATTATTCCAGGGGAAAAAATCGGTTAAGAAGTGAGAGGTCCAATACATCAGGACCTCTCACTTCTTTTGATGAAAAAACTTATGAGTCATGATTCAATCCTTCCAGTGATTTTTGCTTCAAATGAAGTCCGGTATTCAATTATTGTTGCGGTCTTTTGGCAGGTTCGAATTAGTACTTCTGCAAATGAAATTATTCCCTTAGGCGTTGTATTCAACGCTTCCAAAGGTATCGGTATAAAACGGAAGTTGGACTGTGGAACTATATATGATACACTCCTCAATTGGAGGCGCTATGTTTGGTTACCTGACTCAAGGAGGGGCATGAATGGAAGAAATGGAAGTTCTTATCGGGAAAAGAATAAGGCAGCAGCGCCTTTCTCATAAATTAACGCTTCAGGATCTTGCTGAGAAGGTTGGAATATCGAAAGCGATGCTCTCCAAAATAGAGCTTGGGAAAGTGAGTACGCCTATTTCTACGTATTCGCGGATTGCGAAAAACCTGGATACGACCTTATCTGCTCTTATTGGAGAAATGGAACAGGATTTTCTCCTTATTCGTAATGAGGATATAAAGCCGATATCTTCCAGGAAAGCAAGCGAAGGATACCGTTACGAGATGCTTGGGCATACCTGGCCGAACAAAAAATGGAGCGCTTACCTAATCACCTATGCTGTAGAAACCGCAAAAGAAAAACCCAATTTTATTCATGACTCTGATGAATTTTCGTTTGTTCTTGAAGGGCAGATGCTTTTCCATTATCAAGGAGAACAGTACCTTCTTTCTGAAGGAGACTGCATTTTTTTTGATGGGAGCAGGCCACATGGAGGACAAGCCTATGGAGGAAAACCTTGTAAAACTCTTTTGATCCTTACCCCGAAAAGCTGAAGAACCGCCGAAAAATTGGATTCTCAGCGGTTCTTTTTTTACCCGTTATTCAAATGACTGTCTTTTAATTCTTATGTTCACATTCCCACAACCGTTTTTGTAGTCACATACCTGTCCAGTACATCTTCCAAAACTTCCACACCAAGCCCGGGTTTTGTCGGCGGATACACTCTTCCGCCTTTTATAAGACTGGAATAGGTCGTGATATCTGCGTCCAGTCGTAAAGGCGAGAAGTAAGCGTGCCCGAAGGGGAAGAGGTTTGGGGTCGTGAGGGCTATGTTGAGAGAAGCTGCCTGTGTTATTCCCTCTTCCAGCATGGAGTTGAAAAGTATGTTTATACCATTGTTTCTGGCAAGTTCTATAATTCTTAGAGATTCCCTGATGCCCCCGTTCTTGCAAACCTTGATGCTGAATACATCAGCTGCATCGAGTCGAATAGCGTCTTGGGCATGCCTGAAGGAAGTAAGGCTTTCGTCAACCGATATCGGAACATCGCACGATCTTCGCAGAGCTGCCATTCCCTCGATATCTTCAGCAACAAGGGCCTGTTCGAAGAGCACGGGTTTTGCTTCACTGGCAATTGAGATAAATTTTTTGGCTGACTGTAAATCCCATCCCTGGTTCGCATCGAGAATCAGCGGGTAATCAGGGCCGGTGGCTTCCCGGACGGCAAGTACGCGATGTGCGTCATGGACAGGATCCCGCCCAACTTTGACCATGAGAGAGTGGTATCCGCAAGCTTTAACTTCAAGGGCAGCAACGGCGGCTTCTTCGCATGTCTCACCTCCACTGGCTCCCATTATCGGCAGAGAATCGTACAGGTTTCCCCCAAGTATCTGATAGACGGGCATACCTGCCGCTTTCCCCAACAAATCATAGCAGGCCATATCAATAGTGCCTTTTGCCATGTGATTTTCCCGCATAAAGAAATCCATGGTTTCGTGGATCTTAAGAACATTTGTAGCCTCTTCCCCGAGAATCGATGGTGCGATGTTATTTTTCAAAACAACAGCAACGCTTTCCGGGGACTCAGCGGTAAAGCCTACCCATGCGTCCGTTTCACCCCATCCCACAAGGCCGTTATCCGTAGTGACCTTGACTACTGTCGGGTGAGTATAGGCAACATCTCCATATCTTTTTGACAGTCTGTATGGATGTTTCAAAGGGATTTTTGTTTCAATGATCTCGACAGAAGCAATCTTCATGCTTTTTTCATCCTTTCAATTATGGTGTTTGTTCTCAGCGGATCAGTCCCATTGCTCTTGGTAGAAAAAGAGAAAGAGGTTCCCAATAGGTCGTAAGAACAATAACAGGAACGTAGCATGTCAAAATAAAGATCATTATTGGTTTCAGCATCTTGTCCACAGTTACCTTGCCCGTTTTTGCACCCATGTAGAGAATACCGGCCATTGGCGGTGTGAGCATTCCCATTCCAAGATTAACCCCTATCATGGCGGCGAAGTGAATGGGATGTATTCCCATTTTCAGAATGACAGGGTAGAGCAAAGGAGTGACAAGCAGTATTCCGCTTAAAGCATCTACTATCATGCCGACGAAAATAAGGAAAATATTGATCAGCAGCAGCAGAAGGTATTTATTATCAGTAAGGCTCAACAGCATCGTAGACACCATCTGAGGTACCTGTTCCATGGCATATATCCTGCTCAGGATAGCAGCAAAAAAAGTCATAAGCATCATGGTGCCGGTCGCGGTAACAGATGAACGTAAAAATAGCAACGCTTTGTTTAGCGATATTTCACGGTATACGAAAAGACTCAGAAAAAGCGAGTATACCACTGCAACAGAAGCAGCTTCGGTAGGAGTCATTATGCCTCCATATATACCTCCGAGAATAATTACCGGAAGAATGATTCCTCCGATGGCAGGTTTTGTCTTATCCTTGATAAGGGCAAATTTTTCTCCTAGAGATATCTGGGGCAGTATTTGGACAGTGGGCATTTGTGTTTTAACGAGATACACGTTAACGACGCTGAACAAAAAAGTGAGAATTAGGCCAGGTACCAACGTTGCAAGAAAACACGCGGCTACAGACTGGCTTGTCACAAAGGCGTACATTATCATTGTAATGCTTGGAGGAATCAGGGTGCTGAGAACAGAAGAAGCGCTGATGATTGCAGCCGAGTAGCCCCTGGGATATCCGTGTTTTTCCATCTCCGGAATCATTATGGTTCCAATGGCAATTACTGATGAAGCCGCAGCACCGGAGATTGCCCCAAAAACTGCTGATGTAACGCATGCAACAATTCCAAGGCCTCCGGGAATTCTTCCTGCAATAGCATTAGCTAAGTCGAGCAGACGTCTCGCAATACTCCCTCCTGTAACAACATATCCTAATGCGATGAAGAAGGGCATGCTCAAAAGGGTGACCGAGTTCAGGCTCGTGAAACCCACCGGCAGAAGAAAACCAGGGTCAATTCCCTTGGTAATTGTAAGAAAAATGATGGAAACAAGAAACCCAAAGGGAATGGGAACACCGAAAAATATCAAGCAGGCAAAAATGAGAAGAGAACTGGCGATTATCCAATCCATGAGTCGATCTCCTCTCTAGGCGAAAGCATATTTTGAGGCACTTCCCGGTTTATAAATGCGGCCTTGAACCATTGGAAGGATTCCACAAAAAAGTAAAAGCACATCAGTGAAAGCCCGACTAAAATGCTTGCCTGAAAATAAACCACGGAAAAACTGTCTCCCAGAAAAGTTGAACGCGACTGTTCGTTCATTTCGAATCCCCATTTGACATATTCATAGGCCCACGGAAGGATGTACAAAATGGCAAGCGCAGAAATCAAGCTTGATAAAAAGTGGGCTTTCGCATAATTCACCTCGTTTTTGAAAATCAACTGAGAAAGATCGGCTGAAATATGGCTTCGCTCGTAGGATCCATAAGAGCCGCCGATAAAGTAAAGCCAAAATGCAACATATGCCG
>CAYTQC010000089.1:3935-7024 GCA_964439735.1 uncultured Synergistaceae bacterium
TCGTAGGATCCATAAGAGCCGCCGATAAAGTAAAGCCAAAATGCAACATATGCCGCCAGCTCTTCAATCCCGACAAGCGGAGTTTTTAGAAAATAGCGCATGATGACTTCAAGAAAAACTGCCGCAGTGGTAATGCAAATCGTAAGAAGCATGATGATCCGCTGGGCCCTCAAGAGCGTGTCCCACAGAAAAGATCGGATCAAAATTACTCCACCCCCTTTTCTGTAGCCGTCCCGGGAGACCTCCTCCCGGGACGGCTGTAAAAACGACGTTTTACTTTAAAGCGGAAAGTTCTGCAAGAACCTTGTCCATAATTTCTTTGCCGATGACCTCTTCCATGATCGGCCAGGTGTTCTTCCTGATTTTTGAAGCTATTTTTTCAAGCTGTTCGTCAGTGGGGACGACGATTTTTATTCCGGCTTTTTCCATTTCTTCCATAAATTTTTTGTCTTCGGCTTCAGCAAGTGCGTAGCTCGTATCAGCATACTTTCTTGTGGTTTCCTGAACAATCAGCTGCAGTTCAGGTGAAAGTGATTCCCAGGCTTTTTTGTTCATATAAACAAAAGAATGCTGGAAATGAGTGTTTAACTGGACCCACATCTTGGTGATGTCAAGGAAAGAAGAATAAGTGTTATATGGCTGTCCGCCTATCTGGCAGTCAACCAGCCCGGTCTGAAGAGCGATGTAGATTTCACCCCACGGAACTGAGGCCGGGATATATCCGAGCTCCTTCGCAAGTGATTCAAAAGCCTGGTTTCCTGAAGGGACACGAATTTTCAGGCCGCGTTTGTCTCCATCCGGGTCGACTACATCGAAATCCGGAACCTTGGCAAAACCTGCGCCTCCGAAACCTTCGGCAACTACTCCAAGGGCCTTGAGCCCGATTTTGTCCATTTCTCCGGCGAGGACTTCAAAAAGGAAGGGGTTTTCGCCTGAAAACGCCATTTTGGCTTCATTCCAGTTCATGACGCTATAGGGAAGAACCCGAATCTGCAGGGACTTGTTATAGGCTGGAGAGACAGGAAGAATGCCTATTTGTATTGCTCCGCGCATCATTTGTTCTGACATTTCCATCCAGTCGCCAAGCTGTCCTGCCGGGAAAAGAGAGAACTTGATCTGTCCTCCGCTTTTCTCTTCTATCTCCTGAATCATGCTCTTTGAAAGCTTGTCCGCCATGGAGTCCACCGGCTGATAGTGGACCCATTTCCAGTTAACTGCAGCCACCGACTCACCGCACATTATCCCGACCAAACACAAAACCAGTACCGAAACAAGAATTCTTTTTTTCATCGTTCTCTTCCTCCTGTTTTTGGTATTTTTGCTGCAGGATGCTATTCCATTATTGACAAAATTTCATCAATGCTTTTATTTGCAATTCCTATTGATTCCAGTGTTGTACCGTTCTTCCAGTAATCAGTCCCGTGAAGCTGTGATGCGAGATTGATGATTGTGTCCGAACGTGGAGAAAGTGCCCCTGCCTTTTTGGCAAGACAGGCAACCGGCATAATCACCCCGGGGACGTCTTCCGTTATATACCGGCTCCGGACATTTTGTCCGACAAGATCAGCATATGGCGTTTCCGGGCTGTTAACATACTCATAAAGTGTCTGTGCATTGTTATTTCCATAGTAGAGTTTCATCAGATCAAGGATCGGCTTGAGGTCGAAACCCATCGTCCTTCCTATCATTATGCGCTCTTCGTCCAGGTAATGCATTTGTTCGCTTATAAGAGGGGTGATGCCGTCCATGTAATGGCGGAAAGTTTCAGGATTCTTCTCGACCGTGCCGTAGTTAAGGAGAACCGGGTACGGGTGCATTACGTAATTTGCGTTGGAGAGATCCTGGACGAGAATGTGCTCTGCAGGAAGATACTTTACATTTCCACCGAAGGCATCGTTGAGAGTTTCCCGGATTTCCGTTCCTGAGGAAGAGGGGCTGCTTGCAAGATGAATTGCGTATTTTCGCTTATAGATCGATACAGTATTGAATGTTTTGATGCGGCATGCGAACGGCATTGTTTCCGTCGTAGAGATAGAGATACGTTTTTTACACCCTGCTTCGCTCATCATTTTTTTCAATCGGTATGCAGCAAAATTACCGGGCATTACCACGATATGCTGGGCATCTTCAAGATGGGGGATAAGCTTTTCGAAGATAGGCTCGTGAGCAAAAGCAGGAACAACAATCAAAACTACTGAGGCCCCTCTGACGGCTTCTGATATATCCATCGTTACATCATGCAGATTACCGCAAAGGTTTATATCACCTTCAAGAAAGAGTTGTTTTGTCTCTCTAAGTCTGGGGTAATCTTTCGCCCCTTCAAGGGGCTCCCACATAACAACATTATAGCCTTTTGCAGCTATTTGAGCGCTGCATGCACGAGCTCCGTTTCCACTACCGAGAATAGAGACTTTTTGCAAGAATACGACCTCCCTAAGTTTATGTATTCTCTGCTATAAAATGATTTTGTTTTAGTGAGGTGCACCTCACTTTTAGGAGAGGTTACCCCTGGCGAGGATAAATGTCAACTGTAAAGAGAAAATATCTACTGAAAGAATATTTTTTAAAAAAATATACATTTAAGCAATATCTCAAAAAATAGTTTTTGAATCATTCATCAGTAGTCCCTGTGTTATGAAAAAAAATACAAGGTTTAAGGTAAAGGTTCAAAAAAATTAAAAATCTAAGTAACGCAAAATATATTCGCAAAGTTTTGATAAATCAAAGCCCTGGAACCTCAGGAAGCTTTTTTCAGACTGGGATAAATCATAGCGACACGAACACTGCGGATAAACTCTTTTTTCGGAGAAAAAAGTTATGTTGTTCGATAATTGAGGTAGTGTCAAGATTTTTTGTGGATGGTATTATATTCCTAAAAAACAGGACAAAAGTGATGCCAATTTAAGGAAGGCTATATTCTATAAAGATAGTTTTATAATTTTACTGTACCGTAGTCTACTAAAAAATTTTTTTCAAGTAGTGCAGTTTTTCCGTAAATGTTTTTAAAAAAAGCTTTTTACCAGTCATTTAACGAAGGAGGACAGGAGATGAAACTGGAAATGAAGGAGAACTGCGCCTATTCCCTCGTA
>CAYTQC010000090.1:0-6947 GCA_964439735.1 uncultured Synergistaceae bacterium
GAAAGACAAAGTGGCCGTTCCTGTACGCGGTGACCCTTTCCTGGAGCATATGGGAAAGGGAGGGATTGTCAAGAATCCCCTGCGCAGCCCTTCGGACCTGCCGCCGGAGGGATTCAAGGTCTCTGCGTATTTCTGCAAGGGAGGGGGACGCGGAATCATAGAGCCTGCCCCCGTCATCAATTACTCCGAGGGCATCCGCTTCATCTGAAAAATCCCTCGCCTGACGGTATGGCCCTTCAAAAAGGGGGTAGGCCCCCCTGTATTTTTCAAGGTGTTCCCTGGTCATCCGGGAAAGGGCAAGAAAACGTGCCGCGGCGGCGAGTTCCTCGCCGGAAAGCATTCCGGACCTCTTTGCCTCTGCGAGAAGGGGGGAAATGCAGGGGGCACTGTTCCACGGCCACTCGCCGAAGCTGTCCCTGCATGAAATATAGTTCCTGAAGAGTTCCATCCTCTCCTGAAGCGCTTCAATAGAGGCCCGGGGACGTATGGAAGCAATGGCTGACAAGCCGAGTTCGCCCCTGACTCTTGAGGCGAACTCGGCGAGGACCTTCGGTATTTCAAGGATTCTCAGTATATCTTCACTGACCTGCATTCGTTTCTCCCGTATTTGAAGGGAAAAGAGGCGGAAGATTCAGGCTGGGGAGCGAGAAACCTTCCGGAAACAGTCCGTGGCTCTGCAAAAACGCCTGGATGTTCGGCCAGGCGGCGTCCGCCCCCCGCATGACATAGCTGGATCCCATCCACTCCGTGGGAAAGAAGGGTGAGTATGTAGTGATGCCCACATAGAGAAAAAGGATCAGGACTCCGCCTTTCAGTATTCCGGCCAGTAAACCCAGTATCCTGTCGGCGAACGTTAGGGAAGCGAATTTAATGAATGCCCTGACTATACGGCAGACCGAAGCTGCCAGGACGACAACCGTAATGTAAATGGCCACCATGAACCCCACGGAAACCATGGATTCGTTCGCTCCAGGGGTCATGGACATCAGCCAGGCAGCCGGAACTGAGGAGTATTTCCACGCAAGGAATACCCCTCCGAGGGTGCCGATAATGGAAAAAATTTCCCCCGTAAGTCCGCGGAAAAGTCCCCGAAGGGCAAAAGTGGCCACGATAAGGGTAATGACGGAGTCAAAGACAGATGCAAAGGTAAAGGTCATAGGGCCTCCTCATCCTTCAGTTCGATAAGTGATTTTTCCAGCTTTCTTCCCAGTTTTTCCAAAATCCACGCCAACTGCAGGCAGGAAAGGAGAAGCAGGTACTCCTGATCGAGGGAACCTGCGAACTCCTTAGTGATTTCTGCCGACAGGGAGGAGATCCCCCTGAGGCTTTCATCGTCCAGGGTGGTCTTCAGGAAATAGGATTTCTTCCCTATCTGGATGGTCACTTCACGAAGGGAGGCGTCCACTCCTAAGGTCTCCTTTCACCTCTGCCGTCGTTGTTGACTGGCTGAGGCTGGGATTGGGGCTGCCTGTTCTCGGGAAGGATGGAGCTCAGTTTCTCAAAAAGAGTCTTCATCTGTCCCTCGACCTGGCTCTTTTCCCTCTGGAAAGCCAACTTTTCCCTTTCAATAATTTCAAGATTCCGCTGGTTTTCCTTCGACACGCGGATACATTCAAGTTCTTTCTCGGCCAGCTTATTCTTCAGGTCGTTATTCTGGAGGCGAAGCTGGTCCCTTTCGTTTTTCAGGGATGCCATCACCTCGGAGATCCTGTCCGCCAGTTGTTCAATATGGCTGATCGTCACCATTTTCCGGATTCCTCCTATCGTAGGATATAGCCCAGGGCTTCCAGTTTTTTCCGCACACAGGCGTGAACGCCGTCGACCTCGCTGTCAGTGAGTGTTTTGTCATCCCGCTGGTACGCCAGCGAAAAAGCGAGGCTGCGGTGTCCCTCAGGTACCCCTTTGCCCGCGTAGATATCAAAAAGACGAACGTTCCTCAGCAGCTCTCCCGCTTCCCCGCGCATGCGGCGGACAACGTCCTCCATGGGGCTCTCAGAGGGGACAAAGAGAGAGATGTCCCTATAGACGGGGGGGAACTGAGAGCTCTCCCGGAATGACGGGAGAACATCGCTCTCATAAGGTTCAAGGTCGAGTTCGAAGGCATAGAGCGGCGCGCAGTCCAGCTCTTTCTCAATGGAGGGTTTCAGGCGGAGCAGGTACCCGACCTTCCTGCCGCCCTCCTCGATCCGGGCGGTCTGGCCTCCGTGTCCGAAGGGTTCCTCACCCTGCACGAACTTCAGCGATACGTACCGGCTTCCGGCGATCGCCAGGATGTCCCCCTTGAGGGAAAAAAGATCCTCGCCTTCCTGCGGTCCGTAGGGAAGCCGCGGATCCCTGCCTCCATATACAAGACCCGCAATACGTTCAATTTCTTCATGGCCGCCCTCTTCGACCGGGAGAAAAACCCTTCCGAGCTCAAAAACCATCACAGGAGACTTCCAGCCTGCGAGGGCGGTCTGCTCTGCGCTGCGCAGCAGACCGGGAAGGAGAGTCGTCCTCATGACGGACTGCTCACCGCTCAGGGGATTGGCAAGCTCAAGGGGACGTGCTCTTCTGTCATTTTCCGGAAGCCTGAGCAGCTTAACAAAGGATGGGGACAGGAAGCTGTAGTTTACGAGCTCAACGTATCCCCTTGAAAGCAGCGTTCTGCGTACGTCGCCTTTCAGGCGCGTAACGGATCCGATGTCTCCCCTGCCGTAAAGCACCTGGGGAAGCCTGGGCGCCATGGTTTCATTATAGCCTCTTATGCGCCCGACCTCCTCCACGAGGTCTTCCTCGATGAGGATATCAGGACGCCAGGAGGGAACGCTGAAGGTCCGCTTTCCCTCTTCTGCGGATATTTCTTTCAGCCCGAGCCACTGCAGGATCTTCGACGCTCCATCGAGATCTCCCGTGAGGAGTATTTTCTGCAGCATCTTCCCGGTAAGACTCACGGTCACCGGGTCTTTCCGCACGGACGAAGCGCTCCGGATGACATAGGCGGATTCGGCGCAGCCCCACTCTTTCAGGAGAGCCGCGATATAGTTGAGCGCAATTTCCGAAAGGGCGGAATCGACCGTTCGGGCATACCGGAACGCCGCTTCCGAGTTGATGCCCAGTCTCCGGGAAGTCCTGCTTACCCGTATTGCATCGAAGGAGGCAGACTCGATGTACACGCTTCGGGTTTCAGGAAGGATCTCGCTGTTCTCGCCTCCCATGACCCCGGCGAGCCCGATGGGGTTTCCTCCGCTGGTTATGAGGAGATCTGTATCCTGAAGAACGTGGCTCCTTCCGTCAAGGGTCCTGATGGTCTCTCCCTGAACGGCCGGACGGACGGTGATCTCCGGTGCCGCAAGGCGTCCCGCATCGAAGGCGTGGGTCGGCTGGCCGAGGGTAAGCATGGCTAGGTTGGTTGCGTCCACCATGTTGGATATGGGCCTCATGCCGAGAAACGAGAGCGCGATGCGTACCCGAAGGGGCGACATTCCCGGGACAAGACCGGTAGCGAGGCCGAGGCAGTATTTTTTGCATCCGTCGTCCTCGAGAGTTATCCCCCTGAATTCTGACGGCCATTCCTTCGGCTCCGCCGGTGCCGGAGTTTGAGCGGGGTTATTCTTCCATTCGGTACCGGGAAAGAGGGCATAGACCTCCCTGGCCACTCCGAGCAGGCTGAGCAGGTCTCCCCTGTTGGGGGTAATGGAGAGGTCAAGGACGGCATCGTCAAGCCCGAGCCATTTCTTCGCGTCCTCACCGACAGGTGCATCCGGAGAAAGGCGGAGTATGCCGAATTCGTCGGCCGCCTCCGGAACTCCGAGTTCTTCGGCCGAGAGGAGCATTCCTTCGCTTTCGACGCTGCCGAAACTCCTGGTGCCCAGGACGGAGCCGTCAGCGAGCACTGCTCCGGGACGCCCGTACGGGACCCTGTCCCCCGCCGAGAGGTTGGGGGCGGCTGTAACAACAACAGCCGTACCAATTCCGTCGTTCACTGCGGCAACAAAGAGGGAGTCCTTCTCAGGATGCTTCTCAAGCTTTTCGATGAGGGCTATCCGCACATCTTTGAGCTGCCTGCAGGGATAATCAATGGATTCCACTTCGCACCCCGTGAGGGTAAGCCTTTCGGCAACTTCTTCAAGGGACGCGGGTATGGAGATGATATGGTTGAGCATATTCCAGGATATGAGCATCAGAGAGCCCTCCCCGAGAGAAGATAGGGCACGTTGCCTTCAAAGAGGACGCGCAGGTCGGTAAGCCTGTATTTCAGCATGGCGAGCCGGTCCAGCCCCACTCCCCATGCAAAACCGTTGTATACCTGAGGATCGATTCCCCCGTACCGGAGCACCGTGGGGTGAACCATTCCGAGCCCTGCAACCTCGAGCCACCCTGTCCCCTTGCATATTCTGCAGGCGGGGTTTTTGCCCGAGCATTCCACGCATTCTATGTCAAGCTCAAGTGAGGGTTCGGTGAAAGGGAAATAGCTTGCCCTGTACCGGGCCTTGAGGGAGCGGCCAAAAAGCGACTGCATGAGTGCCTCGAGGCAGCCCTTCATGTCGGCCACGGAAATATCCTTCTCCACCAGCAGTCCCTCGAGCTGGTGGAACATGGGGGAATGGGTCGGATCACTGTCACGCCTGTAAACTTTCCCCGGGCACACGATGCGGATCGGTGCGCCGAACCTGAGCATGGAACGCACCTGCACGGGCGAGGTGTGGGTCCGCAGAAGCTTTCCGTCAGGGAAATAGAATGTGTCCTGCATATCCCTGGCAGGGTGGGACGCCGGGATGTTGAGCGCCTCAAAATTATGAAAGTCATCCTCTATCTCGGGGCCGAGAGCCACCGAAAAGCCGAGGCCGGCCAGTATTTCCACCACGTCCTGGGTGAGCTGTGCAACGGGATGTATGCCGCCCCACGTTCTGCCCCTGGGAGGGAGGGTGACGTCCAGCCTGTTGTTACGCTCCTCCTCCGCTGATTCAGCTTCCTCTATCTGTGCTTTTCTCGACGCAAGGCGCTGCTCCATTGAGTCCCGGAGGGAATTTATCGCCTCTCCCGCTGCCGGGCGCTCCTCTGCGGGGAGAGATCCGAGCTTTTTAAGGAAGGAAGTCAACGATCCTTTTTTCCCGAGAAAGGCAACCTTCACCTGCTGCAGTTGGTCTGAAGAGGCCGCTCCGGACAGTCGTCCCGCGAAGTCTTTTTCAATTATTTCAAGTTCACCGAGGATAGATGTCACTTGCCGATTTCCTCCTTGTCCTTGTCTCGTTCAATGTAGTTTTGTATTATACGTCTTCCGCCGGAGCAGTTCCATTCCGGTCCGGGACACAGGGATGCCTATGGACGCAGCAAAAAGGCTCACTGTATGTACAATACCATAAAAAGAGGGTTCCTACCGCGTGAGCGACAGGAACCCAGAGATATCAATCCCGTCCGGATCAGCCTGCAGTTTTCCCCGAAAACAGCGTTACGGTCAGGCAAAAACCGTACTGCTATTTGCCCAGCGCGTTTCTCGCCTGGCCGGCGAGCTGCGTGAAGGCCGCCATATCGTTGATGGCGAGCTCGGACAGCATTTTCCGGTTGATATTGATTCCTGCCTTTTTCAGCCCGTTCATCAGGACGCTGTAGGAAAGGCCCTGTGCGCGGGATGCGGCATTGATTCGGGTGATCCACAGGCGCCGGAAGTCCCTCTTTTTTCTCTTCCTGTCGGTGTAGGCCCTTGAAAGAGAATGAAGGAAGGCTTCCCTCGCTCTTCTGTACACGTTCTTCTTCCGTCCCCAGTATCCTTTGGTGATGGAAAAAAGTCTTTTTCTTTTTTTATCGCTAGCGCTACCACCTTTAACTCGGGGCATCGCACGTCACCTCTTTCATAAAATAAACTTTTCCAGATCCGGTTTTCAGCTGTACGGGAGAAGCTTTCTCATATACTCCATCTGGGTATCATCGACATACCCGGTCTTGCGCAGCTTCTTGAGCCTCGAGGGGCTTTTGCAGGTAAGCAGATGGCCTCTTCCTGCCTTGCGGTACGATAGTTTTCCCGTACCTGTGAACGAAAAACGCTTTTTCGCTCCCGAATGGGATTTAAGCTTTGGCATGATGTTTTCCTCCTTCCCGGATGATGAGTCAAGATAAAAGCCCGCCGCATTCAGGCGGCAGGCGAAAAAGCGGTGAAAACGGAATGCACGGCCGGTTTATTCTGCTGATATCTCAGGCGATGGAGCTGCCTCCTCTTTCTTTTTTTCCTCAACTTTTTTCCCGGCGTTCTTTTTCTCAGCGTTTTTGCCTGCGTCATTTTTTTCCGGTTTCACTGGAGTCTTTCCCTGTCCCGGAGGAAGGGGCGTCATCATGATCCTCATGTACCGCCCTTCCATGCGGGGGTTTCCTTCGCTCTTGCCAAGCCCGTCGCAATCTGCGATCACCCGCGCAAGGACTTCCTCTCCCTTGCTGAGGAAGGACATCTCCCTGCCCCGGAAAAACACCGAAACCTTTACCCTGTGACCGTCCTCCAGAAAACTCTTGATGGCGCGGACCTTAAAGTCGTAGTCGTGTTCGTCGATCTTCGGACGCATCTTCATTTCCTTCAGGGTCTGCACTTTCTGCTTCTTCCTGGCGTCCTTCTCCTTTTTCTGGAGCTGGTACCTGTACTTCCCGTAATCGAGTATGCGGCACACGGGAGGAGCAGCCTGCGGGGCGACTTCCACGAGGTCGAGCTGGCGTTCCTCCGCCATGCGGATACCTTCAGCTGTCGGGATAATCCCCATCTTGACGCCGTTCTCGTCGATGAGCAGGATTTCGCGGGAGGTAATCTCCCGGTTGACTCTGGGATCTCCGTCTTCTTTTCTTGCTACTATAGCCTTTCACCTCCATATGGAATATGAAAAGGGGCCGGTGAAGCCACCGGCCCCTCGATACACAGCGAGAGAATCTCTTTGACCGGACAGCAGGAAAAACCGCACGGTGAGAGGGTGGCCCCTCTTCTTTTC
>CAYTQC010000091.1:0-6940 GCA_964439735.1 uncultured Synergistaceae bacterium
TGCTTCTCGAATCGGACATCGGGGAGGATCAGAACCGGGACAGCCTCAACCCCATCGACGGACGCATCATTGAGGCCTGCGACAAGCTTGCCGCATACATCGAGGCATCCCACTCGATCCGGCTCGGTCTTGCGCCCCAGGCACTTGCGGACGGGAAGCGGAACATCTACGCGCGGTTCGGCAGGTCTGTCATCTCGGGCTTCCCCATGGGTCAGCTCTTCGACTACTTCTGGTGATCTCCACCGAGAACTGAAAGGGTTGTACGCACCAGCACATCCGCCCCGACGGCCAGGCATCTCTCGTCGGGGTTGAAATGAGGGCTGTGGAGAGGCGCGTCCTCACCATTCCCCGTGCCCGTTCCGAGCATGAAGTAGCACCCGGGGATGCGCTGCAGAAAATAGGCGAAATCGTCCACTCCCATGCTCGGTTTCACCAGGGGAACCACGTTTTCTGCCCCCAGCACCTCCGAGGCGGCTGCCGCGACCAGGGCGGCCATGCCGGGGTCATTCCGCAGCACGGGGTATCCCTCGGTGAACTGGATCTCCCCCACCGCACCGAGGATATCCGGGATATTCATCACCGTCCGGCGTATCCTGGCCTTCAGCGATATGCGCACCTGTTCATCCAGGGTCCGCAGGATCCCGGAGAAGGACGCCCGCTCCGGCAGGATATTCCGTGCGCTTCCCGCATGGAACGAGCCCACCGAGAGCACTGCGGCATCAGCCGGTGACACCGTCCTCCCCACAAGCTCGTGGAGGGCGCTGATCACCCTGCACGCCATGGCGATCACGTCATCCCCGTTGTGGGGCTCTGCGCCGTGTGTCCCCCTCCCCCTGATAACGCAGTCGAACATATCCGAAGCAGCCCGGAACGAGCCGCTGTGAACGCCCACCATTCCGGCGGGGAGAAAGGGATCGCAGTGGAGGGCAAAGGCGCCGTCAGGCCATACCCCGTTGAGCAGCCCCTCCTCGAGCATAGGCAGTGCACCGCCCGAAGTCTCCTCTGCGGGCTGGAACACGAACAGGACCTTTCCTGAAAAATCCCGTTTTCTCTCCGACAGTTTTCGTGCTGCGCCCAGAAGGCAGGCCATGTGGACATCGTGTCCGCATGCGTGCATTTTCCCCGGGTTCTGTGATCTCCAGGGGACGTCGTTCTCCTCATCCACGGGCAGACCATCCATGTCCGCCCTCAGAAGCACGGTCCGGCCATGCCCCCTCCCTTCCAGTAAAGCCGCAATTCCCGATCCGGCAAGGCGCCTCCATGGAATACCGAGTTCCTTCAGGACCTCCTCCACGACCGCACTCGTCTCGTCAAGGGCAAAATCCAGTTCCGGGCATTGATGAAGCCTGCGCCTTATTTCCGAAAGGCGCGCCTCAAATCCGCCCCCTTTTTCCATGTACTCATTTCCTTCCATTAAATTCGCCTCCTTCCCCCTGTCAGCAATTCTACCGAAATTGAGGGTAATTGGGGAGAGCGCTTTAATTTTCCATTGACCTGCACCCCCGGAAAAGGCTACAATATCACTGCAGTTTGATTCGATGAAATACACCCAGGGGGGATGAACATGAAGATGAACCTGTTCCGGCTCTTTCTTCTCGCTGCCGCGGCAGCGACGATGCTTCTTTCACCGTTTCCGGGAGAGGCTCAGGCCGCGAAGCCCAGGCTTGTAGAGCTGATGTCTCCGGGCTGACCCGCCTGCACGGAGATGTCCAAAGTTTTGGACCAGTTTTCAGCGAAACACGGTGAGATCATTGAAGTCCAGATAGTGAACGTCCGGGAATACCCTGACGTAGCCCGTCTCTACCAGGTCCGGTACGTGCCGACCCTGGTGTTCCTGGACGAGGAGGGCAAGATGCTGGACAAGCGGGTGGGGTACATGCCCCTGGACGCCCTGGAAAAACAATGGGCCGATCTGGGATACAATCTTTCCGGGGAAGGGAAATAAAAGCCGGCCATGAGCGGAGTCTATGATTTTCTGTACAACGTGTTCCACGGCGAGGGGGCGGCGGCATACGCCGCCCTTTACGCCTGGGGTGTTCTCGGCATGGTCCTCAGCCCCTGCAGCATCTCCACCATACCGCTTGTAGTCGGCTATGTGAGCAACTCGGAGAACCCCACGTTCTGGTCCGCCTTCCGCCTGTCGACGGCCTTTTCCTTCGGCGTATTCGTGAACCTCGCATTCCTTGGAGGACTGCTCACGTCGGCAGGTGCCTTCCTCGGCGGGATCGACCGGTACACGAACTACATCGTCGCCGGGGTGTTCGTCCTTTTCGGCCTCCACCTGCTTGGGGCGGTCAATATGCCCTGGTTCAGGGGCGGTTCGGGCCCCACAACCAGTCACACGGGCATTCGGGGAGCCCTGGTGCTCGGTTCGCTTTCAGGCCTCGCCCTGGGGCCGTGCAGCTTCGCCTATTCAGCCCCGGTGATCTTTCTCGCCATGAAAACAGCTGCTTCGGATATTGTGCGGGCCCTGCTACTCGTGGCAGCGTACGGTGTGGGAAACTGCACCGTCATTATTGCCGCGGGCAGCGCGGCCGACGCCTTCACGCGCCTCGTATCCTGGGGCGGTGAGGGCAAGGGGACCCTCTGGCTCGGAAGGATCTGCGGCCTGCTCCTCCTTGCCGCAGCGGCGTACCTCGTGTACAACGCGCCATCAGCGTACTGATACCCGGGAGGATCGGCATGGACTTCGCAGACCTCGTGAACAGGCGGTTCAGCCTCAGGAAATACAGCACCGTACCGGTGCCGGACGAGCTCATTGAACAATGCCTCGAGGCCGCGCGCCTTGCCCCATCGGCGTGCAACTCCCAGCCGTGGACCTTTCTCGTCGCCCGAACCCCCGAAAAGACGGAACCCCTCGCAAAGGCGGCTTTCAGCGGGATCTATTCCATGAACTCCTTCGCCTCGCAGGCCCCGGTCCTCATCACTGTGATCACGGAGCGTTCCCGGTACAGCGCATCCCTCGGCGGCCTGTTCCGGGGAGTCCGGTTCAGCCTCATGGATGTTGCCATCGCCTGTGAACACATAGCGCTCCAGGCTGCGGAACTGGGCCTTGGAACATGCATGTACGGCTGGTTCGACGAAAAGGCCGCCAGGAGGGAACTCGGGCTGCCTTCGGGGGCAAAGATCGACATCATGCTCTCCCTCGGGTATCCTGCGGAGGGAGTCACAGTTCCCCGAAAAAACAGGAAAACACTGGATGAAATAAGGAAATACATTTAAAAGCACAGCGCAAAAAATACATAAATGAAGCCTTCCGAATACTCTCTCCTCATAAACTTGGTGTAGAATGAACGGAAGGTTCTCATTTATATCCTATATCCGCCAGGGAGGGGTTGCACATGACAGTCCTGCTCGTGATCCTCGGAATTGCAGCGGTCGTTGTATTATGGGCCATTTCGGTCTACAACCGGCTCATCAGGATGAAAAACCTGAAGAACGAAGCATGGAGCGGAATTGACGTCCAGCTGAAGCGCCGTTTCGACCTCATTCCCAACCTCGTCGAAACAGTGAAGGGATACGCCACCCACGAAAAGGAAGTGTTCGAGCGGGTGACCGAGGCACGTTCGGCCATCAGCAGATCAGGCTCTGTGGGTGAACGGGCCGAATCGGAGAACATGCTCTCGGGCGCCCTGAAAAGCCTCTTCGCCGTAGCCGAAAACTACCCCGAGCTGAAGGCCAACACCAACTTTCTCCAGCTCCAGGAACAGCTCGCTTCGCTTGAAAACGACATCCAGATGTCCAGACGGTACTACAACGGTGCGGCCAGGGATTACAACATAGCGATCGCCACCTTCCCCGCCGTCCTGATTGCGCAGAAGTTCGGCTACGAAAAGGCTGACTACTTCGAGGCAGCTGAAGAAGAGAAGGCCACGCCGAAAGTCGCTTTTTGAACAAAAAATCCGGAGGGAAGCCCATGCCTCGCTTTCGCAGAATACTGCCGTTCCTCATCATGTTTCTGCTTCTTCTGCCGGGGGCATCCCGGGGGGAAGAAGCGATATTGCTCTTTTCGTCGGCTGCGGAAGTTCGAGCCGATTCATCCCTGCTCGTCCGCGAGGACATAACAGTTCAGGTGGAGGGACGGGATATCAGGAGAGGCATCTTCCGCGACTTCCCCACCACCTACAGGACTCCTTCAGGGAAAACGGTCCGCGTGGGCTTCACCGTTGAAGAAGCACTCCTGAACGGAGAAAGCGTTCCCTGGAAGACGGAATCCAGGTCAAACGGCGTGCGCGTCTACCTGGGGGACCCCAACCTCAATGCCCCCCGGGGGGAACAGACCTACACCCTCGTGTACACCACCACGGGACAGCTCGGATTCTTCGAGGACCACGACGAACTCTACTGGAACGTCACCGGAAATGACTGGGCCTTCCCCATTGAAAAGGCCCGCTTCTCCATGTCTCTCCCCGGCGGGGTATCCTTTTCCACGGCTGACGTCTACACGGGCTTCCAGGGAGACACCGGAAAGGACGCACGGCTGCTCCCCGACGGATCGGCGGAGTCAACCAGGAGGTTAGCACCCGGCGAGGGACTCACCGTGGCATACACCTGGCCGAAGGGCATCGTGACAGAACCCCGGCCTTCGCTGGTTCGAACATTTTTTCTCCTGTACGGGCCGTGGTTCCTGGCCCTCTCCCCGGTCCTCCTTCTCGTCTACTACGTCCTCGCATGGCTCCGGTGGGGAAAAGACCCGCCCAGGAAACCGGTAATCCCGTTGTTCTCAGCCCCGGAGGGGCACTCTCCCGGATTTCTGCGGTACGTCCGGCGAATGGGAATAGACAACGGCTGCTTCACCGCTGAAGTCCTCGATCTCGCGGTGAACGGTTTCCTGGTAATCGAGGAGACGACCCTCGAGAAATCCCTCGAACGCAGGGGAAAAATAGGTGAAAAGGGAATAATGCGGGGTATGGTTTCAGTAGCATCCCGCCTTGCTGGCAAACGATACTCCCTGAAACTCCGGAGAGACCAGCTCTCCCGGAAGCCCTCAACGAGGCTGCAGGGTACGGTGCTGTCGGCCCTTTTCCCCCGGGGAACAGATGAACTGCTCCTCTCCCAGGAAAACCACGACATCCTGGGCAAAGCGAAAAGCAGCCTTGAAAAACTGTACAGCCGGGAAGCAAAAACCCTGTTCTCAAGGAATACACTGATCTGGTCTGTGGGGATCCTCATACCGCTCCTCATCCACCTGGTCCTCGGCTTCGGAGGCGAAGTCGACCTTGCTGCCGCGTCCGGCGGCGCCACAGCGGCATTTTTAGTGGCAGGGGGCATATTTCTCGCTGCCTGGAAAACACTCAGATCCCGGGGCAGTCTCGTGAAAAAAGTAATTTCAGTGGCAATCGGGCTGTTCATCGCCCTCTCCATTTCGGCGGTTTTCCTTGTCGTTCTCGGCGGAGGCGGCCCCCTTCTGCTCCTCCCTCCGGTGGCTGTTGCCGTATTCGTCTATTTCTTCAGGGATCTCATGACCATACGGTCACCGGAGGGGAACGATGTGCTCAACGAGGCGGAGGGACTGGCTATGTACATGGGCACCGCTGAGCGCCACAGGCTCGAGATGTTCCATCCTCCCGAGGAAACGCCGGAGGTCTTCGAAAAACTGCTTCCCTACGCGTTCGCCCTTGACACGGCGGAAACCTGGGCGAACCGGTTCGAGGACATCCTGAAACAGAATGCCTACCAGGCGGAATGGTATACGGGAGCAAACATGGCTGCCTTTTACAGCGGCGGAGGTGTCGCGTCACTTGCTTCCTCGGTATCCGACAGCATCGCGTCCGCGTCCCATGCTCCCGGCTCATCCAGCGGCAGCGGAGGCGGCGGATCCTCCGGAGGCGGAGGTGGAGGAGGCGGCGGCGGCGGATGGTGATCCGGCCTGCCGGAAAGCCGTTTTCTTCAAAATAACAAAAAACAGGGTCTCCATCGCCCGTTCGCCAGGGACGATACGTCCGGACCCTTGTTTGGACAGCGGAGAGAATACAGAATCGAACAGGAGGGAACAGAGATGAAAAGTACAGTGATCCTGTTTTCCGTTCTTTTCCTTATTTCAGTCCTTTGCTTTCCCCTGCAGGCCGCGGAGAAGGCAAAACCGGCTGAATCACGGGTGATCCAGGGAGAATTTCTTGTGCTCTTCCCCGAAAGACAGGCGGTCCTGGTCTTCGAGGGAAAAGAGCGGGCAGCCGCAACTGCCGTCATGCTCGACATGCAGGCGGAATATTTAAAGGTCAGGTACGGCGTCTCGGTGGAAAACACATTCAGCGCCATTTCCGAGACCACCGGAAAGGGCATGTTCTTCGTCACGTGCGAAAAGGCGAAGGAGAGTGTTGAAATCCAGGAAAAGCTTCTCGGAGATATGCGGGCCGACCCGTTCATCGAGGCGGTATCGCCCAACGAGGTTCGGAAGATGATCTCCGTCCCCGTAAAACCCCAGTAATTCGAAGCGGTCTTTTTCTATGGGGCCCTTCGGGGGGAAAAATGGAAGGTGATATGAAAATGAGAGATTTGAGAGCCTGGCTTGCTGCCGCAGTGCTTCTTTTCTTACCGCTTCCCGCCCTTGCGTCGGGACAGGCCCCGGTCAAGCGGGAGCATGTGCCGGGAGAGGCGATCATTGTCGTCGAAACCGGACTGCCCGGGAAAGGGCTCTCCGCTCAGCAATTCGGCGGAATGCTTTCTGCAGCTGCGGCCAATATTGCATCGCAGGCCGGAGGGAGATCCGTCGGGATAACATCTTCGATCGCCTCGGTCACAGGAAAAAATCTTGTTCTTGTGAGGAGCTCAGAAAAAACGACAGAAGAGCTTCTCGCAGAACTGCGGAAGAACCCGGCTGTCCAATCAGCCGCTCCCAACTACAGGATCCGCCTCTCGAGGACTCCGAACGACCCCTACTATACCGGCGGGCAGCTGTGGGGAATGACTGCCATAAAGGCGCCTACGGCATGGGACACGT
>CAYTQC010000092.1:0-6840 GCA_964439735.1 uncultured Synergistaceae bacterium
GATGGTACCTATGTTCAAATGCGGCTTTGACCTCTCAAATTTCTCTTTCGCCATTTGTTATTCCCTCCTCGAAATTTCCTTAAATAATTTATCTTCAGCCTTTCAGAACCTTCTCGGCAATATCAGCGGAAACAGCCTCGTAGTGATGGAACTGCATGGAATAGGTAGCCCTTCCCGATGTTTTGCTCCGAAGATCTGTCGCGTACCCGAACATTTCCGCCAGGGGAACGAAAGAACGGACGAGGCGTGTATTCATCCTTGTGTCCATGCCTTCTATCCTGCCCCGCCTCGAGGAAAGGTCGCCTATTACGTCGCCGATATAGTCTTCCGGCGTCACGACCTCCACGGACATTATGGGTTCCATGAGCACAGGTCCCGCTTTTTTCATGGCCTCTTTGAACCCGAGTGACGCTGCGATTTTGAACGCCATCTCGGAGCTGTCGACCTCGTGGTAGCTTCCGTCCACGAGCGCCACCCTGACTCCGATGACAGGATAACCTCCCATGATACCGTTGTTCAGGGCTTCTTCAAGACCTTTCTGTACAGCTGCTATATACTCCTTCGGCACTGCACCGCCGACGATCCTGTCTTCGAACTCGAACCCGACTCCCTGGGGAAGGGGTTCCATCTCGAATACAACATGTCCGTACTGGCCGCGGCCGCCCGACTGCCGCACATATTTTCCTTCCGCCGTGGCGCTGTGTTTTACAGCTTCGCGATAGGCGACCTGGGGGCGTCCGACCTTGACATCAACGCCGAACTCCCTCTTCAGGCGGTCAACGATGATCTCCAGGTGAAGCTCTCCCATGCCCGAAATTATGGTCTGGGAGGTCTCCTCGTCGGTCTTGACCCGGAACGTGGGGTCTTCCTCCGCAAGTGCGACGAGCCCCTTGGTCAGCTTGAGCTTGTCGTTTTTCGTCGCGGGCTCAACTGACAGAGAAATTACGGGTTCAGGAAAAATGAGGTTTTCCAGAACGATCGGGTGCCTTTCGTCGCAAAGGGTATCACCCGTCCTTGTGGCTTTCAGTCCGGGAAGAGCAATGATCATACCGGCCTCGGCCTCTTCCAGCTCCTCCCTCTTGTTCGCATGCATCCTGAGAATACGTCCCACGCGTTCCCTCCCGTTGTTCGTGGCGTTCAGAACGCTTGACCCTTTCTTCAGGACGCCGGAATAAATTCTCGTGAAAACCAGCCTTCCCACAAAAGGATCCACCATGATCTTGAACGCAAGGGCTGTGAAAGGTTCAGCGATGCTGCTTGAGCGGACTTCCTCAGACATGGTCTGGGGATTCGTCCCTTCCACGGGAGGAAGGTCAACAGGGCTTGGAAGGTAATCGACCACTGCATTCAGAAGCATCTGCACGCCCTTGTTCTTGAATGCGGACCCGCAGATCACAGGAACTATCTTCAGCCCCACTGTCCCTGCCCTGAGCGCTTTTTTGACGAGATCAGCGGACACATCAGCACCATCGAGATAAAGAGCCATTATCTCCTCGTCGTAATCGGCAAGGATCTCGATCATTGAATCACGGGCCGTCTTCGCCTCATCCTGCAGAGAGGCAGGTACAGGGGCAAAATGAGGGTCGGTTCCGAGATCGTCAGCGTACTGCACCGACCGGAACTCAACAAGATCGACCATACCCGTGAAGCTCTCCTCCACCCCGATGGGCAGCTGAATGGGAACCGGCCTGGCTCCAAGCTTTTCCTTGATGCCACGGACGACATTATCAAAATCGGCGCCGATGCGGTCCATCTTGTTCACGAAAGCGATCCGGGGGACGCGATACTTGTCCGCCTGCCGCCACACGGTCTCCGACTGGGGCTCCACGCCGCCGACCGCGCAAAAAACGGCAACTGCACCGTCAAGCACCCTCATGGACCTTTCGACTTCCACAGTAAAATCCACGTGGCCGGGCGTATCAATTATATTGACAAAATGATCATGCCACATACACGTGGTAGCTGCGGAGGTTATAGTGATCCCCCGCTCCTTTTCCTGCTCCATCCAGTCCATGGTGGCTGCACCCTCGTGGGTTTCGCCCATTTTGTAATTCTTTCCGGTGTAGAAAAGAATACGCTCCGTCGTGGTCGTTTTTCCCGCGTCAATGTGAGCGGCGATCCCGATATTCCGTATCCTTTTCATATCAAGTGTCTGCATAGCTACCACCAAGCCTCGTTTCCATCAATGTGCCGCATTGAAAGTATTATCGTTCCTTCCGGCTACCAGCGATAATGAGCAAATGCCCGGTTCGCTTCAGCCATCTTGTGCGTGTCTTCCTTTTTCTTTATGGAACTGCCTTCACCCTTGTAGGCATCCATGAATTCCCTGGCCAGCCTCTCAGCCATGGGCATTCCCTTTTTCGAACGGGAATAATTCAGTATCCATCGTATGCAGAGCACCTGAGCGCGCTCGGCAGGAACCTCCACGGGCACCTGGTACGTTGCGCCGCCTACCCTGCGGGGACGAACCTCCACGAGAGGCCTGACATTCTCCATTGCTTTCTTGAAAACCTCGAAAGGCTCAACGCTCAGCTTTTCCCCTGCAATATCCAGGGACCTGTACATTATCTTTTCCGCGACGCTCTTCTTGCCCTTCCGCATCAGGCTGTTGATGAACTTGGCCATTGCGGGGCTGCCGAACTTTGTATCCGGCAGGCATTGACGTTTCTTGACATGCCCCTTGCGCGGCATAGGTCAACCCCTCCTCAATATTACACAGATCAGAAAGCCGGATCCCTTACTTGGGTCTCCTGGCGCCATACTTGGAGCGCGATCTCTTCCGATTCTCCACGCCCCCACAGTCAAGGGTCCCCCGAATTATGTGGTAACGGACTCCGGGAAGGTCCTTTACACGCCCGCCCCGTACGAGGACAACAGAGTGCTCCTGCAGGTTATGACCGATTCCGGGAATGTAGGATGTTACCTCGATCCCGTTCGTGAGACGAACACGGGCGACCTTCCGCAAAGCCGAGTTGGGCTTTTTTGGCGTCACTGTGTACACACGGGTGCAGACACCTCTTCGCGCAGGATTGCCCTGCAGTGCCGGGGCGTCTGTTTTCTGCCGTTTCTCTTCACGGCCATGCCGGATAAGCTGATTAATTGTCGGCACACAACTTCCTCCTTCCATATGTTCTTTTCTGCCGGGCCCGCAGGCCCGTTTATCTTCTGATTCCCGCTGCTGAAGCTCCTCTGCTTATGGCGCATGCCCTACCGAGCTTTACCATATCGCTGACTTTTTCAACGGGAATACCCTGTCTTCGCGCTTCCGCCTCCAGCGGGCCTGCCTTCGCGGGATCGGCATCTTCGGCGATAAAAAGCTTCTCCAGCCTGCCTGTTTCAAGCATCCGCTTCACCTGGCGCTCCCCTGCGACCCTCATTGGAACAGCAAGCTCGTTTAAAGGCAAAAGAATCCCTCCTGTGCAAAAGCACCAAGGAATAATAACAAAAGGGCGGGATTCGTGTCAAGCTCGATTTTTCCCGCCCCCGAAAACTTCAAAAACTTATCAGCGATTCAGCTTCTCCTGCCGGGCAGCTTCTTCAGCACGTTTCGCCTCGATCCGGACGGACTTGAAATGCTCCGTTCCGGTGCCGGCAGGAATGAGGTGGCCGATGATCACGTTCTCCTTCAGCCCTTCCAGGGGGTCCAGTTCTCCCTTGACTGCCGCCCCTGCAAGAACCTGGGCCGTCTGCTGGAACGACGCGGCACTCAGGAAGCTGTCTGTCGCGAGGGCCGCCTTCGTGATGCCGTGGACGAATGGCTTCACCTTCGGTCCCTCGCGGAGCTTCCGGACGAATGTCACCCGCTGGATGATCTTCTTCTCGTCCTTCCTAGGCCCGCCCATGGGGCGGACGACGAGTTCCTGGAGATCGGGACATTCAGCCAGGACATCCACGATCGTCTGGTTGACTTCAGTCCCCGCATCGACAAGAACCGTACCTTTCCTGTCAACTACGGCCTCGAGAATAACTTTTCCGTAGATCTTCGCCGCCAGCAGGTCCCGGAGGAACCTGTCCCGGGAAAAGATGGCCCCGTCTATTTCTATTGCGGATATGCTCCCGTCCAGCACTCCTTTGATTATAGACGCGTCCACGAGCTGGGGAATGTGGCGCAGCGCGTTGCCGTCCCTGTCGACGGCCTGGGTCAGGGGTTTTCCCCACCGGTCCTTCAGGCTCTCCTCCAGCTTGTCGGGGATATTGACCCTCTCCACCGAGTGCCACACCATGACGGACGGCACGTTAAGATCCCTGCACCTGGCAGCGTCCTTCACCGTAAACATCCTGTCGGCCTTTGCAACTGTCTCCCCGTCGACGGCAACATCCTCAGCGAGATAAGCTCCGTCGGCCAGTTTCTCGAGGATCTCACCATCCCTCACAAGAAGGGGTGTCGGGTCGTCTGCCGTAATGATCCCCAGCTGACCGAGGGTCAGACGGGCGCCGGCAGGGACTTCCTTCCCGTCTGAGGAAATGAAGGGACTGATGAGGTCCTTCCCCTCCATCTGCTTTCTGAAGGCCGCCTCACCGACGATCAGCGTCACGTCACGGTCTTCGTCGTCTCCTACCACTACGGAGGAGATCATGAGCCCGGGACGGAGAATCGTCCGTATCCCGTCCTCGTCGAGAGGAGCCCCTATGAGACGTGATATGGACTCGCTTCTCTGCGAGGAAACAACTTCCCTGAGAACGCGGCCTGAGAATATCCGCACCGCCTCGGCAATGTTGTGCTCGTTCTCCCTGCCTATCTGTGCCGTTTCTTCGTCGATGTCGTCGGTCCAGACAAGGTCCCCGGCCACGAAGGACGTATCGCCCTCCTCGGTGATCTTCATCCGGTTTACGGGAGCCACCTTCCGGAGGATGACCTCGATGTGCTTGTTGTTTATGGAGACACCCTGGGAGCGGTACACCTCCTGGATCTCGTCCACCAGCGCACGCTGCACCGCCTCGATCCCCTCGACCTCGAGAAGCTGCTGGGGATCCACGTTGCCCTCGGTGATCCTGTCGCTCTTCCTTACCTCGTCACCTTCCCTGATGAGAAGGTTCTGGCTGATGGGGATGTTGTAGGCCGTTTTCTCATCGGTGTCTTCACTTGCGGAAGCGATGATTACCTTTCTTTTTCCCTCCATCACCCGGATCTCGGAAACCCTTCCGTCAACACCTGCAAGGTAGGCCACTTTCTTCGGCCGGCGGACCTCGAAGAGCTGTTCGATACGGGGAAGACCCTGGGTGATGTCCTCGCCGGTCAGGCGGACGCCTCCCGTATGGAAGGTCCGCATGGTGAGCTGGGTGCCGGGCTCGCCTATGGACTGGGCCGCCACCACACCCACAGCCTCGCCGATGGGAACTTCCTTCCTTGTGGCCAGGTCCATTCCGTAGCATACCTGGCAGATCCCGCGCCTCAGGCCGCAGGTCAGGGGGCTGCGGACTTCCACTGAGTCTATGCCTGCCCGTTCGACCGACTCGGCCTTCTCCACGGAGATGCATTCCCCGGCCGATACGATGGTCTCCCCTGTCGCGGGATCGGCAATGTCCTTCAGGGCCGTACGGCCGTAGATCCTCTCCGAAAGGGGGATCATGACCTTGCCGTCCTGCTTCAGGGGCTCGATGCAGATGCCGTGGTCAGTGGCGCAGTCATGTTCCGTTATGATAAGGTCCTGGGCCACGTCCACGAGCCGCCTGGTGAGGTACCCCGACTTGGCCGTCCGGAGCGCCGTGTCGGCAAGTCCCTTCCGGGCGCCATGAGTGGAGATGAAGTACTCGAGCATGTTCATCCCCTCGCGGAAGTTCGCCGTGATGGGATAGTCGATGATCCGTCCCGAGGGGTCCGACATGAGGCCGCGGATACCCGCCATCTGCCCCATCTGGCTCCGGCTTCCCCTCGCTCCGCTGTCGCTCATCATCCGGATGGGGTTGGTCCGCTCCATGTGGTCCACGATACTGTCGGCTATGGCCCTGGACTTCTCCGACCAGAGGCTTTCCTTCTGGAAGAGATATTCGTCCTGGGTCAGGATTCCCATGTTGTACTCGCCCTTCAGTTCCTCGTCTTCCCTGGACGCCTCTTTCGTCAGCAGTGCCTTCTCGGGCGGGATAATGATGGACTGCACGCCGAAGCTGATGCCGCTCCGGGTCGCCCACCGGTAGCCCAGCGTCTTGATGTCGTCGAGCATCTTCACCATGGACACCCGGTTCACCATGTCGTAGGCCCGGTCAAGGATGATGCCGAGATCCTTCTTCCCGCACTGCTTGTTTATAAAGCTCAGCCCCCCGGGAAGCACGCTGTTGAAGATGACCCGTCCCGGAGACGTGATGATCCAGTTATCGGTTCCTTCCCATCCCGGCTGTCTTTTCAATTTGACCCGTGCGTCCACCTTCACAACACCGTGGTTGAACGCCACGAGCACGTCGTCGAGGTCGGAAAAGTGAGGCAGATCCTCGCCCGGTACTTCGTCCTGCATGTCCGTGAGATAGTAGATGCCCAGCACGATGTCCTGGGTGGGGGTCATGACCGGACGGCCGCTGGCGGGCGAGAGCAGGTTGTTCGCAGACAGCATGAGCAGTCTTGCCTCCGCCTGGGCCTCGATGGACAGGGGCACGTGGACGGCCATCTGGTCTCCGTCGAAGTCAGCGTTGAACGCGGTGCACACCATGGGGTGCAGCCGGATGGCCTTGCCCTCCATGAGCACCGGCTCGAAAGCCTGGATGCCGAGCCGGTGGAGTGTAGGAGCCCGGTTCAGCATGACGGGGTGGTCCTTGATGATCTCCTCGAGGATACCCCAGATCTCCTCCCGGCCGCGCTCGATGATCCGCTTGGCGCTCTTCACGTTGGGGGCCAGGTTCCGCTCCACG
>CAYTQC010000093.1:0-6834 GCA_964439735.1 uncultured Synergistaceae bacterium
TTTCCACAACTTCCTTGAACTTCAGCATTCCGTACTGGTAGGGATTCTCCTGGGAAGTCTGGTTATGTGCCGCCACCAGCTTCAGGGGAGCCGCCTGCACGGGCAGGACAAAAACGAGCGCAAGTACAGCAGCGAGGAACAGGACTACAGGTTTCTTCATGTTTGGTACCCCTTTCGTGTGTGAAATTTTGCGGGATTGCCGCAAAGAGCTTCCAGTGTCAGTTCAGTTCCTTCAGAAGATCGTACCAGATTTCCTCAACTACGGGGATGCCCTTTTCGAGGTTTTCCCTCCGTGTGAGGGCCGCCTTTTCTCCCGGATAAAAATAGCTTCCGCCCGGCTCAGCCGGTTCGGAACTCCTGAAATCCTCCAGGACGGCAGCTGCCGCTGTTTCGGCATACTCCTTCCCGGAGGTGCTTTCAACGTCGAAGGCGAGAAAGACCTGGGTCACGGCGATCTCGTCGCCGAGCTTCCCTACCTGGTGGACGGAGTTCCCCTTCGACAGCACGGATCCGATGAGGTCCAGCACCAGGGAATAGCCCGAGCCCTTCCAGAAGCCGATGGGCAGAACCCGCCAGGTTTCCAGCACGGCCGCCGGGTCGGTGGTCAGCTTCCCCTCCCGGTCGTAGCCGCCGGGGAAGGGGAGCTGTTTTCCAGCCATGCGGTACCCTTCGAGGGCGCCGTAGGAGTACTGGGCCAGGGCACCGTCGATGACCACGGGAGCGTCCTTCCAGGGAAAGGCCATGACCAGGGGATTGTTTCCCACCCGGCATTCCTTTGCCCCCCAGGGAGGCATGTTCGGCATGGTGTTGGTCCAGCAGAAGGCCATGAAGCCCGCCTTCGCAGCCTGGTACCCGTAAGAGCCGCCCCGCATCCAGTGGTTCGTGTTCCCCAGGGCCACGCACCCGAGGCCGGACTGCCGCGCGAGTTCCATGGCTCTGTCCATGGCCGCCGCCGCGTTGGTGCACCCCATTCCCCGGTTGCCGTTCCAGCGCTCCAGGGCACCGAAGGAGGCCTCGGGGGCAGGCTCGGCATGGGGATCGATGTATCCCTTCGAAATGTAGGACAGTACCCGGGGAAAACGGTTCAGCCCGTGGGAGGCGACGCCGTCGCAGCTGTTGTCGGTGAACATGACGGCCGCACGGGCCGCCGTCTTCTCAGGGAAGCCGTACTTGAGGAGGATTTTCTCGAAAGTGTCCTTCATTTTCCCGTAGGGTACGCGCATGGACGTCACACCTTTCTCCTGTACTGAAAAAAGAGAGCGATTTCGTGTTGTCGCATGAATTCCATATTACCGACCAAGAGGAAATCCGTCAATGTTCGACAGGACAAAATAATGTTTTGCCAGATAGAACAATGGAGGAGATTCACGGCCTTGCCCTCCGGGATCCGCCGGATATCGGAAGGTGTGGTTTTGTCCCGCGCCCTGTCCCGCACTCTGTCCCGCAGCTCTTGACATTCGGTGACTGAATGACTAGAATGCATTTTGCATGACGGATAAAAAATCCATGGAGCGAAACGAAAAATGGAAAACGGAAACATCAGGGTCATTTCACGTGCTTTTTCCATACTGGTCCACCTGGCGCAGGAGAAGCGGCCTCTCGGCATCACCGAGATAGCATCCGCCGTTTCCCTTCCCAAGGCCACGGTGTACCGCATTCTCGACAGTCTCGAGACCGAGCGGGCCGTCCTGAACCGGGGCGGCGAGTACGAGCTGGGGCCCGTGACGCTGCTGCTGGCTGATGCCTACCGCAGCCAGGTCGGATTCGCAGAGGCCGCCCGGCCTCACCTTCTCTCCCTCAGGAACGAGACGAAGGAGACGGTCCACCTGTTCGTCTACGAACGGGGAGAATTTTACTACCTCGACAAGATGGAAAGCCCCTACCAGGTGCGCATGCATTCCAGGGTCGGGGGCAGGGCGTCCCTTTCCCGTCTCTCCGGCGGAAAGGCCCTTCTTGCCGAACTGTCCCCCGACGATCTGAAAGAACTTCATGAACCTGTTCCCGCCGAAGTTTCCGCTGAATTCCCCGGCATCCGCTCGAGGGGGTATGCCGTGGACGACGAACAGAACGAGCAGGGGCTCCGGTGCGTCGGGGCGGCCATCCTGGACGGCTCGGGGCGTCCGAGGGGGGCCGTGAGCGTCTCCGCCCCTGTGTACCGCTTCCCGGCCGAACTCCTGGAGAAGTACGGCTCCCTCGTCGCACGGGCCGCGGAGGCCATCGGCAGGGAGATCGCCGGCTTCGAAAAGTGTCTGTGTTCCGGCGGACGGTCCGCCGGATAAAAAAAGCAAAGGGACAACAGAAGGAGGAATACACTATGATCAAGACCAGCAAGCTTGTTATGATACCGGGACCAACCCCGGTGGTGCGCTCCATCCAGGACCAGATGGCAAGGGAAACCGTGGCCTTCGGCGATGCCGCTTTCGTGAAGGACTTTTCCGAAGTCATTGCCGACCTGAAGGCCATGTGGCGGTGCGACGGTGAAGTATTCGTCGTTGCCGGCTCGGGCACCATGGGCATGGAAATGGCAGTCGCCAACACCACAAAGCGGGGAGATAACGTTCTCATCTGCTCCAACGGCTACTTCGGCGACCGGTTCATCGACATGTGCACCCGCAAGGGACTCAACACCGATGTCCTCTCCGCCGAATGGGGAAAATCGGTGACCCCGGAGATGGTGGAGAAGAAGCTGGCGGAGAAGAAATACCAGGTTGTCACCGTGACCCACGTGGAGACCTCCACCGGCGTGGAGGCGCCCATCGCCGCCATCGGAGAAGTGATGAAGAAGCACCCTGAGATCATCTACATCGTTGACGGTGTTGCGGCTTCCGGCGGCGCCGACCAGTACATGGACACCATGGGCATCGACGTGGTGCTTTCCTGCACCCAGAAGGCCTTCGGCGTGGCGCCTGGGCTGACCATGGTGTGGGCCAGCGCGAAGGCCATGGAGAAGAGGAAGAGCCTCGGTGCCATCCCCGAGTCCTACATTGACTTCGACAAGTGGCTTCCCGTCATGCACGATCCCTCGAAATACTGGGGAACGCCTGCCATCAACCTCGTATGGGCATTGAAGGAATCGGTGCGTATCATGAAAGAAGAAGGCCTCGAGGAGCGCTATGCGCGCCACCGCCGTCAGGCGGCCATGTTCGACGCCGCCCTGGAGGCTATCGGCTTCAGGGTCGCCGCGGAAAAAGGCTTCCGTGCACCCACCCTCTCTGTTTACCTCTATCCTGAAGGTTCAGCCATCGATGATGCCAAGTTCCGTACAGTGCTGGCAGGTGAAGGCGCCCAGACTGCCGGGTGCCTGGGCGGGTTCGCCGGAAAGGGCTTCCGCATGGGGCACATGGGCAACATCGACAAGCACACCCTTGTCTCGGCCATCGCCGCCGTGGAGCGGAGCTGCGTGAAGTGCGGCTATAACATAGAGTTCGGAAAAGCCCTGGGCGTTCTCCAGAAAGGACTCGTGAACGAATAGCATTATCCTGTGAAAAACGAAGAAGGGGCGGGTGTCCCGTCCCCTCTTTCTTCAGGTATCGGCGCTTATTTTTTCTCCGGGGAGGTGCTGTTCGGTGAGTACATCCAGTGAAGCGGCCCAGCTCATGCTCGACGGTTTTGCCTGAGCGCAGGCTGTTCTCGCGGCCTGCGGGAAAGGGCTTGGAATATCGAGAGAAACAGCGGTCCGGATCGCGTCCGGATTTGCAAGCGGAATGCGTACGGGAGATACCTGCGGCGCCGTTGCGGGGGCCATTATGGTCCTGGGCCTCCGGTATGGATCCGAAGAGTGCGTAACGGCGGCAGGCAGGGCCGGCGTATACCGGAAAGTGGAGGAGTTCACCAGGCGGTTCCGGGAGCGGAATGAATTTCTCCTCTGCCGTGACCTTCTCGGGGTGGACACGAGCACTTCGCAAGGGCTCGCTAAGGCCAAAGAACTCAATCTTTTTCGGACCAGGTGCCCTGCCCTTGTGGAGGATGCCGCCGCGATCCTCGAAGAGATGGAAATGGAAGAATAGCGGCCCGAAGAAACCGAAGGGATAGGAAAAATGCCCGTGCCGGAGGAACACTCCTGCCCGGGCATTTTTGCGTACTCTCAAAAAGGAACGCTAGAATCCCAGTTCCTCCCCGATGACGAACACGTGGAAGGGAGTGGACCTGGGGCGTTTGCTGATGATCGTGGTAACATTGCAGATCCTTGTCTGAGTCTGGCAGTCCATGCAGAGCCCCGTCTGTGTGCAGGGATTGGGCAGGCCGAGTCTTTTGTTGTTTACAGGTGCGGCGACCATACGGATCCGTTCCTCAGCTGCAGCGAGGTCCCTGACGATCTTGTTCGTTCCCAGTACGACGATGACCTTTCCGGGCCCGAAGATCATTGCAGCCACACGGTTCCCATTCCCGTCCCTGTTGACCAGCTGTCCGTCAAGAGTCACCGCGTTCGTTCCGGAAAGGAATACGTCGCAGGTGAGCTGCTTCTTCCTGACGGCCATGCGTTCCTCGTTGGAGAGCCCGGGCGCGCCGTGATCAAGGATCGTGTTTCCCTTGCCTGAAAGTTTTTCCTGTATTCCAAGGGCCTTCACGGTCCAGGAACCGCCGAAGCCCACTGATGCGGATTCGGGAATAAGGGCCAGTATCCTGTCGGCGGCTTCGGCAGCGGAGGGGCAGTATTCCGCCTCAAACCCGTTTTTCTTCAGGGATTCCACTGCTTTTTTCCCGAGTGTCTCGTTGTGCCAGGGGGTAAATTCGTTCATTCTTCTTCCTCCTCGTATAATCAGCCTGCGGCAGCGAAAATCAAAGGGAAGCAGGTCGCCGCATACACCTGCGTCCTGAGAATATGGGACAACAATAGTCCCGTACAGGCAGGCGCCGTTTTTACCGCTCGTTCCTCGCCGGCGGAGTTCCAACGCCCTTGAGGTATTTCAGGATGCCCTCCCCCGGGCGGAGCAGGATCGGGGTACCCGGAAGGGCAGTCTGGTAAAAATCCATCGTCTTTATGAATATATACAGGTCCTTCGCATCTGCAGTGGCCCGGGCAAGTGTATCCTGGGCCGTCCTGTCGCCTTCACCCTTAATTTCCTCGGCCGTTCTCCTGGCCCGGGCGATCATCTCGGTTTCCTTCCTGTCCGCGATCGACCTCCGGGTAATGGCTTCAGCCTGTCCTTCCGCGCGGAGCTGCCCCGCCACCCGGTTCCTTTCCGCCTGCATGGAGCGGTACACTGCCTGTTCGTTGTCCTGGGGAAGAAAAACCCGTTTGTAGGCGACGGAAAGGATCTCAACTCCGTATTCCCTTGACTGGGCGCGGGCAATTGCAGTTGACTGCTCGAGTGCCTGCTGCCGCTTGTCCTTCACGAGTTCATCAAGCGTGAGGCGCCCGGACACGATCCGAACTGCTGAATAGACGGAGTCATCAAGGCGCTGCTGGACTGCACCCACTGTACGGACCCGCCTGTAGAATGTTTCAGGGTCCTGTATCCGGAAGAGTGCAATGGTATCGAATACAAGGTTTTTCTTGTCGCTGGTGACTACAGCCACCGGATCTGCATCGTACTCCACGATTTTCTTTGAGTAGACTGTTATCTGGTCAATGAAAGGGATCTTGAAGTACAGCCCCGGTTCGGTCCGTGCCGCTGTGACTTTCCCGAGCCTGAGCACTACTGCCTGTTCGTCGGCGCGGATGATGAAAAAGGATCCGGAGAGGGAAAAAAGGACTGCAATGACTGCAATAACAATAATGTGTTTTTTCATTCCCTTCACCCCCTACTTTTTCGATTCCGGGTCAGCTGGACCGACCGATTTGAAGAGCTGTTCGAGGGGGAGTACCTGGAGAGAATTTTCTCCCCCGTCAACAATAAAGATCCTGAGCTTTGGCCAGACTTTTTCCATATTCTCCAGCCAGAGATTGTTCATTACGAGGTCAGGGTTTTCCCTGAAGGCTTCATGGAGAGACCGTATTCTGGCGGCTTCCCCTTCCGCCAGGGAAACCCGGCGGAATTTGTAGGCTTCAGCCTCATTGAGGATTTTGTCGGCCTCTCCCTCCGCTTTTGACAGAACTTCGTTCGCATACTTGTCCGCCTCCAGGATCAACCGTTCCCGTTCCGCCCGTGCCGTGTTGATGTCACTGAATGCAGCCTGGACCGCTTCCGGAGGATTTACATCCTGAAACTGGACTGCCACGATGAATACACCTGTCTCCAGGGAAACCATTTTTTCCTGGATGAGTTTTTTCGCTTCCGTCTGTGATGCTTCCTTTTCCGTGGTAAGCACGTCATCAAGTGCCCTGGAGGCGATCACTTCCCGAAGCGTTGATTCGGCGACATCCCGGATCATTTTTTCCCGTGAATACCTGTCCTCGGGGAGGTTTACCACGTAGGGAACCGGGTCTCCCGCCTGGAACTGAAGGACCCAGTCGATTTCAACAATTTTGTTGTCTCCGGTGAGCATTTTTGATTCTTCAGGGCGATCCGTAAAAGTTGCCGGCGGACCTTGGTTCACAGTCCTGTAACCGTACTCAAACCGCTGGATCTGTTCAGTGTTCACGATGGTGACGAGGTCGATGACCGGGATCTTGAAGTTTATCCCCTGATCGGCGACAGAGGAAACCTCACCCAGGCGGAATATTATTCCCCTCGACCCTGCAGGAACAATATAGAATCCCTGGTAGGCAATAAGGGCGATGACAATCAGAACAAGAAGATATTTCAGGAATCCGAGAGGGAGCGGACGTTTTTCTTTCGGTCGGGAAACGCCCCATTCCTCCCCGTCAAACTGCTGTTCCTGTCTTTTTCCCCTGCTGAACATATCAAGAATCTCCTCGAAAAGATTTCTCATATTTCGCCTCCGCTCTCT
>CAYTQC010000094.1:0-6769 GCA_964439735.1 uncultured Synergistaceae bacterium
ACGTCCCTCCTGAAAATGCCGAAGGCACCGGAAATATTGTTTACCGCGTTGAACTCGCTGAGCCCCGTCTTGCTCGCCAGGATGGACACGAGATATTCTATGGCCTGAAGTGCGGCCGCAGGCGAATCCCGCCAGTTTCTCACCCGAAGGCACCCGGAAACGCACACCACGTCGGGGTCGCTGAAATGGCGGACGGCGTTCTGCACCATATCGTTGTCGAAGGAGGTATCGCCATCCATGGCCATGACCACCTCGCCGGTCGAAAGGGCAAATCCGGAGTTGAGGGAGGAGACCCTGCCTCCTCTCTTCCACTTGGGGAGGACCTTCAGAATCCTTCGCTGAAGGGGCTTCACTTCATCCTCCATCTCCAGCCCGGCGCGGTAGGTATCCCCATTGACCGAGGCGCCGTCAATGACGGGAATGATCTCGATGATACCGGGATAGACCTGGTGGGCCAGGCTTCGTATAGTCTTCTGGATGTCCCTTCCCTCGGAGTAGCAGGTAATAATGCATGACACGGAGGGATGCCTGTTCCGGATTTCAGGCCTTGAGTGCACCTTCCGCAGGAGATACTTGAGGATCCCCGAGAAGACAAACATATAGTACGGGAGCTCCAGAGCAAGAATGTAGGGAACGAACCGGAATACCACCACCCAGAGTTCCGAGGTGAGCGGGTCGTCCGCGAAGGACCGTATGCTCCGGAAAAGGAAAAGGATCCAATCTTCCATGGACAATCAGCCCTTCAGCCTTGCCACCAGTGTAACGGCATCCTCCCCCTTCTGCCTGTCGCCGGGGAAAACAGCCGTCTTCACCGATAGTTCCAGGTACGTGCCGTCAGGCTGGCGGGTGGCATTTTCCAGGTCCATTACCTTTGAAACAAGCACGGCACATCCATTTTCCCCCGTCTTGGGCAGGAGCAGCAGAAGGTCATTCGCCGTCGTCCTGGTGCTGATATCGGTCTTACGAATGATCTCCCTCAGACGTTTCGTGAGGCCATTCATAATCTCCGATACTTTCTTCCGGCCTGCAGACTCCCTGATCTCTCCGAGATTCGGGAAAGAGATGATCATGAGGCTGAAAGGTTCAACGGGAGGCCTCTCGGAGAGGTCGAGCTGCCAGTTGAGAAGATGGCGGAACGGTTCCGGTTTCATATAGTTCAGCGTGTCGAGGACCGAGTACAAATCCTCGGTGCTGCCGCTCCGGACGGTCAGGATCCCCTTGTCGGAGATGGAATACTCCCGGAAAGTGCGTACCGACAGGTTTTCGGTGGAACTCCAGGCGCCGCAGAGAAAGCACCTGCACGAAACCTCCGGCTCCGCAAAGGTCTGAGAGCAGGATCCGCAAATGTAATTGTCCATGGGCCTGTCGTAGTCCGACCCTATATGGCGGAGCCGTGTTCCGCAGTAGGGGCACTGCAGCGCCCCCTCTCTGACGAAAGCGTCCTGGGGACCGACCCTTCCGCACGTAAAACAGTGGATGAACGGGGCCTGGCGGATATCCATGCTCCTGCAGAATGGGCAGATGTCCACGTAGTTGAGATGAGCTCCCCCACATTTGGGGCAGCTCCTGATCCGGTCCACGAGAGCCTCTTCCTGTATATATCCCTTCTCCAGAAGTTCGGTGATCCACCCTGAAGATTCCAGCATCCCTCCTGACAGATGATCCATAAGAGGGTAGGAATAGAGCCCCCTGGAAAGAGGATCAAGGACGGGCCTCAGTTTTTTTCCCTGCCGCGTATACAAGAAAGCAAGTAGCCTGAGATCAAGGCTTTTCCTGAGCGAGTTTTCGTCCACTTCCCGGAGGCGTTTTAGAATATCCCCGGCAAGGGCTTCCATCTCTTCCCCGGACCTGGCAGATCCGTCAGATGCCTCCCGTTCCTCATCGGACAGGAATTCGTCAAGGAAAACCGGCAGAAGTGAAGCGCCGTCGCCTTTGCGGATCTCTTTGAGGATTATTCGGCATTCGTCTTTTTTTCCGCATCCGGAAAGGATGAAGCCATCCGGAAGACATCCTTCATCGCCCGCCAGGGTGCCGGGAAGATCATCTGGAGATTCCAGGAAGGCCAGATGCAGTTTTCTTTCTTTTCCGTCCATGTTCATCCCTTCTTTCAAGAATCCCCGGAGAGCATCTGCAGACTTTTCAGGAGAGAGAACCCCAAATGAACGGACACAGGGAGCCCTTCCACCCGGAGATGGCCGGCGAGTTCCTCATCGAGGGAAACTCTCACAAGCAGGGTCTGCTTTCCTTCTCCCAGGACACCAGCCAGTTCAGCCGGTATCCGCGCGGCGATCTCAGGAGCTGCGGATACCCGTCCGGCGACAGAAATACTTCCCGGAAACCTCACTGTCACTTTTTGGCCCTCCCCCGTATAGGAGATGTGTCGGGGCTGCAGGTAGGCCATTATGGTCAGCGACTGGGGTCTCCCCAGGAGAACGAGCGGGGCGCCGCCCCCTACCGACTGCCCCTCGGAAGCAAAAACATCAAGGATCCGCCCTTCATGGGGGCTCACCACCGAGAAAAACCCCTTCCTCTCTTCCAGCCCCTTCATCTCAGCCTCTATCTGGGCGATCCTGCTGTTATTCCGGGCTATAGACTCCTGCCTGGAGAAATCAGGGGACTGAAGAAGAAGGAGCGACGTCTTTGCCTCGGCGAGGCCCGCGAGAGCCTGCCTGTACCTGTCCTCGGCAGCGTCGACCTCCGCCCTGGTGGCCGCGCCCTGATTGAAGAGGGACTGGATGGAATCCCTGTATCCCTTCTGGTACCGCACGTTTTCTTCCGCAATGCGGACCTTCGCCCGGGCGGCTCCTGCCGGTGCGCTGCCTGAAGGAGCAGGCACCCCTGTCTTCAGCGAATCGAGCTCGGCCTTGAGGACATAGATCCGCTGGGTGACCGCCGGATCCTCGAGGCGCATGAGCAGTTCCCCATAGCCGGCCCGTGCTCCCGGTGAGGCGTATATTCTTTCAACTACTGCCGGAAAGGGACTGTTTATGCTCACTTTCTCCAGGGAGACCACTCCCGGCGCGTTGATGAAGAAGAGTGCCGCCCCGACCCTCCACAGCAGGAACAGCAAGGGGGTCGAGATCACGAGGACGAGGGCGTACCATTTCCACTTCGGAACGGCACGCTTCCCCGGACCGTAGCTGACTGGAAGCCCTCCGTCTTCATCGGGATTCTGTTTTTTCGGTGATGAAAATCTGACTTTCATGGGGACATCTCCTTGTAATTTTCCCAGGACTGGATCACCACTCCCGCAAAAGCGGAAGACGGGAGTCCCCTCCGCAGAGAATCAAGGGCCTGGAGAAACCGTTTTTTCCCGTTCCGGAAAAAGCTTTCCGTCGCCGGCAGTTCCCTTTCCACCGACACAGCGAGACGGAAACGCAGCCCGGGCCACGAGGAAAGGATGGCATTCATACGCCCTGCCGCGTTTTGAACATTGGTAGAATAAATCATTACCGTGATCTCCTCCACCCCGGCCTCTCCCAAACCTTTCGCAGCCATCGCGCCGAGACTTCCCTCGAGATATCGGGGATGGACGGAAAGAGAAACAGGAAGCCGGGAAACCGCTTTCACTTCCCGTACCGCATCAATAAGGGACGAGAGCAGTTCACCCCGTTTTTTCTCCGCCCCGGGCAATTGATCCGGCTCAAGGTCGAGGTGGATCCCTGAAAAACTGAAGCGCTCCAGTTCCCTTACAAGATCCGTGAGCTCTTTCCGATGTGCAGGAAGGATCCATGACGGATCCCCCAGGAGCAGTTCAGCCCTGATGCCTGCACCGCGGGCTGATTCAAGTGCCTTTTCGAGAAGTGCCTTCCCCTCCGGGGACCTCAGCCGTTCGATCCCCCGGGAAGTGAAGGATACGAGGACCGTGGACGCTCCCTCTTCCCTGGCTTCAGAGAAAAAAGTCCTTCCTTTGCCGGGAAAAAGAAGCGCGTCCCCAGCCCACAGGTAAAACGCCATGCCGGGACGAGATAGGGCCGTCTCTTTTTCAGCCCGGTCTGTTTCGGGAGCGAAGGCAATCCACGACGGGGCAAGGAGCAACGCTCTCTCCGGGTCTCCTGAAATTGATGAAGAGATTTCCCTGCCTTCCCCGGTGTCCGTTTCCCCGGGAACCATTCCCAGGAGTTCGCAGTGGGCCTGCAGCACCGCCCCTTCGCTGTCAAGAAGGGAAAGTGCCGATGAGAGGTAGATGAACAGACTGCGGAAGAGCTGCTCCAGCATGTCTCCGGGAAGAAGGGCGTACCTGAGCCGGTCGGCCCGTACGGCCTCGGCCGAGGACCTGAGATTGGCCATGGCAAAATCGCGCTGGGCATGGGCGGATTCGAAACGGGCAAAGCCCTCCCGAATCCCGCCGGCAATGGAGAGCCGGCGCAGTGCCATCTCGTGCCCGGCTTTTTTAACTGCCGCCGCAGCTGCCCGCGCGGCCGCCGCTGCGGCCCGTCCTTCTCCAGAGGGGATCTCCACCGCTATGGAGATGAAGGCCTCCGTGCCGTTCCGGCCGGGAAATTCCCGTGAATAGCCGTAGCCGGCCCGGAGAAAGGAATCGTACTGCGCCTTCGGAAGATGGCGGGCGATCTCCCCTTGTGCTGCCGCGCTACGTTCGAGGAGCTGCAGTTCGGCGTTCTCCTCCCCGGCAGCCCGGAGAGGAGTGTCATCTGTGTAGCGAATATCCGGAAGGGCAGGATATTCGGCCCTCAGGTCTGAAAGGTCTTCACGTCCGGTGGCCTTCCGTACGAGGGCGAGACATTCCTCTTTCAGGAGTGCGTCCGATGCCATCTCCCTGCGTACGAGGGCAAACCAGCTCTCCATCTCGAGCCGGTCCCTCTCCAGGAGAACTCCTTCTTTCGTCCTCTTTCCGAGGAGGGACATGATCTGTTGTTCGAGGTCCAGGAAACGTTGAAGGAATTCCTTTTTCTCCTGGATCGTCCAGAGCAGGGTATAGGCCTTCCTCAGGGCTGTAAGGTTCGCCTTCCGGACCGTGAGGAACCTGAGTTCTTCCTCCAGGGAAGCGATGCGGGCTTCCAGCTCCTGTATTCGCTCTTTGCGCCACGTGCCGAAAAGAGGAACTGAAATGCCGGCCCTCAGCGACACCTTTGAATAGCCCTCTATCCTTGACGCATCCGATCGTGACTCCGGTTCGTTCATCCCCCCGAAGGAAAGCTCCCCGAAATACCGCAGGCCTCCGGCCGCTTTCTGCCTCTCCTCCAGCGCCCTGCTTCCCGCAAGGGATGCGGCTGAGGCCAGGACTTCGGGGGAAGCGGTCAGCTCTTTCTCGAGTTCATGAAGAAGAATCCGGGGGGCTGCCGAAGCATCTCCCGGGAAGAAAAGGAATAAAAACAGGAGCAGGAAAAGGAAAGAGACGGCTTTTTTCATGTCAGGCTCTCCTGTTAAGAATTAATAATATAATATACACATAAAATACACATTTTATTTGTAATTTTACGTTAAATTATGTGACAATAATAGTATTTATACATTTTTCTGTTAAGTAATACCTATACCATCCAAGTTTTAAGTTGTCAATAGGAATGAAATATCAGTGTTTCTTTTTTCCCTCCCAGTCATGATTTCTCGGAAAGCTTTCCGTTACAGCCGTCTTTCGGATATTAAAATTGCCGACGGGACCCATGAACTGAACGGTGAAACCGCAAAAAAAGAAGCCGGGAGGCGTTCTTAAAGCGCCTGCCCCGCTTCCCGAATCCTGCTTTTTCACTGTTTCTGCGCAGTGCCGTTTGTGTTACCGCCGAAGCCCGGGTTCCTTTTTTATTCGAATGAATCCTGCCAGGGCCACCGTAGCCGAAAGTGCAAGCCCCGGCAGCAGGGGATCCATTCCCTTCAGGAAAACAGCGCCCAGGAAGACTCCCGCAAGTCCGCAGATCCCGGAAAGGAAGCTCCATCCTGCAGGCAGACGACCCGGAAGGAACACGGCGGCAACGAGCGGGACTATGATCCCCGCGCCCTTGATACCCATACCGAGGTACGCCCACTGGAGGATCATGCTTTTTCCCGCACCGAGGGCAATAAGGCCGGCGACGATGACGGTACCAAGAACCGTCATCCTGCTCGCAAAGAGAATTTTCGCGTCGTCATACCCGGCGGCGCGCTTTGTCTTGAGGTACATATCCCTTGTAAGGTTCGTCGCCACTCCGAAGGTTATGCCTACCGACGTCCCCAGCACCGTGATCATGATCCCGGACCAAAGGAGACCCGCCACGAGGGGATGGAAATAGGTCTGTATGAAAAAGGGCAGCGCCTGGGAGGCTTCCACTGCCACTCCCGAGTTCCGGAGTGCCAGCCCTATCCATACTCCAAGAAGGCCAAGGGGCGGCGTGATCATGGATGTCATGAGACAGCCTTTCCGGGCTGTGGCGTTATCGGATGCCGCATATACTGCCTGGATATAGATCTGGCCGCACAGTACGCCGCACAGAAGGGATGTGAAGGCCCCGAGATCCCTGGCCACCCCCCTGGCAAAAATATTGAAGAAGGGGTCTTTTGGGAGCTCCCTGAAAAGGACGAGAGGCGTCTGCCCGGAGAGAAAAGCCGCCCCGACGCAGAGGATCATCACTCCGTACAGGAAAACGATCTTTACAGCTCCCAGTCTGCTGAAACTCTTGAGTCCCCCGCCGTAGGCGAATACCAGGATAAGCAGCCCCATGAATATGGCCGAGACCCATACGGGAAAAGGAAAAACAGAACCGAGAAGAGCTGTTCCCGCAAGGAACTGGGCGATGAGGGCGATGAAAGAACCGAGAGCCGTTGCCACAGCTGA
>CAYTQC010000095.1:0-6702 GCA_964439735.1 uncultured Synergistaceae bacterium
ATTGAATAATGGAATTCTTGCATAAAGTACATCAAAAATCAAGAGGTAAATTGCATACCTGATCGAAAGGGAAATGCCTGCAGCAGCAGGAAAAACTCCCTGTTGTTTATTCGGGAAATGCTGTTTTAAAAAAGAGATATTTGTATTATCATACATTTCGATATGAAAGAAAACTTTTTTGGGGGCCGAAGGCATGAGCCATGAAAATCTTAAAAATCATCCCTCTCCGGAGAGGGATGATATGCCTTCCTGCACCGCCCGGTCCGAATGGCAGATGAGAACCCTGTTTGATAATCTTCCCGGTATGGTCCTGAGAATCAGTACAGATTCGGGAACGATCCTCTGTGCCGCGGGCAGCCTTCTGGAGCGGATGGGGTTTACCGCAGCCGATTTTCCCATGAAGACCGGAACGTTCATGGACCGGCTCCACCCCGAAGACGCAGAGGCCGTCACGGTTCTCCTCGGGCAGATGTCACTGAAAAAACGGAAGCGGCGGAGGGAATTCCGCCTGCTGCTTTCAAAGGATGAACCAATATGGGTCCAGGCGATCCTTTCATCCTCTCCGGATCCTTCCGGGGCAATGATGATCGACGGATACCTCCATGACATAACCGAAAGAATGGAACTGGAGAGGGAACTGAAGGATCAGCTGAAGCTCCAGGAACAGCTTTTTGCCACCATACCTGTACCCCTGGTCATCAAGGACACCAATTCCAGGTTCCTCCAGGTCAACCAGGCCTTCGCCGATTTCGTCAACATTCCCATGGAGAAAATTCTCGGCAGGGGGCCCTACGAAGTATTCTCCCCGGAGCTCGCGGATATGGTCTTCCGGGAGGACGCGGAGATTTTCCGGACAGGGACGACGGAACTCGACCTTGAGCGTCGGGTGAAGGACGGACACGGGCGGTGGATGTGGCTCAAGTCGTACAAGGGCCCCCTGTTGGACAGCGGGGGTGATATCGTCGGCCTCGTGGGCGGGAACATGGATATCACGGCGGTGAAGCAATCCGAGGAGGCCCTCAGGGAGAGCGAGGAGCGGTGGAAGTTCGCCCTGGAGGGTGCCGAGGCAGGTGTCTGGGATATGAGTCTCGGGGACGGCAGCATTTTCTTCTCAAGTCAGTGGAAACGCATGTTCGGCTATCACGGCGGTGATGTCCCGAAAACCATCGTCGCTTTCAGGGAGCTCATTCATCCGGAAGACCTGAAAGGCTCTCTCAATTCCTTTTCAGGATACCTTGAAGGGAAATTTTCCGCCTACAGATGCGAATTTCGCCTGAAGAAGAAGGACGGGAACTGGTGCTGGGTGCTGTCGGCCGGCAAGGCCGTGCGAAGGGATGAAGAGGGCAGGCCGGTCCGGGTTATCGGGACCCATACCGACATCACGGAAAGAAAAAAGACGGAAAGGATCATTATTCACCAGGCCACCCACGATATGCTCACGGACCTTCCCAACAGGACCCTGTTCGTCGACCGGCTGGGACTCGCCCTGGCCGGAGCGAGGCGGAGCGGAACGAAACTCGGGGTGGCGTTTCTCGATCTCGATAATTTCAAGACGGTCAATGACATCAAGGGACATCAGACGGGCGACTATCTTCTCGTTCTGGCCGCGGAAAGGTTCAGGCACGAACTCCGTGGTTCGGATACCGTCGCCCGCATGGGAGGGGACGAGTTCACGTTCCTGTTCCCCCTTGTGGGGAACCTGGAGGATGCCGAGAAAGCCGCATCCCGTATACTCCGGTCTCTTGAGGCTCCCTTCAGGATAGACGGCAGCACCTTTTCCGTCTCTGCAAGCATCGGACTCTGTCTTTTCCCGGACGACGGAGAGGACCCGGAGACCCTCATGAAACGCGCGGATATGGCCATGTACGAAGCGAAGCGGCAGGGGAAGAACACCATACGGTCCTGGGGCCGGCTTCAGGGGACCGCACTTATCGCCGAATTGAAAAGAAAGGGATGAAGGGAATGTTTCCATCGTTCAGCTACGAAATGCCGACCCGGGTGGAGTTCGGAAGGGGAACCGCCCGGAGGGCCGGGGAAGAGGCCCGCAGGATAGGGGCGACGCGGGTGCTGATCATCACAGACCGGGGAGTGCTGGCCGCAGGGCTTCTCGACCGGGTAACGGCCGGTCTCGATAAGGCTTCGGTGCCCTGGAAGGTCTTTTCCGACGTGGAGCCGAACCCCAAGGACAGAAATGTCCACGCCGCAGTGGATGCTGTCCGGGACTTCAATGCCGACTGCCTTCTGGCAGCGGGCGGAGGAAGCCCAATCGACTGCGCCAAGGGAGTAGCCATCGTGGCCGCCGCCGGGGGAAAGATCAGAGATTACGAGGGCCGGTTCAAAACAACCGTCACCCCCCTTCCGATCATTGCGGTCCCCACCACTGCGGGGACTGCCAGCGAACTCACCTTCGGGAGCGTCATCACTGACACCGCGGCAAAATTCAAGTTCACCGTGAAAAGCCCTCTTCTCGCACCGAAGGTCGCCCTCGCGGACCCGGAGATGACCGCCACCATGCCAAAAAACCTCACGGCCTTCACCGGCATGGACGCACTGACCCATGCCATCGAGGCCTATACATGCCGGGCGGCCACTCCCTTCTCGGACGCCCCGGCCATCGTGGCCATGGAACTTATCGGAAAGTATCTCCGCAGGGCCTGGAAGGACGGCGCCGACCTGGAGGCGAGGGAGGGGATGCTCCTGGGCAGCCTGCTCGCAGGGGTGGCCTTCAGCCATTCAGACGTGGCGTCGGTCCACTGCCTTGCCGAGGCCCTCGGCGCCCTCTACGATGCCCCTCACGGGGCATGCAACTCCATCGCCCTTCCGGCCATAATGGAGTTTTCCATGGATGCCTGCGTGGAGCGCTACGCCCGGGTGGCAGAGTGCCTCGGCCTTACGTTCTCATCCCCTGAAGAGGGGGCGGAAAGAGCCGTGGCGGAGGTGAAGAAGATGGCGGAGGACCTGGAGCTTCCCTCCCTCTCCGTGTTCGGCGTGAAGGAGGAGGATTTCGGGGAGATCGCCGAAAAGTCCGTGGCGAATTCCTCGAACCCCGACAATCCGAAGATCATGAAGAAGGACGACTACATTGCCGTGCTGCGGAAACTGACGGGGAAATAGCGCCGGAGCGGGGAAAGACTGTTTTTCAAAAGAAAAAACGGCCCGGGGCAGAAAAGCCCCGGGCCGTCCGCATTGTTGCCTGGTGATCGTGTTATCTCTTCGGCGGTTCCCAGCGTTTCGCCATGTTCTGGGTCAGGCGGTCGATGACGATGGCCAGGAACACCACGCTCATGCCTGCCTCGAAACCCCTTCCCACGTCTATGCGGTTGATGGAGAGGAGTACCTCCTGCCCGAGGCCCCGTGCCCCGATCATGGAGGAGATGACCACCATGGCCAGGGCCATCATGGTCGTCTGGTTCACGCCGGCCAGGATGCTCGGCATGGCGAGAGGGAGACGGACCTCCTTCAGCAGCTGCCACCGGGTGGCGCCGTAGGCCAGAGCCGCCTCCTCGACAGCCTTGGGTACCTGGTTCAGGCCCAGGGCCGTGAGACGGATCACCGGCGGAAGGGCGTATATGAGCGTGGCAAGCACCGCCGGCACTTTCCCCAGCCCGAAGAGCATCATGGCCGGGATGAGGTAGACGAAGCTCGGCATGGTCTGCATGCCGTCCAGGATCGGCCGGAGTACTGCAGCTACCGGCCGCAGTTCGGCCATGAGCACGCCGAGCGGCAGGCCTATGGCGAGTGCCAGCAGTACGGCGGTGATGATCACAGAGAGGCTTTCGAGGGCCATCGCCCAGAGGCCGAACATGCCGATAAGAAAGGGCAGTGCGGCAAGGACAACTGAGGCGACCGGCTTCTTCGAGGAATACCAGCTCAGCAGGAACACGGCGATGATGTAGGCCCACCAGGGAATGAAAGTCAATACCGAGTTCACCCCGAGGAGGAAGGAGAGTATCCCGTGGGATATGGAGTCGAACACCGGGGCGTAGGATGCGATCAGGTCATCGATGAACCTGTTTACTGCCCCTGCCACATGATATTGAAGGAACTCAGGAAACATGGGATGCCCCCTCCTTTCCGGCCATATCCCGTGCAAGGACCTCTTCGGCCCGTCTCATATGTTCCCTCTCGTCCTGTACGAACCGTGCCACGTAATCGTCCGCCGGGTTCGCTATGACCTCGTCCGGCGAACCCACCTGGACGATCTCGCCCTTCTTCATGATCGCCATCCGGTCTCCCATGCGGAGCGCCTCGGAAAGGTCGTGGGTCACGAAGAAGATGGTCTTGTGCATCACTTTCTGCAGATGGATCATCTCGTCCTGCAGTTCCCGCCGAATGAGGGGGTCCAGGCCGCTGAAGGGCTCGTCCATGAGCAGGATAGGAGCGTCCATCACCAGGGCGCGTGCAATTCCCACCCGCTGCCTCATGCCGCCGCTCAGAGAGGCGGGATAGTACTTCTCCCATCCCTTCAGCCCAACTTTTTCCAGGGCGTCTATCGCCTTTTCCTTCCGGCTTTCCTTCTCGTCTCCCCTGAGCTTCAGCCCGAATGTGACGTTCTGGAGGACCGTGCGGTGGGGCAGCAGGCCGTAATGCTGGAAGACCATGGCGATTTTTTCCCTCCGGAAATTGACGAGCTGCCGTTTGTGCATGGCAGTCACGTTCTCGCCGTTGATGATGATCTCCCCGGACGTGGGCTCCACGAGGCGCAGGAGGCATCGGATGAGCGTCGATTTCCCGCTGCCGGAAAGGCCCATGATAATGAACGTCTCGTCCCGTTTGATCTCCAGGGACACGTTCTTCATTGCCACAACTGCGTCCTCGCCCCTGTCAAGTTCCTCGACACGTTCCGCGTTCTCCACGTCCGAGGAGGAGACGCTCATCCCTTTTTTCCTGGTGTAGATCTTCCAGAGATCGCGGATGAGAATGGCCCCGGCTTCCGTTTCAGTGCCTGCAGCGCCGGTGCCGTTTTCACGCTGCGACGGTACGTCCACCTATTTCTCCCCCTTGAGTGCCGCTGAGACCTTTTCGGCCACATCGGCGGGGACCCATGACTTCCAGACGTCCCCGAAGTTCTTCAGGAACCAGACGGCCGCCTTCTGCGTATCCGCCTTCTCCTCGAACATGAACCCGAGGACCTTGTTGTTCTGCTCAAGGGTCGTGCTGTAGTTCTTCAGAAACGCGGCGATATCGGGGTTGGCTTCAGCAAATTTTGTGTTGGCGACAACCAGCACACGCACCGACGGAATGGCGCAGGCGTACAGGTTCTCGTCGTTCCAGAGCTTCTCGTCGTACGGCGGCTCCTCGAGCTTGGTCATGTCAAGAAGGCCCATGACCCACGTTGGTTCCCAGTAATAGGCGAGCACCGGCTCACCCCTGTCGTAAGCGCGCTTGATCGCGGTGGAGAGAGCGGTCTCCGAACCTGCGGAGAAGGCGCTGTAGTGCTTGTCAAGCCCGTAGCCCTTGATCTTCATCTCGTTGATGGATGTGACTTTCCATCCCGCCGGCCCGTTGAGAAGCCGGCCCTTCTTCGGGTTCTCGGGGTCCTTGAAGAGTTCCCAGTACTTGGGAAGGTCAGCCACGGACTTCAGGTCAGGCGCAACGGCCCTGATGCCCCGTGCCTCGTCCCCCTTGATCATGTACGTGGGCACATACCAGCCTTGGGGGGCATCGGGGAAGTTTGTGCCGAGGCTCACCATTTTTCCGTTTTTGGTCACCTTCTCCCAGTAGTCGAGCAGGTTGTCCACCCACCCTTCCATAGAGAAGTCGGCGTCTCCCCGCTCCATGCCCATGAAGCCCGGGAGGGACTCGGCGAAGATGAAGTCGGTCTGTTTGCCGTATCCTTTTTCGATGATGTAGGCGGCAATCCTGTTGTGCACCTGGACACTGTCCCAGCTGAAGTCCACAAGCGTTACGGGACGCGCGGCCGCCGCGCCTGCAAAGATGGTGAACAGGCAGAAGACGGCGAGAATGATCGCAGTTTTTGTTCGCAATATCATGCAAACACCTCCTGAAGTATTTTGATGGTAACTGGATATCCGGAATGATACCTGCAGAGAAACACGCAAAGAGTGAAAAAAACAGACCGGTATGCAAAACGATATCTGATTAAAACGCAAGACGGACTATTTGTCAAGATGGAATATAACAAATAATACGCACTGAAGTGGAAAAAGGAGCCGCACTCCTTTTGGAAAATTGCTTCCCGGGGTATACTTGGCGGTAAGTATGCTTTTTAAGGAGAGATGGATATGAGAAGTGCTGTTGACGGGATCCGGCAGTATTACGAACGGGGAATGACGTTTCTTTTCAGGCTTGCGGACGAGTGCCCTGATGAGCTCTGGGGCAAAAAAGGCGGAGGGTTTTTCTTCTGGCAGCAGGTATACCATGCCTTTTTCTGCATCGATTACTTCCTTCTTCCTCCTGGTGAGGAGATCCCCGGGGGAGCGTACGGCCGGGCGGCGGCCATGCTGAGCGAAGACTGCTCCGTGATCCCGCCTAAGGAAGAGATACGGGCATTCGGAATGCGCATGAAGGAGAAGGCGGATGCCTGGATCGATTCCCTCGACGACGGGTCTCTCGGCATGCGTCACGAGGGAATGTCCGCCAGGAAGGGCGCCGAGATGAGCAATGGGGCTGTATTTGCCTCCCTGTGCGGGCACAACATGTATCACGTGGGCTGCCTTGATTCGGTGCTGAGGGAAAACG
>CAYTQC010000096.1:0-6681 GCA_964439735.1 uncultured Synergistaceae bacterium
CCTTTTCCCTTGTCCCTGATGATCCGTCCCACGTGGACGATGTGGGCCGCCATGGTCAGGTCGTCGAATTCTCCCCGGTCCACCATCTCTTTCACCTGCTGAAAGGGCAGGTACCCGATCTCGGAGAGTTCCGGATGTCCCTGGGCCACCCCCTCGGGGCATGGAGTGACGGTTACGAGGATCCCTCCCTGTTTCAGGGGAAGGTCCCCCGCGTAGATCCCCTTGGCGGCCTGCCAGAGCTCGCTGTCGGCCGGGAAGGTGTCTGTGACCACGATATCGGCGTACTCGGAGAAGGGGATGCCGTAGATTTCCCTCGATGCTTCGCACCCGGCGACGTGGGCTTTTTCCGGGTCTCCGCACACGCACCTGTAGATCCGTTCTTCCCGGTCGAGGACAACGTTCATTATGAACGAAAGCCGGGCTTTTTTTGCCACTGCGTTCATTTCGCGACGAACGGGATTATCTATAGTTCCCATGATTTCCGCCCCGTCATAAAGGGCGCTCACCCAGTGGGTCTGTCCCGTTGTGACGACTCCGGACACACCGGGCTGAACGATCTTTGCCCCGCCTGAGAAGCCGGCCACCCGGTGGGGAGTGATGTGCCCGAGGGCGATCACGTGGTCGTATTCGAGAAGGAGCCTGTTGATCCAGACCTCTGTGCCGTGTTCGGTCGTCCCGAGATTCGCAAGGCTGCCCTCGTCATGGGCGTCATGCTGGAATACCCGTATCTTCTGGAGAAGTTCTTTCCCGACTTTTGTCTCCACTTCTGCCCCGTTCATGAAGCGGTGTGTCCCCAGCGCGATCAGGACGGCAGTCCGGTCGGCGGGAATGCCTCCCGATGCCAGTTCCTCGAGCAGAAGGGGAAGCAGCCGTGCCGTAGGTGTCGTACGGGTGTTATCGTCGATCAGTATGAGGGCGGAATCTCCTTCCCCGACCATGTCCTTGAGGCGTGGAGTTCCGATAGGCTCCCGGAGAGCCCGTTTCACCTCTTCCAGGTCGCCTCCCGGGGCAATTTCCGCTGTTCTTGGGGCAAGGACGGCCAACAGGTTCTCATCAGGAATGACCGCATCGCCGAAACCTTCGTACGGAAAGGTAATTCGTGCCATGGCGCACCTCCTCGTCAGATTTTCTTCGGGGGTGTCAGTCCGAACTCCCCGGCGAATCCCTCAAGCATTTCAAACGTGGCGTCATCGAGCTGGACTCCCTTAACCAGTGCTTCTTCCCGGCGGATCGCTTCCTTCTCGCCGTGGATGTACACCCTTTCGTTTCCTTCCGAAGGAGCGGAGGAGCGGAGAGCGTCCAGCATATTCCCCACCCTGTGCCGTATGTCGTTTTCATCTCCGAACAGGTCAAGCCGTGTGGCGGAGAAGAAATGCCCGACGTTGGCATCCATTGTCTGGAACACGTCCCGTGTCCACGGGCCTCCGGCGAGAGGACCGCAGAGGATCTCCACGAGCATGGCGAGCCCGTAGCCCTTGTGGCCGCCCATCAGTTCAGTCGCCCCGCCGAGGAAGAGAAGACCTCCCCATTTTCCTGTAGGATCGGCCAGTATGGAGGTAGCCTCGGAAGGGTCAGTGACCGTTTCTCCTGACTCGCCCACAAACCAGCCTTCCGGCATATCGAGCCCTCTCCGCTTGTAGACTCCCAGCTTTCCCCTGGGAGCCGTGGTGGTCGCCATGTCCAGGAGCCACGGGAGGTCCCTGTCGGATGGAATGCCCACGGCAATAGGGTCGGTGCCGAGGAGCCGCTCCTTGCCTAGGGTCGGGACAGCGCAGCGGATGGTGTTGGTGAAGGCACTCCCCATAAGTCCTTCTTTTACGGCCATCTCCGCCCACAGGCCTGCCATTCCGAAATGGTTGGAGTTCCGTACTGATGCAAAGCATGTTCCGTTTGCCTTCGCCTTCTCGATGACCTTCTCCATGGTGAACTTCGAAATATGGGCTCCGACGCCGTAATGTCCGTCCACAACAAGTGAAATAGGGGTCTCGTGAACTATTTCGGGATCGGCGCAGGGGTTGGCGTGTCCCCCCTCCAGCTCGTTCCTGTACACCTTGAGCCTCGTGACCCCATGGGAAGATACACCCCGCGCGTCAGCTTCCGCGAGCACCCATGCCGTGATGTCGGCCTTTGAGGCCGGGTAGCTGATTTTCTCGAGAATCGAGGCGGAGAGTTCAACAAGAGATCCATATGATATTCGATCGTAAGCCACCGGTGATCCCCTCTTTCTTTTAAAATCGCAGTGATAAACAATATGCAGTTATAAGAACCGGGTTTTTGAATTATACTGCCTTTTTTTCTTTTTTGGGAACCTCGTTATCCGCCCTGATGTTCTGCCGATATAGTTTCTTCGTCTGTTTTTTCCTCTTCGGCGGGACAGACCGGGGCATCCTTCCGGGGAACGCATTTCATCCCTGTAACCTCCAGGATCTCCCGCTCATCCAGCGTTTCCCTTTCCACCAGTGCGGCCGCAATGGCATCGAGAGGGCCCCGGTGCAGAGTAAGAAGCCGCCTGGCTTCATCATGGCACTCATTGATGATTTTGAACACTTCTTCGTCTATGGCTTTCCCGGTCTCCTCACTGTACGGTTTCGTCCCTCCGAACATTCCGGGGCCTGAAAGATAGGGGTTTTCTCCCGGCGCGAGCTGCACCATCCCCAGCCGCTCGCTCATTCCCCATCGTGTCACCATTCTGTAGGCCAGGCCGGTAGCCTGCTCGATATCGCTCTCAGCTCCTGTTGTTTTCGTGCCGTAGACGATCTCCTCAGCCGCCCTGCCTCCAAGCATGCCAACGATCCTGCCCCTGAGATAGGATTCGGGATAGTTGTAGCGGTCGCTTTCGGGCCTCTGGTAGGTAACGCCGAGAGCCTGCCCCCTGGGCATGATTGTGACCCGGTGTACGGGATCGGCTCCCGGTACGGCCAGTCCCAGGACAGCGTGCCCGCCCTCGTGGTAGGCGATCCGCTCCCTGTCCGCTGCACTAAGGAGGAGCGGACGCTCAGGCCCGAGGACGATTTTTTCCAGCGCATCGGTAAAATCCTTTGGCCGGACTTCATCCTGTCCGCGCCTGGCTGCCAGGAGGGCTGCCTCGTTCACCAGGTTCTTCAGGTCGGCTCCCGAGAATCCGGGAGTCGTTGCCGCGACTTCCCCGAGCCTGACATCATCGGCCAGGGGTATACCCCTGGTATGGACCTTCAGAATGGCTTCCCGTCCCGTCCTGTCGGGGAGGTTCACCACTACGCGGCGGTCGAACCTTCCCGGGCGCAGCAGGGCCCTGTCGAGGACTTCCGGCTGATTTGTCGCCGCCAGAACGATGACGCCGCTTCTGCTGGAAAAACCGTCCATTTCCGTCAGTATCTGGTTGAGGGTCTGCTCCTGCTCGCTTGAGCCGCCGATGGCGGTCTGACCGCGGGCACGGCCTATGGCGTCCAGTTCGTCGATGAATATGATCGCGGGAGCGTTCTCCCGTGCCTGTGCGAAGAGATCACGTACCCTTGCGGCACCCACCCCTACGATCATCTCCACGAATTCCGATGCGCTCATGGAGAAAAAAGGGACACCTGCTTCTCCGGCAACGGCCTTGGCAAGGAGCGTCTTGCCTGTTCCCGGGGCCCCCACGAGGAGTATGCCCTTCGGTGCGGTTCCTCCCAGCCTGGTGTATTTTTCCGGATCCTTCAGAAAGTCGACGATTTCCACCAGCTCGTTTTCCGCCTCGTCGATCCCTGCCACGTCTTCGAAGGTCACTCTTTCCTCCGTTTCACTGTCGTAGCGGCGGGCCTTGCTCTTTCCAAGCCCCATCAGCCCTCCTCCGAGCCCCTGTCCTGCCGATCTCCGGAAGAGCCAGATGTAGAAGAGTATGAAGAGAAGGCCGGGACCGAATCCGTACAGGATGCTTTCCCAGACTGTCCGCTCCTCATGCATGGGACGGGCGCTTATCTCAACCCCGTGACTGATCAGAAACGTTTCAAGACCGCTGTCGACAAAGGCGGGAAGGGTCGTGGTAAAAAACGTCACGCTCTTTTTGGCTCCCGTTGTCCCTGTTTTAGCGGCTTCATGCGATACGAAAGGAACAGGGGTGCGGAAGTCGCCCCACAGGTTCTCTCCCTTGTTGTAGATCGCATGGACGTTTCCCCTCGACACCTCTTCGCGGAACAGGGTATAAGGAATTGTTGCCGGGGCTTCGGTATCCGGGGTAAGGAACGATACCATGAGGTAGTTCAGGGCCAGGATGGCCAGAAACCACAGCCAGATCCTGTTCGGAGGCAGTTTTTCCCTGTTCTTCCCTTTGGGGCGTACCTTCCTGCTGTTCCGGGGGGCGGTACGCCCGGTACCGCCCGGCTGCTGGTTTGCGTCTCTCAAGGCGCTTCTCCTCCTCTGTCCGCACTGGTGCGCGGACGCCGCTTCCGCGGTTTTTTGTTCCGCCTGCCCGTTTTTTACAGGGGATCTGCGGTCAAACTTATTATACTTCCTTCCGTAATTTCCGCAGTACCGGCACGGTGTTTTTGTCTGCAAAAGTCCGCCGGAACCTCAGCGGCACACCATGCGCCGTTTCAGGGAGGGAAAGGTCATTTTACCGGCAGGATGATAAAAATTCAGGTTTGGTGTATTGTTAGCTCGGAATTCACCCCGAAATACATACAGAGGGGAGCTGCGGAAGTATGAATACAGAATTCTCGAACCTGTACTGCCACGGTTTCGTAAGGGTTGCCGCGTGCGTACCTGTAGTCAGGGTCGGAGATCCGGCCTTCAACGCAGAGAAAAGCCTTGAACTGCTGAGGAAGGCCCACGGGGAGAAAGCAGTGCTCGCCGTTTTCCCCGAACTCGGGATCTCCGCATATTCCTGCGATGACCTTTTCTTTCAGGATGCACTCCGGAACACCACGCTCGAGGCCCTCGGCAGGTTCCTTGATTCGTCTGCGGAGATGAGCATTGCGACAGTGGTGGGACTTCCTCTGAAGATACGGGATGCCCTTTTCAATTGTGCCGCGGTCCTTTTCAGGGGAAAGATCCTCGGTATCGCCGTGAAAAGCTTTCTCCCGAACTACAGGGAATTCTACGAAATGCGGCATTTCAGGCCTTCCTCCGACCTGCCCGTGGATTCCCTCGACATATTGGGACAGAAAGACATCCCCGTTGGAGCGGACCTTATTTTCGAGGCGGACGGTATCCAGGATTTCAGGCTGTTCTGTGAGATCTGCGAGGATCTCTGGACTCCCGTTCCGCCTTCATGCCATGCAGCCCTCCACGGAGCGTCCGTTATCGCAAACCCCTCCGCATCGAATGTGACTATCGGAAAGGCTGATTACAGGCGTTCCCTTGTTTCGAACCAGTCAGCAAGGTGTATCGCAGCATATGTGTATGCGGGTGCCGGTCCCGGAGAGTCCACCACGGATCTCGCATGGGACGGGCACGCACTGGTTGGCGAGAACGGTGAAATACAGGCTGAATCGGAGCGGTTCTCAAGGAATTCCCAGGTGATCCTGGCTGATGTGGATCTCGGGCGCCTCGTGAAGGACAGGATGACTCTGACCACTTTCTCCGGGGGGAGCGGAAGAAACGGGAAATGCTCTTTCAGGAGGGTGCGGATCCCCCTTGAAGCTCCCCGGGGAAGGATCCCTCTTCTCCGCCCTGTCCCACGTTTTCCCTATGTTCCTTCGAACCCTGCGGTGAGGGAGGAGCGCTGCAGGGAGATATTCAACATCCAGGTCCACGGGCTGGCAAAAAGAATGGAGTCGACGGATATCTCCAGCCTTGTGATCGGGGTATCGGGAGGTCTCGACTCCACCCACGCGCTGCTCGTGTGTGCCCGGACTATGGACCTTCTCGGACTGCCGAGGACAAACATAAAGGCATATTCGCTTCCCGGGTTCGCCACGTCGGGCAGGACGGCCTCGAACGCGAAGAAGCTCATGGATGAACTGGGAGTCAGTGCGGAGGAGATAGATATCCGTCCCGGCTGCATGCAGATGCTCAAGGACATGGGGCACCCTTTTGCCGGGGGCAGCCCTGTGTATGACGTTGCCTTCGAGAATGTTCAGGCCGGCCAGAGGACGTCGCTGCTGTTCCGGATCGCCGGTGCGGAGAAGGCCATGGTCATGGGCACAGGCGACCTGAGTGAACTGGCCCTGGGGTGGTGCACCTACGGAGTAGGGGATCACATGTCCCACTACAACGTGAATGCAAGCCTGCCGAAAACACTGATCCAGTACCTTGTCCGGTGGGCTGCTTCCGGGGATCTGTTCGGTCCCGGTACGTCTCCGGTCCTCAATGATATTTTGGAGACGGAGATAAGTCCTGAACTTGTTCCCGGTACCGGCGGAGAAGGACCGTCCCAGAGCACCGAGGCCGTTATAGGCCCTTACGAGCTCCAGGACTTCACCCTCTTTTATGCCCTCAGGTACGGCTATCTGCCGTCAAAAATCGCCTTCCTCGCGTGGAGTGCCTGGAGAGACAGGGAAACCGGGGAATGGCCGGACATCCCGCCGGAAAAGCGGCGGCAGTACACCCTGCAGGAGATAAAACACTGGCTTGAGGTTTTCGTGCACAGGTTCTACAAAATAAGCCAGTACAAGCGGTCCTGCGTGCCGAACGGCCCCAAGGTGGGAACTGGCGGATCGCTTTCTCCGAGAGGGGACTACCGTGCGCCGAGCGACGGGGAATCAGCACCCTGGGAAGAGGACCTCC
>CAYTQC010000097.1:0-6572 GCA_964439735.1 uncultured Synergistaceae bacterium
GTTTTGAGGTGAAGATTTTTCGGCTTTCCTGTGAGATGCACCCCCAAATTATCGGGGGTGCATTTTGGTTCGTGAGTCTATGATTTTGTCGGCACGGTCCTTTCTACTTTTGGAAATGTGTTATACTGATGCTGACATAGAATCGATAATATGCCATGCAAAAAACTTGTTCCATTTACTTTGTGCTTTATTGAAAATCTCTTTAAATTCAGGAGGTTTAATTTTGAAAAAAGATGTTGTTCTTGTCGTTGATGGAATATCTTCTAAAACAAAAGAATTTTCAAGACGTTACATTGTAACCGAGGCGGAAGTCGTTTTTGCAGACGGAGATCCGGGAATTATTGATCAATATCTTGAAACAGCAAAAGTACTTGTTACTTCCACAAAAGGTATACCTCCCGAAATGTTATCCAAAGCGAAAAATTGTGTTTACATTCAAAAATATGGTGCAGGCGTTAATAATATCGATATTGACCAGGCCACTGACAGAAACATCCCGGTCGGAAATGTTCCTGCTACCAACTCACGTTCAGTGGCTGAGTATACATTGACATTACTGCTTGCAGTTTACAAGCAGATCATAAAGGCTCATAACGAGCTGACTCAGAACGGGAAATGGCTTAAAACAGTACTTCGCGATAACAACCATGAACTGACGGGGAAGACGGTTGGTCTTATAGGCTTGGGGAATATTGGAAAGCATCTTAGAAGGCTTCTTGTTGGATTTGACTGCAGGGTTATTTATTTCGATGCTTTCCGTCTGCCCCCCGACCAGGAGCGGGAACTGGGTGTTGAATTTATGGAAATCGATGATCTTTTGGCTCTTTCGGACGTGATATCCCTTCATTGCCCCCTGACCGACGAAACCCGTCATCTGATAAACGACCATCGTATTTCCAGGATGAAGCCGGGAGCAGTACTCTTAAATTGCGCACGTGGAGGAGTCGTTGATGAAAAGGCTCTTTATGAAGCACTGAAAACAGGCAAGCTGTTGGGAGCAGGTATTGATACATTCGAAAACGAACCAGTAGACAACACTCATCCCTTTTGCAGTCTGCCCAATGTGGTCTTAAGCCCGCATAACGGCGGGGGAACAGTGGAAGCAGTTGAGGCTGTCGTAAAAGGAGCGTCGGAAAATATCAATTCCATGCTTCAAAGTGGAACAATCGCTCAGAAAAAATATATCGTTAACCTTACGAACATAAAATTATAAGTGCCAGGGAGGAAAAAATGCCTTTTTCTGCTCATAGCGCGAAGAGTTCCTTTAAAGAAAAGTTAAAAAAAGGAGAATTGGTTGTCGGAACCTGGGTAAATGCAGTTAAGGATCCAATCATCGCCAAATTGGTTGGATATGCAGGTTTTGACTACATACTTATCGATGCCGAACATTCCGGAGCGTCAATTTCCTCTGTCTCCGAGATGTGTCTGCTGGCAAGAGAGTGCGGAGTTTACCCCATGGTACGCCCAAGCGACCCCGATGATCTCAAAATGAACGGAAGACTGCTTGACGCAGGTGCGATGGGGCTTGTGATCCCTCACATCGACAGCGCCTCCCAGGCTTTGAAGATAGCCCGAAGCATGCGCTTTTTTGGAGGGGGCACCCGTGGTTGTGTGTCCAGAAGTATCGGGACCGGGTTTTCTAAAGCAAATGAAGAGGAAATGCGTTCTTTTGATGAAGAGGTCACTTGTGTTGTCCAGTTTGAAAGTGTGAAAGCAATTGAAGAAGCTGATGAAATTCTGGCGATCGACGGGATTGATATTGCGATAGTCGGCAGAGGAGATTTAGCCCATGATATGGGGCTTTCGGGAAAGGCTTCAGACGAGAAGGTCTCAAACATGGTTGAAAAAGTGTATGAATCGGCCCGGGGGCAGAATAAAACGCAGGGATTGCTGGTCAATGATATTGATGAAGCGAAAAAATGGTTAGCCCGCGGTATAAAATTCCTGACTTATGGAAGCGAAGTAGGGTGGCTTATTTCTGCCTACGAAAAAGGTCTTAAGGAAATTCGATCTGCCAAAATAAATTAAGGGGAAGAGACTATGGAAAAGAAAATCAAAGAATTTTTTTCAACAGTTCAAACTGGCGTTATTACTGATGCTATGTATTTACTGGGAATAGAAGGCTGGACAACCGACATCTTTCCTATGAAACCTGAAGCGAGGATATTTGGAAAGGCGTTTACAGTTCAAGCTTACAGAATTCGGTCAAAAGATGAGCCGAATTACACTATTTACGACCTCGCTGAAAAATGGGAAGAGGGGGATGTGCTGGTAATTGACGGTTTAGGGGAAAAATGCAGCCTGATGGGCGAAAACATGGCAAATACCTGCATGAACTGGGGACTCTCAGGAGTCGTTCTGCATGGGCGCTGCCGTGATTATGGCCAGATCCGTGACCTGGAAATGCCGGTTTTTTGCATGGGAGCTGCCATGGAACTAAAAAACAAACGTTTTAAATACGGAGCTTACAACGTGACGGTCAATATTGCCGGGGCACAGGTCCGCCCCGGGGATTATATTCTGGGCGACATTGATGGAGTTCTGGTTATCCCCAGCGATAAGATTGAAGAGATCATGTTTCAGGCAGAAATGATAATGGAAGTCGAAACTGAAATGGAGGAGGCGATTAAAAACAGGAGGCCCATTTCCGAGATAAAAGCGATAGGTTCCAAAAAGAAAACGCTGAGGAAGCATTGAGAGATTAATTTATTTTTAAAAGGAGGTCGAAGTTATAATGTCTCGAAACCGAAATTCTATGACTTTATTGAGAGTGGCTGTTCTTTTTCTGTTCCTTGCGGGTTTTGTTGGAGCTACTGAGGCCAATGAACCCTGGAAGCCCACGAAAACGATAACCTTGATTTGCGCCTTTAACGCCGGATCAACCGGAGATACGTTCAGCAGACCCTTTGCAGAAATCATGAGTAGATATGCTGGAGTAAAAGTTGTTGTAGAAAATATGGGGGGCGGAAGCGGTTCGATTGGAACTAATTACATGATCTCACAGCCCGCCGACGGCCATATTTTTTCTTACCATTCCAACACAGGTGCACTGAATACTGCTGCAGGAAATGCCCCGTTCGGTGTCGACGACGTGCTTCCCTTTGTCAACATTGGGTCTGATTATCATGTAATCACAGTTAAGGCTGATAGTCCTTTTAAAACTTTCAAGGAGTTTGTCGATTTTGCCCACGCGAACCCCGGGAAGCTGAACGTCGGCGGGGCGCAGATAATGGGGAACAATCACCTCTTCTCCTTGTTGATGTTCCGTGACTTTAATATTGATGCCGCTTATGTTCCATACGATGACGGGGCTGCTTCTGTTCTCGGCATGCTGGGTGGAAATGTTGACTGCCTTATGTCTACGGCGAGCACTGTTCGTGCCCAGATCAAGGCCGGCAATTTCAGGGCATTGGCATATACAATGCCTGAAAAAGTTGAAGAAATGGGTGATGTCCCCACTTTCAAATCATTAGGGAGCACTGGGCTTGCAAACTACATTTCATTTAAAGGCATGTTCATCAGCCCCAAATCTTCTGATGAAGTTAAAGCCTGGTACGATGATATCGGTTACAAAGTATGCCATGACCCTCAGTGGATCGAATTCCTGAAAAAGCAGGGGCAGGAAAATACGTATATGGGACTGGATGAATTCACAAAATATTATAAGCAGTATGTTGCGGATGCTGCTGAAATATTCAAGTCCGTGATGAAATAACAGAAATTTATCAGGGATTGCTATTGCAATGCTCTGAGCTGGACAGAGGTCCAGCTCAGAGCATTTGTGGGTTAATATATATTGCTCCTTCGAGACCGATGTACCTGCAATCTCAGAAAGTGAATTTTGGAGGTTCAGCATGAATTTCAGAACAGCGTCTCTGATCGCTTTGACCGTTACTCTCTTGGTAGGAATAATGTTTTTTACTCTTTCTTTCAATCTTCCGATGAGTTCCCCTGGTGTAGTGATCGGCCCGGGATATTATCCCCGCTCATTAAGCCTTCTCCTGATTGTTTCGAGCATGATAGGTCTGTATACAAATTATCGCAGGGCAGCCAGCAAAAATATTATTGTAGACATACCGAAGCCTGTGTATTTTTTCTTTGTAATAGGATTGGCTCTTCTCGTAGCAGGTGTATGGCACATTACCCACCGTTTTTATCCGATTGCTGTCCTGGCGACATTTTTGCTGTTGTGGTTTCTCAATCCTGAACCTTCAACAACTCGCAAGGCGGTAAAAACACTTTTAGTGGGCAGTGTGATTTTGGGAGTTATTTTTCTCCTTTTTTCTGTTTTGCTCCAGCTCAGTTTGTAAAGAAGGAGGTGTAAGACATGTCTTTGCTAGAGTATGATTTTTCCCTTCTGTTTTCAATGGGGAGTGTTTTAGCACTTGTTACCGGCACATTTTTGGGAATGCTCATAGGAGCTCTGCCTGGTCTTGGTCCAAGTGTCGGATGCGCATTATTGATACCGATTACTTACAAGATGGAAACAATTCCTGCTGTTTTACTGCTTATTTCTCTGTACATGGGTGCAGAGTACGGCGGCTCGATTTCAAGCATTGTTCTGGGTGTCCCGGGAACAGCGGCAGCCGTTGCCACAGAAATTGACGGAAATGCCCTGGCCAAGCAGGGATTCCCTGGGAAAGCACTCGGGTATTCACTTTACTCATCTACTATCGGAGGTTTTATCGGCTGCATCATTTTAATGACCCTTACACTTCCTCTGATGCAGATCACAATAAAATTCTCAGATCCCGAATTATTCCTTATCTCCTTGCTTGGAATAGTCAGTATCATTACATTGAGCACTGACGACGCGGCAAAAAGCTTGGTTGCGGTAGCTCTCGGACTGTTAATTACTTCAATAGGGCTGGATATGCTTTCTGGAATCAAACGGTTTACTTTCGGCACAACCAGTCTTCTGGATGGAATAGCTTTAGTCCCTATGCTCACTGGTTTGTTTGCACTTTCTGAGGTTCTTTCTATGGCTTGTGGAGACCTGGGAAAACAGACAGTGAAACAAAAAGAGCATTTAAAAGTAAAACTTTCATTAAAGGAAGTTTTTTCTGTTTTACCTGTAGTGATTAAAAGTGCATTGATTGGTACTTTCGCCGGCATTATACCTGGAATGGGAGCTTCTCCAGCATCATGGCTGTCATATACAGAAGCAAAAAGAACATCAAAGCATCCAGAAAAATTTGGGCACGGTGCTCCAGAGGGGATTGCCGCCCCTGAATCGGCAAATAATGCGTGTGTAGGTGGGGCACTTGTGCCCTTATTGACGCTTGGCATTCCTGGTTCCGGGACTATTGCCGTTGTTGCAAGTGCTTTAATAATGCAGGGTATTTTACCTGGGCCAAACCTCTTAAACCAGAATATTGATCTTGTTTACAGTATTTTCTGGGGGTTACTTGCGGCCACGATCCTTATGTTCTTTCTCGGGCGTTTCACAACCTCTCTATTTGCGAGATTACTGGTAATTCCAAATTATATTTTACTTGTGGTTATTTTCCTTCTCTCACTGATAGGCGCTTATGCAGCCAGACGTATGATGTTGGATGTCTGGGTTGCTATCATCGCAGGGTTTATTGGTTTCTTTATGAAAAAACTCAAATTCTCTTCCCCTGCTTTTGTCCTTGCGTTCGTTTTGGGATCAATGATAGAAAAAAATTTCCGTCGTTCGCTCATGCTTTCCAGGGGGAGCTATATGATCTTCGTTAACCGTCCTATGGCCCTTGCTTGTTTATTGCTCAACATTCTCATGATTACCAGTGTTCTTCTACGGAAAAGAAAAGAACGAAAACAACGAATGAATTACACGAAGTGATCCTATGGGGGAAATTTCTGTTTTTTTCTTTTGAGTTTAATTTTTTCCCCTGATACGAGATTAGTTAGTGTACATCCTTTCCATGTTTGTTTTCAGACCCAACAGATCACGGTTCTGCTAAAAAGAACCGTGATCTGTTGGTATTTGGAACCTTTAAATAAAAGACCTGTTTCTTTACGGGGGAAATTCATTAACCATTCGGTCCTCGAGCATCCGCTGATGTCCCCTGGGGCAGCGTCCCATAATACAGTCGTGGAACATTGGCATATCCTTGTCGAACACGTCCCAGCGCTGGAAGTGCTCACCGCAGTAGCAGAAATCGCACTTCGGACAGTAGAAGGGGGCCAGCTCGAAGTCCGTTTCGTAGAAAGCCCGGGCATCAGGGAATCTGAATGCCTGCTGCAATGTCTCCAGGTATCTTTCATCAAGTACGGGTTTGGTGGTTAAAGATCCGGTGAAACTTTCCCGGCAGAGCTGGTATTCACCCTGGATACGGACCAGGAATATACGCACGGCCTCCTTTTCGCAGGCAGAACATTTGAAGCCCGCTTCTCCAATTATTTCTGAACCTTTGGGGAGGTCTGGTCGCTGTTGTTCCGATGTGTGTGGGCGGATCGGAGAACATGCAGCGGATGATCTGTATCGCGTGCTGGTATTTTTTCAGCCGCTCAAAATCCTTCGGGCCAGGGTTCGGGATACGGGAGAGGTCGCAGTTCTCAAGAAGGTCGGCCATCTTGACGATTCTCGC
>CAYTQC010000098.1:0-6454 GCA_964439735.1 uncultured Synergistaceae bacterium
AGCAGGAGCATGCTGTTCGAATCCATCACGAAGCGGGTGCACGAGCAGTTCGCCGGGGGGTTCGTGGAGGAGGTGGAGTGGCTGCTTGCCCGGGGGTACGATGAGCGGTTCCCGTCCATGCAGGGCTTCGGGTACAAGGACATAGTGGACTACTTCCGCGGGAAATGTTCGCTTGAGGAGGCCGCTGAACGGGACATCAGCCAGACAAAAGCGTTTTCGAGAAGACAGATGACGTGGTTTGGAAAATTTTCTCCGATTTTATGGTATGATACCTCAGATAGCCCCATGCCGGACTTGTCTGGGCGTATTGAAAAGGAGGTCCGCGCGCATCTTGGAAAATGAACGCAAGCCCCTCGAGGTGGAAGTGGCGTCACCCACGGGGTTCTGTTTCGGGGTGAAACGGGCCATCGAGAGCCTCGAGAAGTGCATCGGCGAGAGCGCCGCTGCTGATGGCGCCGGGAAAGTTTATTCCATCGGCATGCCCATCCATAATCCCCAGGAGGTTGCCCGCCTGAGCAGAAAAGGGCTCGTTGTGGTTGAGCGGATAGAGGATGTGCCTTCGGGAGCCGGGGCTTTCGTGAGGGCTCACGGCGTTCATCCGTCGGTGAAGAAGGCGCTTCTGGAACGATGCGGAGGACGTGTGACCGACGCGACGTGCCCTTTTGTGAAGAATGCCCAGGAAAAAGCGGCTCTGCTTGCGAAGGAAGGGTATTCTGTCCTTGTGCTGGGAGACCCGAATCATCCGGAGGTGCAGGCCATCGTCGGCTGTGCCGGAGAGGATGTTTCAGTTGCCTCGTCCCTTTCGGAAGTGAAAGGGGTTGGCAAAAAGGACAGGTTGGGGGTAATATCACAAACGACGCAAAAAAAGGAGTTTCTCGGCGCGGCAACTGAAGTTCTCGCTCCGGCCGTCAGAGAGCTCCGGATCTTCAACACCATCTGCGGCGCAACTACTCAGCGGCAGGACGCAGTGAGAAAAATTACCGGCAGTGTGGACGGCCTCATTGTTGTCGGGGGAAAGAACAGCGCCAACACGGCCAAGCTTGTGGAAATAGCCCGGTCCCGGAATTGCGATACGCTCTGGATAGAGCACTCCGGGGAGCTCGACGGGAGGTGGTTTGCCGGAAAGGCACGAATAGGAATTGCGGCCGGTGCGAGTACTCCGGACTGGCTAATAGAAGAACTGAAAATTGCATTAGAGACATCGCAGGTGTCAAGGGGGATGGAAGGTTATGACGGAAGAAATGATGAATGAAGGACTCCGGAACGAGGAGTCCGCGGAAGTGACCGAAACAGCGGAGAGCACCTCAGGGACCGTGGAAAACGTCGAAACGACGGAAAGCGGCGAAGCCATGGAGAGCATGGAAAGCATTCTCGAGCAGTACGGCGAGGTCGAGGAGCTCCACAGGGGCAAGATCGTCACCGGAACTGTCGTGGAGGCAGTGGACGGCGGCTGGCTTGTGGACGTGGGCTACAAGTGCGAGGGGTTCCTTCCCGCAAGGGAATGGTCGCACAAGGTTCTCGTGGAGGACTCCGAGGGCCCTGCAGTCGAGGATAAGATCCAGGTGCAGGTCGTCAGCATCCGCCACGGCGAAGAGGCGCAGCTTCTCGTCAGCAGATGGCGGTGCGAATTTGACCGTCGCTGGAGTGAACTTGAAAATAAAATCGCCCAGAACGAAGTGGTTCAGGTCAAGGGCCTGAGGAAGGTGAAGGGCGGCCTCATGGTCGAATCATGCGGCCTTGAGGGCTTCGTTCCCATCTCTCACCTTGCCGAAGAGGGCAGGGGCGTGAACCCCGGCAAGTTCGTGGACGATGTATTCGACGCTAAATTGCTGGAAAAGGACAAGAAAAAGCACCGCCTCGTCTTCTCCCGCAGGATTATCGTGGAAGAGTCGCTGGCCGAGGAGCGGGAGAAGTTTTATACAGATGTCCAGGAGGGCACGGTTCTCGAGGGTGAAGTGAGCAGCATCACCTCCTTCGGGGTCTTCGTGAACGTGGGCCCCATCGACGGGCTGGTCCACATGAGCGAGCTTTCATGGAAGCGGAACATCAAGCCGAAGGAGATGTTCAAGAAGGGCGATCCGGTCAAGGTAAAGGTCATCGGGATCGACCATGAGAACAACCGCCTTTCCCTGAGCATGAAGCAGACACGGGACGACCCCTGGACGACAGCGGCTTCCCGCTGGAAGGCGCAGGACCGTGCTACGGGCGTGGTGACCAACGTGACCGATTTCGGCGCCTTTGTGGAAGTTGAGCCCGGAATTGAAGGCCTTATCCACATCGGAGACCTGAGCTGGACCAGGATCAAGCACCCCAGGGACGTGCTTCGGAAGGGGCAGGAAGTTGATGTCGTCGTCCTCGAGGTCGACATGGACAAGAAGCGGATGAGCCTGGGATACAAGCAGCTGAACGACCCCTGGAACGACGTGGCCGGGAAGTACAGCAAGGACCAGGACCTCACCGTCAAAGTCGTGCGCCTTGCGGATTTCGGTGCGTTCGTCGAGGTGGAAGAGGGCGTGGAAGGCCTCATCCATATCTCCCAGCTGAGCACGAAGCGGGTCGAAAAGCCTCAGGACGTTCTTTCAGAGGGTCAGGAAGTGGTCGCGAGGATCATCGAGATCAACCCCGCGGACAGGCGGATGCGCCTCAGCATCAGCGCCCTGGAGGAGCCCGAGCATCATCCGAAACAGCGCGACGATGAGAGGAAAAGGAGCAGGGGAGACCGCAGGGAACAGGAAGGCCACTCGAAGCAGTCAGGCAACGACGGTGAGCCCAATGTAACCATCGGAGAACTCCTCAGGAACATGCAGGAATAAAACGATGAAAGGGGCGGCCGGAAAGGCGCCCCTTTTTTAATCTTCAGGAAAGAGCGGCGAATCTGTATGGAAAAACTATTTTTGCGGGTATTCCCCGATCCCGTCCTCAGGGAGGAAACAAAGCCGGTGACACGGTTTGACGGATCCCTGAAGGATATTGTTGCCGAGATGGCGCGCCTCATGAACCAGCATGACGGTGTGGGGCTTGCCGCGCCGCAGGCAGGAGTGCCGCTGAAGCTGGCGATCGTCTTTTTCGGAGGGGTGCTGTATGTGCTCGCGAACCCGAAGCTTCTGAACTTCGACGGGGAGCAGGAGGGCGAGGAAGGATGCCTGAGCTTCCCGGGAATTTTCGGCAACGTGAAGCGCCCCATGAAGATACGGGTGCGACACCAGGATATAAGCGGAGGAGAACATGAAATAGAGGCCGAAGGATTTCTTGCGAGGGCCTTTCTGCACGAGATGGATCACCTTGAAGGGAAACTCCTTATCGACCATTTCTCTCCCATGAAAAGAAACATGGCCCGGAAGAAGCTTCTCCGCTCCGGGAGCGTGGCAGGTTCGGGGAACTGACCATGATCCGTGACGAAAAAAAGGGCGGACCCCTCTGGTTTTTCGGGACCGGAGGGTTTGCCGCGAAATGCCTTTCCCTCCTGGCGAAAGACATTTCCTTTGACGTGGTGGTTACGTCGCCTCCGGCGAAGGGAGGACGGGGGCTCAGGTCCGTCCCCTCTCCCGTGGAAGGGATCTGCGGGACCCTGGACATCCCGGTGCTCCATTCGGCGAAAGTGGGGCAGGACGAAACCCTCCTTTCTCTTCTGAAAGATGCCCCTCCCCTTGCAATACTCGTGGTCGACTTCGGCCAGAAGATCCCCGAACCGTTCCTTTCGGCCCCGTCGGGGGGCTGCCTCAACATTCACCCGTCCCTTCTTCCCCTGTACAGGGGGGCGGCCCCGGTGCAGCGGGCCCTCATGAACGGCGATGCACTCCTCGGCGTCACCCTTTTCCGTCTCGTTGAGGAGATGGATGCAGGACCGGTGCTTTTCCGGGAGGAGTATATTCCCGGTGACAGGCGGACTTCCGGGGAAGTTCTGGATATTCTTGCGGAAAAAGGTAGCAAACTTTTTCTGTTGGGTGTAAAATGCTTGATTGAAGGAACTTGTGTGTTTAAAGAGCAAAATTCCGAATCAGCATCTTATGCGCCGAAAATTGTCAACAATGAAGCTGAAATATTCTGGACATACCCCGCGCGGCGGATAGCAAACGCCGTTCGAGCATTGAACCCGGCTCCGGGAGCTTTTATGTTCATCGGGGAAAAGCGGGTCAAGATTTGGAGCGCGGAATTCAGTCCATTATCAGGATCTCCCGGAGAAGTCCTCGATTTTAACGACGGATATCCCGTTGTGAGCGCTTCTGAAGGTGCGGTGCTGCTGCGGATCGTCCAGCCCGAGGGGAAACGGCGGGTGGACGGCGCGGAATGGGCGAGAGGACTGCGTTTGAAGAAAGGAGACTTCCTTCATTGACGGATCCCGACATTACCATCGTATCTGACCTGTTTTCTCAGTACAGGGAACTAATGCCTTCCGTTCCGGACTGGCCGCGGGTTATCGCAGTCACCGGAGCCCTGGGTTCAGGGAAGACGGAATGGGTTCTCAACCTCTCACTCGGTTTTGCAAGCCTCGGAGAAAAAGTCACCATAGCCGATATCGATATCATCAACCCCTATTTCTGTATCCGCCAGGTTGCGGAAAAACTCGAAAAAAAAGGATTCCGGATCATTACGACGCCCGAAAACGCGAAATGGTCCGATATGTCCGTGGTCTCGCCGAAGGTGTCCCGCGCACTTGCGGAGGATGACGGCCGGCTGCTCCTCGACATCGGCGGAGACGCCGAGGGAGCCCTGGCGCTGAAGCAGTTCGAGCCGGATATCACGAAAGCCGGGTATCTCCTGATCCTCGTGGTGAATTCCTTCCGTCCCCAGACCTCCACAGTCGCAGGGGTAGAGAAGATGCTCAGGAAGATGGAGTCGATCTGCGGCCTCTCGGTGGGAGCCCTCGTGAGCAATTCCCATCTCATGGCGGAAACAGGTCCGGAAGACTGCGTCAACGGCCTGGAGAACGTTCTGGATGCCGGCAGGAAGCTCGATCTTCCCGTTCTGTTCGCAGGGGTGGATCCCCGGTTGTACGGGGAGACTGCATCAATTATGGAGTCCCGGGGTATATCCGTCCCTCTCTGGCCGGTGGCACGGTACATGATGCTTCCGTGGGAGGACGGGGCAATGTGGTCCCGCGGAGAAACGGGCGAATAGATTTCTGATAAATCTGTGTGAAAGGGGTGCAAAAGGCAATGGCGAAAGGACGCATTGAAGTTCTCGAACAGTACTGCAAAAGCTGCGGACTTTGTGTGGCGGCCTGTCCGACAAAGGTCCTCCGGATATCGGAGAAGACCAACGCGAAGGGCTACCGGCCTGTTGAACAGTTCAAGGAGGGGTGTATCGGGTGCGGCGTCTGCGCCGTGACCTGTCCCGACGCTGCTATTGAAGTGTTCAAAATCCAGGAATAACCTGGCTTTCGGAGGTGAAAACGACATGGGACGCGTTTTGATGAAAGGAACTGAAGCAATTGCAGAGGCCGCCATCCAGGCGGGCTGCAAGTATTTCTTCGGGTATCCGATTACTCCCCAGAATGAAATTCCCGAATACATGTCCGCCCATCTTCCCGAGGTCGGAGGGGTCTATGTCCAGGCGGAAAGCGAAGTGGCATCGGTCAACATGATCCTCGGCGGCGGCGCGACCGGATACCGGGTCATGACCTCTTCGTCGAGCCCCGGGATCTCCCTCATGTCCGAGGGGATTTCCTATATCGCCGGATGCCAGATCCCGGCGGTCATCGTCAATGTGATGCGCGCAGGCCCCGGACTCGGCGGAATTCTGCCCGGACAGGCGGACTACTACCAGGCCACGAAGGGCGGCGGAAACGGAGACTACAACATCATCGTCCTCGCTCCGAGCACCCTGCAGGAATGCGTTGACCTGACACAGCTTTCCTTCGATCTCGCCCAGAAGTACAGGATCCTTGTCATGGTTGCTGCTGACGGTTTCATGGGCCAGATGATGGAGGCTGTTGAAATTACGCCGAGTTCCACGAAGGACCAGCCTGCCGACGCCTCATGGTCCCTCGGGTTCATGGAGGAGAGGGGCGGGAAGAGAAGCCATCTCCACAGCCTGTTCCTTGCTCCTGAACCGCTGGAGGAGCATAACCGGGAGCTTCAGAAAAAATACGACGCCATAAAGGCGGCGGAGCAGCGATGCGAGCTGTACCACGCCGATGATGCCGAACTGCTGATCGCTGCATACGGCACAACCGCCCGAATTTCGCGGTCCGCCGTGAACAACCTCAGGGCAGAGGGACTGAAGGTCGGCATGATCCGGCCGATCACGCTCTGGCCCTATCCCTATGAAGCCTTTAAGAAGATTCCTTCCACGGTGAAGAATATTCTGGTGGCGGAAATGAACGCCGGACAGATGGTGGATGATGTGAAGGTCGCCACCGGCTGCCGGTATCCGGTTTCCTTCTATGGCCGCACGGGTGGTTTCGCCCCCTCGGTGAAGGAGATCGAGAACGAGTGCAGGAAGATCCTGGGCC
>CAYTQC010000099.1:0-6434 GCA_964439735.1 uncultured Synergistaceae bacterium
TCATCCTCCTTGCCAAAAGGGAGGCATACCTGTTTCCGGGTATACCCTGACGGTCACATACCATGGGGTAATTCCTTTAGGTCCTGTGACTCGGAGGTTATCGTGATCAAATCAAATACTATTAAAAATACATAAAAACTTTTCGTCTATTCTATACCATTCAAAAGAAGGGAGCAATACTATCAGCAGGCAGGCTTTCCGTTTTGCAGAAGATGTTTTTTGCACTTTGCCTTCGGCCTTACCTGATAAAGTTCGTGAAGACCCTTTCCTCTCTTTCGGGGAAGGGGACTCCCGCCTTCATTCCGGCCTCCCGGCATTTCAGGAACCAGGCCATGTTTCTTCCGAGCACCCTCATGATCTGCATGCCTTCCAGGTCTTTTTTCACTTCCTCGGGGCTGTTCCCGTGGACCATGTTCCAGTAGCGGGATGATATGACCGGCATCTCTGATATGGCGAAATACTTTTCGACCCGGTCGAGGGCGCAGGTGGTACCTGCCCGCCTGGCTGATACCACGGCTGCTGCGGGTTTCAGGTAAAAAGACTTTCTGCCTGATCGCGAGTCTGTGTAGAAGACGCGGTCCATAAACGAGCAGATGGAGCCTCCCGCGGAGGCATAATGGACCGGAGAGCCGAACACAAATCCATCTGCACCGCCGGCCATATCCAGGAATTCGTTCACCCGGTCATCGAAAATGCATCGGCCTGTTTTCGAGCAGTTCCCGCAGTCCGTGCATCCTGCAAGTGGCCCCGTCCCGATCTGGAAGATTTCGGTCCTGATGCCTTCAGCCAGCAGCGTCTTGGAAACTTCCTCTAGCGCAGTATACGTACACCCTTTTTTGTGTGGACTTCCGTTCACTAATAGTACTTTCATGGTCTCCTCCTGATACGGATGATTGGTGAGTCCTCTTAGATCCCGTTCAAATGTTTTACTGGTCAACGGAGAGCAGAGAAGCGCAGATCTCCTCTGAAGTCTTCACCTGGGCGAATGAACCGTTCAGCGCGGCAAGAAACGCATTCTGAACCATTTCCGCAGGGACAGGCTCTCCGCCGAAAGAGAGATCTCGCGTCGCACATGCATCCCCGGCCAGGAAACAGTTGAAGCCGAGATCGGCTGCGGCCCTCACCGTGGTGTCGATGCACATGTGGGTCATCATGCCGGCGATGACCAGCTGTTCTGGGTCCAGCCCGCGAAGGTACCCGTTCAGCGGCGTTTCCCGGAAACTGTTCGGAAAATGCTTGACGAAAACCTGTTCACCCTGAAGAGGGCGGACCAGCTCATGGATCTCCGCGCCCTTTGTGCCGGGAAGAAAAAATGCAGCCCCCGGACGATTGGATACGTGCCGGACATGAACCACGGGCAAAAACCTGTCCCTGAAGGCCTGAAGAAGAACCGCGGCTTTCTTTCCTGCCTCCTCGCTGTGATGAAGCTCCATCGCGCCCCCCGGGAAATAATCGTTCTGAATGTCCACCAGCAGCAATACAGTGCTCATAACACACCTCCCCCAAAAATAATCTTTTCCTGACTGTTATTCGGGAATCTCACAGTATTTTTCGTCTGCCTGAGTATGGGCTCAGATGATTTTCAACAATCCTTCTCTGTTCTCTATTCTTATCCTTTTGTGTCCCTTGAGAGAAATTAGCCCTTCTTCCTGAAAAAAAGACAGTTTCCTGCTCAGGGTTTCCTGGCTCATCCCAAGCTGGGAAGCGAGATTCCCCTTGGTCATTGTGAGAACAATTTCTTTCTCTCCGTCCGATAAATCGAGCAGAACCCGCGCCAGCCTTTCTTCCACGGAATTCAGGCTGATTTCCTTTATCAGGTTTTCCGCCCTTTCGAGCCGTTTGCTCAGTTCATCCATCACCTTGAAAGCGATGGAAATGTATTTCGACATAAGCAGCTTCAGTTTTTCGCCGTCGATAAAGCACATGGTGGAGTTCTCAAGAGCTGCCGCATCGTCCGTAAACGGAAGAGAACTGAACAGGGAGAGCTCGCCCATGAACTCCCCGGGGCCTATGGCTCTTATGAACTGTTCTTTCCCGTCGGCGCTGAGCCTGGAAATTTTCACTCCTCCGGTATGGAGAATGTACAGCTTCCCGCCGGTGTCTCCTTCCCCGTATATGACCTCTCCCTTTTTAAAGGTTCGGGGTTCTGTAATGGAGGCAATCTCCATCATTTCATCATGGCTTAGGGATTTAAAGAGAGGCACATTTTTAAAGCAATTCAACCAGTTTTCTTCACCGCTGCAGCTACAGTTTTTCACCGGCAATCTCCCTTTCACCGGACTGAACGGTCCCGGGCTTTTTCGATTCCCCGTAACCAAGCAGCCTGATCGCGTTGAGTATTACAAGGAGTACGGAGACTTCATGCACCAGCATCCCGAAAGACAGGTTGACGGTTTTGGCAAGTACTCCGGCCAGAAGAAACGCTGCCACGAGGAGGGCAAAAGTGATGTTCTGCTTCATGTTCCGGACTGTTGCGCGGCTCAGGCCGACCGCATATGAAAGTTTTTTGATTTCCTCCGATAATAGTACCACGTCCGCCGTTTCCATCGCGATATCTTTGCCGGCTCCTCCGACGGCTATCCCCAAATCCGATGACGCAAGCGCCGGAGCGTCGTTTACCCCGTCCCCGACCATGGCGATGATTCCGTACCGTTCGCGGAGCCCCGACAGGACCCGCACTTTGTCCTCGGGAAGCAGTTCGCTGTAAAACTCGCGGATTCCTGTTTCGCCTGCTATTGCTTCGGCCGCTCTCCCGTTGTCTCCCGTCAGCATGACGATCCTGCTGATTCCCCGGGATTCAAGGTCGAGGACCAGTGACCTGGCGTCGGATCTCACGGTGTCCGCAATGGAGATGATACCGCATACTCCCTCCCCCGTGCCTACGATAACCGCTGTCTGTCCTTTTCTCTCCTCGCTTTGCATATAACTTTCATGACCGTCTACACTGATTCCGTTATCTGTGAACAATTTCCGGTTGCCGATAAAGTATGTTTTTCCCCCGAGACTGAACCTGAGCCCGTGCCCGCTGAAAATTTCCGCATCCTCGGGTGTTTCGTTGATCGGACCCAGTTTTTTGGTCGCCGTTGAGATGATGGCTTTCCCCAGAGGATGCTCCGAGTATGATTCACCGACCGCCGCAATCCTCAATAATTCATCTTCGCTCATACCGACCGGTTCCACCCGTGTCACGGAAGGTTTCCCGACTGTCAGGGTTCCTGTCTTGTCAAAAGCGACGACTTTCACAGCGCCGAGTTTCTCCATTATTTCACCGCCCTTGACCAGAATTCCGTGTTTTGCCCCGTTTCCAATGCCTGCCACAATCGAAACAGGGGTCGATATCACAAGGGCACCCGGACAGGCTATAACCAGAAGCGTCAGGGCCAATACCAAATCGTTCGTCGCAAGAAACAGGGCGATGGAAAGAATGATAATCGCCGGGGTGTAATATCGGGAGAATTTTTCCAGGAACTTCTGTGTTTTCGCTTTTTTGTCCTGCGCGTCCTCGACCATCTGCAGTATCCTGGCAAACGTGGTGTCCTCGCCGATCCTGTCCGCCCTGACAACCAGGTAGCCGGATTCGATGACGGTGCCCGAAAACACCGTTTCATCCACGCTGCGGCTTATAGGAATGGACTCTCCGGTAATGGCCGCCTGGTTGATGTATGCCGAACCTTCCACGACGGTCCCGTCGACCGGTATTTTTTCTCCGGGCCTCACGACGACGAAGTCGCCTTTCACCACATCTTCCGGATTTATCTCCGTTTCCGTGCCGTTTCTTCGTACCTTTGCTTTTTCCGGAGCCATGTCGAGCAGCGCCTTGATAGAAGACCTTGTTTTTTCTATGGTCCTCGACTCGAGGTAATCGCCCAGCATGAACAGAAAAGTTACGGCGGCCGCCTCCCAATATTCTCCGATGATAACCGCTCCCGTAACGGCTATGGTTACAAGGGCGTCGATCCCTACGATGCGATACCTCAGCGCCCCCATTGCCTTCCTGAAAACAGGGGCGCCTGCGATCACCGTTGTGGCCAGCATCAGTAAAATCGTGATCTTTTCATATCCGATCATTTCTTTCAGCACGAAGGATGCGGCGGCCAGAATCCCTGAGATGAGAACAATCTGTCCTTTTGTCATTTTCATCATTGCAGGCACCCCCTTCTTCTTATTTGTCGCTTAAAACCTTATAGCCCAGCTTTTCGATCTTCGCCCTGATTTCTTCTGATGTGACAGCACTCTCGTCAAAGATTACTTTCACTCTTGAAGAATTGAACAACACTTCTGAACTGCTGATGCCTCCGGTTTTTTTCAGCATCCCTTCAATTTTCGCAATACAGCTCGGACAAGATACGGTTTCAAGTTGGTATGTCCTGTTAGTCATGATTATGACCTCCCTTTTTGTGTTTTGTTGGCTTAGAATACAGGAGTACCGGCTTTATTTCCTTGACACAGGTCAAAATTTCAGGATAAGAAATGTAGAACGGCGAAAATGACTGAGGCGAAAGAGACCCGTTCCCGGAAAAATGGCGCAGAGACCGGTAACAGGTAGGAGGAGGTAGTGAAAAAATGAAATCCTTTTTCAGGGGAGCTCTGATTTTCGCAGCTGCGGCCCTGTTCTTTTCCATCTTGACAGTATCCCCCGCGATGCTGTCCGCCGATGAATGGTCGGCACTGTCTCAGGACAGGAATACAGGTCTTGTGGTCCTCACGAGATTCCCCGGGCTTGATCCGAGGATCGCAAAGGAAGAGATATCCAGACGGTTCAGGAGGCTCGATCATTATGTGAAGGATATGTCCTACGGAAAGGCTTCCGTGGAAGTGGACCTCACCGACTGGTACGAGATGCCCCTGCCGTTGAGCAGATACGCCATCTCACCCTCCAACCTGAAGGTGGACAAGTCACGGGTGACCGATCTCATTCAGCATGCCATAGACGCTGCAGACAGGGACCATGATTTCAGCAGATATTCCTTTCTTGTGGTATTTCTCGGCGCCAGGTTCAAAGAGTACGGAATGATAGGCCTCTGCGGATACCCCGGGATGCTGGGGTGGAGCCGGACACTCGAACTGAGGACGAAAAGCGGGCAGATCGTCCCCGGAGGAGTGGCAATTTTCACATCCCAGGCACACCTGGGCACCCTCTTTCACGACTGCGCCCATGTCTGGGGAGGAGTAAAGGACGGCAGGCGTGTCGTCCCCTGCCTGTACGACCATGACCTCCAGGAACGGTACCCCACTCGGGACACGGGATGGGAGCATGCGCTCACCAATCTGGGATACTGGGACCCCATGTCGTGCCACATGATTTCCTTCGATCTCCCCCCTCCCGGAATATCCTCGTGGACAAAGATCCGTCTCGGCTGGCTCAACCCGGAAAAGATGCGGCTGGTAAACCCCGGAGAATCTCCGGAGATCCTTCTTGGCCCACTTTCTGAGAAATCATCCGCTGTGCACGCCGTGAAGATCCCCCTTACGGAACATACGTATTACCTGGTCGAGAACAGGAGGAAGGCAGGCTCATTCGACATCGCCCTTCCAGGTGAAGGAATACTTGTAATGTACTGTGACGACAGGATCGCCGAGTGCAGGCACGGAAAAGCCCCGGTGAAGCTCATGAATGCAGACCCCGGCATCCCGTTTCTCAGGGGTGCGGCCTTCCGTCTCCCGGACAGGCCCGTGTTTACCGACAGGGATAATGGAGTCGAGATCACCGTGATGGAGCAGGAAGGTCCCTCTGCACGAATACGAATACGCAGAGAGAAGTAGCAGGCTGCCGGTCAAAAACAGATATGGCACGGGGCTCACACCCGTTTCCGGCATGCTTACGGACGGGGAAGAAGTGTGCCGTTATCTCCCACCCGTTTTTATAAAAATCCGTAAACGAGGTGATCGAAAATGTTGGGAGCAATAATAGGAGACATTGTAGGATCGCGATTCGAGGGCACAGGCCTCCAGAAAAAGGATTTTGACCTCTTCACGCAAAGAAGCCGTGCAACTGACGACACCATAATGACCCTCGCCGTGGCCAAGTCGATAATGGAAACCGTGAAAACCATCGAATTGCCGGTACCCGGTACGGGTTCAGACGATGACTTCCACCGGCTTCTCGCCAAAAACGCCGTACTGTGTATGCAAAAAATCGGACGAAAGTACCCGTACGCCGGCTACGGGGGAAGGTTCGGCGGCTGGCTGTTCACACTCGATCCAAAACCATACAACAGCTTCGGCAACGGTGCGGCAATGCGGATCAGCCCGGCAGGGCTGGCTGCCCGCAGCGAACAGGAAGCTGCAAGGCTTTCGAAAACCATAACTGCCGTCACCCATAATCACGAGGAAGGCCTGAAAGGTGCGGAAGCTACCGCTATTGCCGTTTACATGGCCAATACCGGCTTTTCGAAAGATGAAATCAGGGAAAAAATCACAAAGAATTACTATCC
>CAYTQC010000100.1:0-6403 GCA_964439735.1 uncultured Synergistaceae bacterium
GAAGTGCGGGGTCGATGGCCCCCGGCTTCGTCACTCCCGTATCCGGCGCCAGGTTCCCCCTGAGAACTGCAATGCCTCCCCGGGGAGAAAAAGGAGCCTCCATGGTTTTTATGACCTCATCGTTTTCAGGGAACGGAAAGATATACTCCGAAACATTTTCTTCGATCGTTCGGCCTGTACATGTGAGGGCGTCCTTTCTCAGCAGGGGCATCATGTGCCGAAACATCCTGGGGATACCTCCAGCCATCCAGAAGTCCTCGGTATTCCACTTTGAAGCGGGGTTCACCCTCACGATCTGCGGCGTCTCGGGACCCAGCCTCGAGAAGAGATCCATGACATCCACATCCGCCTCTGCTTCAGCAGCTATGGCGGCCAGGTGCATTACAGCGTTGGTGGAACCGCTCATGGCAAGTGTGGCCCGTACGGCATTCTCTATGGAGAGGGAGTTGAGGATCCTGCGGGCTGTCAGCCCCTCCCTGGCCATTCTGCAGATCGTTTCGCCCGTCTCGCATGCGAGCCGGAGCCGTTCGGAATACACTGCCGGCACGAGTGCTGACCCCGGAAGCGTCATCCCCAGAGCTTCTGCAAGACAGCACATGGTGTTCGCCGTTCCGAAAAAGGAACAGGATCCGCATGTAGGGGCACACAGATTTTCAAGGGACCGGAACTGTTCCTCCGTGATCCGTCCGGCAGCCAACATCCCCAGCGCTTCATGAAGGGACGTTTCATCCGTCTTGCGTCCGTCGAACTCCACGCCGCCGAGCATTGGGCCTCCGGTGATCATGATGGCGGGAATATCAAGCCGTGCTGCGGCCATAAGCATTCCCGGAACGATCTTGTCACAGGACGCGATAAGGACCAGTGCATCCAGATGGTGGGCTTCCGACACAAGTTCAATGGAATCAGCGATGACCTCTCTCTGGGGAAGGATAAAGTGCATCCCCCGATGCCCCTCGCAGACACCGTCGCATGAGGCGATGACCCCGAACTCCGCCGCGACTCCCCCTCCCCTGTGGATGCCCTTTTTTACCTGTTCACTGACCTGGTTCAGGTTGAAATGGCCGGGAACGAGAGTATTCCAGGAATTTGCGATACCTATGACGGGCCGGTCCCCGAAGTCCCCGTCGCAATACCCCATTGATTTCCACAGGGCCCTTGCTCCCGCGTTCTGGGCGCCCGCAAATACCTCGGAACTTCTCCATCCTTTTGCCATAGCCGCCTCCCTAATCATATAGAAAATTTTTTTTCTTCCCAAAATATATGGTAGAAGAAGGGAGTGACTCCGTCAACCGTTCATGCAGAACCAGTTTCCAACTATGTTTTCGTAAAAATTTCGCCAATTTCGCCTGAAAGGTCTATAATTTATTTTAACGGCATATTGTTCCTTGCTCTTTTCATTCTTCTCCCTGCACCTGTGCGGGATATCCCTGAAAAATCGAAGGAGGATGTCATGAAGAAAGCGTACATAGTGGGAACATGTGATACAAAATTCGACGAGCTGGATTTCGTACGGCAGATCATCCGGCAGTCGGGCGTGGAAACAGTGCTTGTCGACGTGGGGACCAAACCGCACGACCGGAAGGTGGATGTTTCTGCACGGGAAGTAGCGGCATGCCACCCTTCAAAACCGGGATTCCTCGATTCGGTAAGTGAACGGGGAGAAGCCGTCGGTGCCATGGGAGAAGCGCTGGCCGCATTTCTCCCGGGCAGGGGGGACCTCGGAGGGGTCATCGGTCTTGGAGGGTCGGGAGGAACATCCATTGTCACCTCCGGAATGAGGATGCTGCCGCTGGGAACGCCGAAGATCATGGTCTCCACCATGGCCTCGGGAAACGTTGCACCCTACGTGGGTCCGAACGACATTTCCATGATGTACTCCGTCACCGACGTGTCGGGCATCAACAGGGTGTCCAGGGTCGTCCTTGCGAACGCGGCAAACGCCCTGGCCGGGATGATCAGGGGAACCGTCCCCCCCGGCGATGACAGGCCGCTCCTCGGCATGACCATGTTCGGCGTCACCACGCCATGCGTTGACATGGTCCGCCACAGCCTCGAAAAAGAGTTCGACTGCCTTGTGTTCCATGCCACCGGCACAGGAGGCCAGTCATTCGAAAAGCTCGTGGACTCGGGGATGATGAAGTGCGTTCTTGACATCACCACCACCGAAATCTGCGATCACCTCATGGGCGGAGTGCTCTCCTCCGGCGAGGGACGCTTGGATGCCTTCATCCGGAACCCCATCCCCTACGTCGGTTCCGTGGGGGCGCTGGACATGGTGAACTTCGGACCGATGGACACCGTTCCCGAAAAATACAGGAACCGGAAACTCTACGTCCACAATCCCCAGGTGACCCTCATGCGCACAACCCCCGAGGAAAACGCCCGCATGGGCGAGTGGATCGGGTCCAAACTCAACAAATTTCCCGGCCCGGTACGGTTCCTGCTCCCCCTTAAGGGAGTCTCCATGATCGACGCACCCGGGCAGGCCTTCCACTGGCCGGAAGCCGACGAGGCGCTGTTCGCCGCACTTGAGAGAACGGTCGTCCAGACAGAAGACCACCGTCTTGTGAAACTTCCGATGAACATCAATGACCCCGGGTTCGCCGCTGCCCTGGTGGAGAACTTCAGGGAGCTGCATCCATAATCCCGGCAGAAGAAAGGAAGGGACTTTTCATGAAGAAGTTTTCGCGTTCAGAGCTTATGGCCCGTTTCCAGGATATGGTGAAGCGCCGCGAGCCCATTATCGGCGGCGGTGCGGGAACCGGTATTTCCGCCAAGTGGGAGGAAGCAGGCGGCATCGACCTCATCGTTATCTACAACTCCGGCCGCTACCGCATGGCGGGGCGGGGTTCCCTCGCCGGACTTCTCGCCTATGGAAACGCGAACGAAATCGTAAAGGAGATGGCCTACGAAGTCCTTCCTGTCGTGAAAAAGACCCCGGTCCTCGCAGGGATCAACGGAACCGACCCCTTCGTGATCTGGGACAGGTTCTTCGATGAACTTACCTCCCTCGGGTTCGCCGGCGTACAGAACTTCCCCACGGTCGGGCTCATCGACGGGGTCTTCCGGGCCAACCTCGAGGAGACAGGAATGGGATACGCTCTTGAAGTTGAGGCCATCCGGGCCGCCCACGAGCACGATCTCCTCACCACGCCATACGTGTTCAGCGAAGAGGACGCGGTTGCCATGACGAAGGCAGGGGCCGATATCCTCGTGTGCCACATGGGGCTGACGACCAAGGGATCTATAGGGGCAAAGACCTCCAAGACCCTCGATGAATGCGCTGTGCTCATCGAGAAATGGGCGAAGGCGGCGAAAAAGGTACGGAAAGACGTAATCGTTCTCTGCCACGGCGGCCCCATCGCCATGCCCGAGGACGCGTCATTCATCCTCAAGAAATGCAAAAACGTTCACGGATTCTACGGGGCCAGCTCCATGGAGCGCCTGCCCACTGAAACGGCAATCAAGGCCCAGACCGAAGCGTTCAAGAAGATTACGTTCTAGCTTATCAGGCTACAGTATCCGGAGGAGGGAAAAACATGCCCAGAGTGTACTACAGCACCATTATTTCGGCGCCCATTGAGGAAGTATGGGAGTATGTCAGGGATTTCAACGGCCTCCCCAAATGGCACCCGGGGATCAAGGCAAGTGAAATTGAGGGCGGATGCGGCCCGGAATGCACTGCCTGCGTGGGATCTGTCCGGCATTTTCAGCTCGCTGACGACTCATGGATGAGAGAGCAGCTTCTGGGATTTTCCGACGCTGACTACTCGGTCACCTACACCATCCTGGAAACAGGAATGAAGCTTAAGAACTACGTGGCTACGCTGAGCCTTGTCCCGGTAACAGCAACAGACGAGACCTTCGCCGAGTGGGAGGCGGTCTTCGACGTCACCGACCCCGATGCGGAGGAAGAGACCATAGACACCGTGTACGGGGTTTTCAGCTCCGGGCTGGAAAATCTCGACGATATGCTCATGGAGGATTTCGACACTGACGACGAATGCGGATGCGACGACTGCGGAAACTGCAGCTGCTGTGACGAATAGTCTTTTCCGGAAGGGAGAGCTTTCAGGCTCTCCCTTCCCTCACTGAACACCCGAAGGGGGAATCTTACGTGAAACGGTTCATTTCTATCCTCCTGTTTTTCCTGTTATCTGCTCTTTCAGCGGCAGAAGGGGCGACGTGGTACAACTCCTACACCGGAGGGATGTGGAACAATCCCGGGTCCTGCCTTCTCGACACCATGATCTACAACAAAACGATGGCGAATGTCACTCTGAAAAATATGCAGCGAAACAAGTCCCAGACTTCAAAACCGCAAAAACAGACGCAGAAGCAGGCACAAAAGGTACTCCCGACGACTTACCGCCCGTCGGGAAAGCCCTCCGCCGTTCCCTCTGCTCTTGCACGAACGCTTACCGACAGGAAAGAGGACATTGACACAATGACCGCTTTTTTCAACGAAGCTCTCGTGAACTACCGGGATTATTCAAAGCAGGCAAAGCGTCCAAATGACCTCGGGCTCGCCCTGGCGTTCTTTTTCGGGGTGTGCATCGGCATCACCACCGACAACCAGGTGGATGACCAGGCTATTTTTGCGACCGCCCGGCAAATGGATGTTGTCCTCGCCGAACAGACAGGCGTAGGCTCAGCCCCCGATGCGAAAAAGGAGGAAATGTCCCACACTCTGGCGTGTCTCGCCACCTTCGCCCTTGCCGGCGTGACCCAGGCCGAGGATGAAGGGAACAGCGAAGGGGCGGAATCCTTCCGCGAACTCGCGCGGCAGTCCATGAGCGAGGTCTTCGGCATCCGGGTAAACAACGTAAAAATGGACCACTCGGGGCTCCGGATCCTGGACTGACGTTTCAGGGCTGCCGGTGCACATGATATGGATTCTTCAAAAATTCCTCGTCAGGGGGTAAAACATGAAAATCCGCAGGCAGTATTTCTTCACGGCGCTTGTTCTGTTCTTTATGTTTGCGGAGCAGGCGACGGCATGCTCCGTCTCCTTTCTCGAAGCAGGAGGAGAGGCCCTCGCAGCACGCAACATGGACTGGCCTGAACCGGACGGCCGGGTGATCAAAAACGTCCGGGGAATTGAGAAAACTGCCATGATGCCTCCTGAAGGAGCCATACCCTACACATGGACTTCGGCTTATGGCAGTATCACGTTTGATATGCTCGCCCGGGTTCCCGGCCTTGGAATCATCAACGCTCCCGGGTGCGGTCTGAACGAAAAGGGGTTCTATGCAGCAGCCCTTTTTGTGGATCCTCCGGAGTACCCCGGCCCCGGGGGAAAACCGGCGGTCCGTTGCGGCGAAGTGGTCCGTGTCCTTCTTGACACATGCGCATCCGTCCCGGAAGCCCTGGAAAAGTTCAATGATTTCGGCGTCACGGAGCTTTCGATCAGCGGGGTGAACTTCAGGCTGCACTGGTTTCTCGCCGACAGAAACGGCAACTGCGCCATCGTTGAATTTCCTCCCGAGAATCACGGAGTCATTTCAGTCCACACTCCTCCGCAATACGGAACCATGACGAACAGCTACTACGATCCCAGCTACGCCGGGCTTGCTCTCTACGAAGGTTTCGGAGGATCGCTGCCGATCCCGCCCGAAGACGCGGTGCGCACATCCATGGTCCGCTTCGTCAGAAACACCTGGTTCTCCCTGGAAGCCATGGCCGGGGAAACTGTGGAGAAAGACGACGGATTCTTCGTCATGGACAAGGTAAAACAGACCGAGGGGACTACCGGATCCCAGTCCCGTACGGACTGGACCATCGTCTACGATCTGAAGAAACCGGACCTCGCCTGGACTGCTATCAAAAACAATTCCAAGCGTACCATAGATCTCCGAAGGCTGGATTTCAACTTTTCGCCGGAAGTTTTCTCCATGGACATCCAGTCACCGGGGGCGGGAGACGTCACCACGGCCTTCGGAGAAAAATCCGGAGGAGGCTGCAGAGCCGGGTTCACATCTTCATGGGGTCTGTTTCTCGTGGTGCCCGCAACACTGGCAGCCCTGCGGGGAAAATAATACATCCAGGCAACCCTGAAGCCTCCGGGAAGGCAAAACTGCGGTTTCACCCCGAGAAAACCGAAGGCTCCCGGGGTTGGGTTGCCCTTGCCGCGGGGGCCTTCCGGCGTAAAGAATGCCGTCAGGATGACAGAGCTTATTGCACGGGCAACAGGATCACGATTTTACAGCCTCCCCCCGCTTCCTCCCCCGGGGCTACACCCTCGGTTCTCCCCTGGCCTGTTCCGGTCTTTCTCTTTTGCCCACAAGCCGGGCATTTTTCCAGAATGACAGTTGTGAAAAAAAGAATAAATTTGACGATTTAGAAGAGGAGTGCTAACGTTGTCTGACAACAGACATTTGCGCTCTCTCATTTCGTTTTTTCC
>CAYTQC010000101.1:0-6380 GCA_964439735.1 uncultured Synergistaceae bacterium
TGGTCTCCAAAACCGGGGGTTGCAGGTTCGAGTCCTGCCGGGCCTGCCATTTTTTATTGTAAAGAAAATAGATAGGGGGCCGAGGTTGTGGGAACAGTCCTCACCTTTATACGAGAAGCCCGAGCCGAACTGAAAAAGGTAACATGGCCAGGAAAAAAACAGGTGTGGTATTCCACGCTCGTGGTTATAGCCTTCACCCTTTTCGTGTCCGCCTACCTGGGTCTCGTGGATATGCTTTTAACTGGAGTTTTTTCGCGCCTTTTCAGATAATGTACGCTGCCGGTCCAGGCAGTTGCGTTCCGGGATCATTTATGAGATCGGCAGGGAGGTGAGGGGGCCGCAAGACCCCCTTCATGTATGGATAGCTTCGAAGATCGCCGCTGGTATATTGTGCAGACCTACGCAGGATATGAGAATCGCGTAAAGGCAAATCTCGAGCAGAGAATTGCCACAATGGGTATGGAAGACCGGATATTTTCGGTGATGGTGCCTGTTGAAGAGCGGGTCTCGGTAAAAGAAGGAAAGAGCAAGAAGGTTACACGGAAGCTCTTTCCCAGTTATGTCCTTGTGGAGATGCGGCTCAATGACCAGTCGTGGTACGTTGTTCGCCATACCCCGGGAGTCACCGGGTTCGTAGGTTCAGGAAACCACCCCATTCCCCTCAGCGAAAAGGAAGTTCGGGACATTATGGGGAAGGTCGGCAAGGAACAGGCGAAACCGAAGATCGAGCTGAACCTTCGTCCGGGAGATCTTATTAAAGTCAAGAGCGGCCCATTTGAGGGGCAGATAGGGCCGGTGGTGGACGTCCTTCCGGAAAAGGGTAAGGTGAAATTCACAGTCACTGTCTTTGGACGTGAGACTGCTGTCGAAATTGACTATACGGAGCTTGAAAAGCTCTAGCTATATATTCAACACGGAAAGCGGTCTTAACAGGGAGGCAAGAGAAGTCTTGGCTCCTCTGTTTTCCTGAGCGGATTCCGCTTTCAGTAACGAGAGGAGATCTTGAGGAATGGCAAAGAAAGTAATAGGGCAGATCAAACTGCAGCTGCCCGCAGGGAAGGCAACGCCTGCACCTCCCGTGGGACCTGCACTCGGTCAGCACGGAGTAAACATTATGGAGTTCGTAAAGCAGTTCAATGCGAAGACTGCTGACCAGGCCGGTCTTATTATTCCGGCGGTGATCACAGTTTACGCGGACAGAAGCTTTACCTTCATCCTGAAAACTCCGCCCGCGAGCGTGCTGCTGAAGAAGGCTGCCGGTCTTGAGACTGCGTCCGGTGAGCCGAACAAGAAAAAAGTGGCGACTATAAACAGGGCAAAAGTGCGTGAAATCGCGGAAATGAAGAAAGAAGACCTGAATTCCTACGATGTGGAAGCCGCCATGCAGATGATCGAAGGAACCGCAAGGTCAATGGGGATCGACATCGTCGATTAGTAAGGAAGTACCGAAATTTGTGGGAGGCCGAAGAGGCCGTTTGACCACCAGGAGGAAGAAAAATGGCAAAAGTCAGCAAGAGGTTTAAGGCGGCATCGGAGAAGATCGAGAAGGGAAAGCTCTACGGTCTGAAGGAAGCGATCTCCCTTTTCAAGGAAACAGCGACGGCGAAGTTTGACGAGTCTATTGAAGTTCACATCCGGCTCGGTGTCGACCCTCGGCATGCAGACCAGCAGGTCAGGAGCACCGTAGTTCTTCCCCACGGTACGGGCATTACCAAGAGAGTGCTTGTGCTTGCCATGGGCGAGAAAGTTAAGGAAGCCGAAGAAGCCGGCGCGGATTTTGTCGGCGGAGAGGACATGGTGGCGAAGATTTCCGGCGGATGGCTTGATTTCGATGCGGTCATCGCAACTCCTGACATGATGAAATCGGTGGGTCGCCTGGGAAAACTTCTCGGTCCCCGCGGACTTATGCCCAGCGCAAAGACAGGAACAGTTACATTTGACCTGGCCCACGCGATCAGTGAAATCAAGGCCGGACGTGTTGAATTCCGCGTTGACAAGTTCGGAATAGTGCACAACGGAGCCGGCAAAAAGAGTTTTTCGCCGGAACAGCTCTATGATAACGTGAAAACAATTTACCAGGCTGTGCTCCGCGCCCGGCCGGCCTCTGTAAAGGGGACGTATGTGAAGAGCTTCTCACTGGCCTCCACAATGGGCCCCGGTATCAAGATCGACCCGGCAGGGGCACAGAAGGAAATAACAGCGGAATAGAACTGTAGCTTCACCCTGACAACTGAAAGACAAAAAAGAACTGCAGACAGCGGGTCCCCCAGGGGACAATGGAATATTCCGCCCGCCGAGGTTCCGGTCTAAGAACAGCCTCAAGAGCTGTATTATGATCCCGGGCCAAGGCGTGCCCGGGATTTTTTTAATTCTCTATTGCAGCAAGGAGGTGAGTACATGCCGGCAAAAGTAAAATTTGAACAGGTGGAAGCGCTTCGTGAAATGCTTGCCAGAACGCAGGCCGTTTTTGTAGCAGAATATCGCGGAATGACAGTGGCCCAGATAACAGCGCTCCGTGCCCAGGTTCGTGCAGCAGGCGGAGAAATGAAGGTAGCGAAAAATACCCTCATGAGGATCGCAATGGAGCAGGAAGGCCTTACATCCTTCCCTGACGATATGGCTTTCGGACCCAACGTTTTCGCCCTTTCCTACGGGGATCCTGTGGCGGTTGCGAAAGCACTCCGCGAATTTTCGAAGGACAAGACAAACAAGGCGTTTTCCCTTAAGGGAGGCGTTCTCGGACATTCTCTCCTGGGAGTCGACCAGGTGAATGCCCTTGCCGATCTTCCGTCCAGGGAAGTGCTTATCGGCCAGGTGGTCCGTACCATCGCAGCACCCATCGCAGGTCTTCTTACGGTTCTCAACGGACCGGTCCAGGGACTGGCGAACTGCCTCAACCAGATCAGGGAAAAGAAAGAGGAAGCAGCGTAAGAAGTACTTTAAGGCGCAGAAGTGCCCCTATTTTTTGGAACACATTCAAGGAGGAAAATAAAGATGACCCGTGATGAAATGATCCAGGCTATTGAAAATATGACTGTTCTTGAGCTTTCCGAGCTCGTAAAGGCTCTTGAGGAAAAGTTTGGAGTATCCGCTTCCGCCCCTGCAATGGCTATGCCCATGATGGCAATGGCCGGCGCTCCCGCAGCTGCAGCTGAAGAGGAGAAGACCGAGTTCGACGTGATCTACAAGGGCCCCGGTGCCAACAAGATCAACGTTATCAAGGTTGTCCGCGAGCTTACCGGACTCGGCCTGAAGGAAGCCAAGGAACTTGTCGACAATCCTCCCAAGGCTGTCAAGGAAGCCGTTACGAAGGAAGAGGCCGAGGAAGTCCGGAAGAAGCTTGCCGACGCCGGTGCAGACGTCGAAGTGAAGTAGTTCCCCTTTTCGATTTATCGGCTATACTGAAGGCGGTGCGGAATATCGCACCGCCTTTTTCTATGTTCAAAAGGAGGATCTTCATGATCATCGACTGTCACGTACATGTGTATCCACCCGAAGTGATACGGGACTCAGGGAAGATTGCCGAAACAGAGGAGCATTTTGCGCTTCTCATCAGCGGCAGGGTGCACAAGTGGGCTTCAGCAGAGGATGTGATAGCCCGAATGGACGAGGACGGTGTGGACGAGTCATGGGTCTTCGGATTCGCTTTCAGGGACCCCGGACTGTGCGCTCTCTGCAACGACTACGTGATAGAGGCAGTAAAGAAATATCCGGGCCGCCTGAGGGGACTGGCCGTCGTCCCGCCCCTTGCCAGGGGGAGCGACAAAGAGATCCTCCGATGCAGGGAAAGTGGTCTCGCCGGTATCGGCGAGATATTTCCCCAGGGACAGAACTTCGACCTTACCGATATCCGGCAGACCTGGAGGCTTGCCGGCACAGCCCATGAACTGGGCATGTTTCTCCTGTTTCACTCTGCGGAGCCCGTGGGGCACGATTATCCCGGAAAAGGGAATGTCGGACCCCGTGAAGCTGCGGAGTTCTGCATCCACCACCCCGAGGCGAAAGTTATCTTTGCCCATTTCGGCGGCGGACTGTGGCTGTACGAACTCATGCCCGAAATGAAACTGTATCTGAAGAATGCCCGCTACGACTCAGCCGCCTGGCCGTGGCTCTACGACCCGGCAGTTCTTTCCTCCATGGCTGCAGCCGGGATCGACGACAAGATCCTCTACGGTTCCGACTTCCCCATACTCTCCCTGAAACGATATAAAGACCGACTTGAAGCCTCAGGTGTTCCACTCGAAACGGCCCAAAAGTTCCTCTACCGGAACGCCTTGTCGTTCCTGGGGGAATGACGGGCGCCTCCTCCCCGGAATAAGTTGAAGATCAATAAGTGATCACCTTGAAACGACAGTCTCTTCGGCATGAAATGCTGAAGAATCGCTGTCTGTTGGGGTGATTTACTCAATAAAATAATAATACTATACTGTAAATACAGAAAAAAGAGTTGAGGATTAAACGATTTATAGGGTAGCCGTTTTTGTTTCGGTTGAAAGGGAGTGATTCGAATGACTGGAGGAGGTTCGGCAAGGAGGTTTTTTCGTCTGGCACTGGGTCTGTTTGTTATTTCTCTTTCAGGACCGTTCGCTGAAGGAGCGGTGTTTTACGTTACCCAAAAGGGGGCGGGAATCAAGGATGGTTCGTCCTGGGCAAATGCCTGTGGTGAAGCACGATTTCCCGTTGTTCTGTCAGAGACTCGAGCGGGAGCGGAATTCTGGATAGCGAAGGGAAGATACCGCCCCGACACCCAGGGCCGGGTGGACAGGTCGTTTGTGCTTCCCCCGGGAGTTGCCCTGTACGGAGGGTTTTCCGGATTTGAAAATTCAGTAGAGCAGCGGAACCCTGAAGTCAACCTTACGGTCCTTACCGGGGATCTCGCCCTTGATGACGCCGTCAATTCCCACGGAGTTACAGAAAAGGCTGAAAATATAAAAGGGGATAACAGTCTAACAGTTTTGAAATGTACAGGTGATCCTGCGGCGGCAGTTCTGCCTGAAAGATACGGGACGCTCATCGATGGATTGGTAATTACTGCCGGGAAAGCGGATTCCTCGTCTGCAAGCGGAGGAATCCAGATAAAACATGCAAGCGCAATCCTCTGTCAATGCAGTTTCACAGGGAATTTGGGGGGAGATGGGGGAGCGGTCTACAGCGAAAAAAGCTCTATCTGGATTAAAGAATGTACCTTTGCCGGGAACACGGGGTCTGAATATTGGGGGGGAGCGGTCTTCGGCAAAGAAAGTATAAGCCGGATCACTGGATCCACCTTCTCCGGGAACACGGGGAATATTGGGGGATGTATCTCTAACTGTAATGGCACAAGCAGGATCACGGGATGCACCTTCTCATCCAACAATAGTCTCAGTGGAGGCGCAATAAGTAATGAGACCAGCAGTGGCTTTGAAACCGATATGAACATAACTGACTGTATGTTCTCTTCCAACAGAGCCCAGATCAGCGGCGGAGGGATATCCAACACAGGGGGGGAAATTACCGTCAGCAAGTGCAATTTCATTGGAAACAGAGCTGATCGTGAGGGAGGCGGCATTTCTAATGAAAGCGGCAAAATGACAGTTGAAGCATGCACATTCATTGCAAACGAATCCGATTTCCTGTCCGGCGGAGGAATCACAAACTGGTATGGGGATGTGGTGGCCGAAAACTGTATTTTCTGGGGAAACAGAGCCGGCAGCTCGGCCGGCAGCGGTGGAGGAATCGTAAACAATGTCCTTGGGAATTTCATAGTCGAAAACTGCACTTTCCACAAAAACAGCGCCAAATCCGGGGGAGCTCTTGCGAATTGGAACACGATGGTGCTCAGGAATTGTACTCTTTATGGCAACTCAGCAACAGAAGGAGACGAGCTATTCGCTGCCCACAAAGATATACTCGGTGCTCAAGACAGTACCAAGGCTGTGAATTGCATCTTTTGGAACGCAAATTCCGGGGATGTTATTTTTGCCGAACAGTATAATAGTTTTGACATTACACATTCCATAGTTCGCGGAGGATTTTCCGGAACTGGGAACCTGGACGTCGACCCTCTCCTCGGAAGCCTTGCTTTTAACGGCGGCTTTACCATGACTTGTGCGCTCCTGCCCGGCAGCCCCGCCATCGATTCGGGGACATCTGCCGGCGCCCCCGAAAAGGACCAGAGGGGAGTTGACCGTCCCCAGAAAAGCGGGTTCGACAGAGGGGCATACGAGGTTTATCTCAGGAAGTTTCTCGTGATGAAGGCACCCTTTCCCGGTGCCTTCAGGTTCAGTTCAGAAGCAGAAGAATTCGAAAGCGGAGAGGGGACGGCCTGGGGTTTTCCTGAGGGGATGCCGGTGACGGTCACCTTTCTTCCCGAGACGGGAAAGGCGGTAAAGGACGTGCTT
>CAYTQC010000102.1:0-6286 GCA_964439735.1 uncultured Synergistaceae bacterium
TGAAAGCCGCCGCCCACAGTACCCGGCTGGAACATCTCCACTCCATGTACCTGGCCTTTATGGAGGAACTTGATTTCCGCACCCTCCTCCTTCAGATAGTGAAAAAAGCAGCGGAACTCGCGGGGACTGAACATGCTTCTCTTTCCCTCTACCGCCCAAATGAAAAGGAATTCCTGAGAATATTCGGCACGGGCCTCTACAGTCCCATGGTCGACGAGATCCGACCGGCGGAAACTGGCATATCGGGTATCGTCCTGAGGGAGCAGAAGCGGGTAGTGATACAGGACTACGGCAGATACCCGGGAAGAATTGCCGACAGCCGCATGGATGCCGTAACCACCATCATCTCCATGCCTTTTTTCCAGGGAAAGAAATTCATGGGCGTGCTTTCGATCTCCTATGTGGACAGGTATCCCGACATCGATGAAGAGCTCCTCTCCACCCTTGATCATTTCGCCGCGGCGGTATCCATAGCCCTGGAAAACGCCAGGCTCTATGAGGATTCACGGAGAGAGCTGGAGGAACGGAAAAAGGCGGAGGAACTGCTTTTCCTTCACGAGAAGCTGGTGGAGGCGGCAGCGGAAGGCGCGAGTTTCCTCCTCTCTGGAGATGACCCAGGCAGTGCGATGGTAAGCGCCCTTCGCTCCCTGGGCACGGCCGTTGGCGCACTGGAGTCCGTTTTTTTCCGGAACATGCCGGCAGGGAACGGGGAGACCGCCGCTGAAAAAATAGCCGAGGCATGCCCGGGGGAAGAGCGGGAATGCAGACTGCCTTCCCGCTTCATCTGGGAAAAGGATCACCCCGGCCTTTTTGACGTGCTGTCCTCGGGAACCTGCTACCAGGGAGGGATTCCTCCTGAAGGGCAGTGTTCCGGTCCGGAGGACTCTCTTCATGTAACGGCCGTTCCCGTGATCATCAGCTCATGTTTCTGGGGATTCCTGGCTTTCTGCTTCCTCCGGGAAAAAAGAAATCTGAATCCCGATGAACTCGACGTCCTCCGGGCCGTGGCCTACAATCTGGCAGCCTCCGTGAGCAGGTGGGAATCGGACCAGGAGGTGAAAAAGAGCTACTCGAAGCTCAGAAAGACTTTTATCGACGTGATCCGCACCATGGGGCAGATCGTTGGAAAGAAAGACCCGTACACCATCGAGCACCAGGAGCGGGTAGCCCTTCTCGCCTACGAGATAGGGGCGGAAATGGGGCTTGACGGAGAGCGGCTCGAGGGTATCCGGATCGCCGGCCTTGTTCATGACGTGGGAAAGGTTGAGATCCCCGGGGAGATCCTGAGCAAGCCCGGGCGTCTCTCCCGGCTGGAATATGACCTCGTGAAGACCCATGCACAATCAGGCTATGACATTCTGCGGGAGGTGGAGTTCCCCTGGCCCGTGGCCGAGATCACATACCAGCATCACGAACGGCTGGACGGCTCCGGGTATCCGAGGGGGCTGAAGGGCGGCGATATTCTCCCCGAAACCCTTATCCTCATGGTTGCCGACGTGGTGGAGGCTATGGCCTCCCACCGCCCGTACCGCCCTGCGCTGGGGGTGGAGGCGGCCATACAGGAACTGGAGGACAAAAGGGGCATATTGTACGGCCCGGAAGCAGTGGACGCCTGTATCGCGGTGTTGCGGAAAAATCCGGATTTTTTCTCTGCCTCCGTTTAACGACAGGGGCGAAGGATCGGGGACAAACACGGGGAAACCGACAGAGCCGGGCCTTCAGGTCCGGCCTGATTTTTCTCATGTGCAGGCCCTGTGCTTCAGAGAGCTCCAGGGGCAGAGAGCTCCAGGGGCTTGACAGGAAGGAAGGAGCGAAGTAATATTGCTCTAACAAAAAGTGAGTATCCTCTCACTTTTGAGGAGGAAAACGAAAAATGCCGGTATCTTCCCGTATTGAAGATTACATGGAGAGCATTTTCGCCATTGAGATATCGGGCCGTGAGGCCACTGTAACAGACCTTGCCAAAACCCTGGGAGTTGCCAAGGCGACTGTTGTTGCTGCCGTGAGGCGGCTGGTGGCCGACTCAATGGTATGCCATGAGCGGTACGGTGCACTCAGGCTCACGGACGAAGGACGACAGAGGGCCCTTAAGATTTACAGGCGCCACGAACACCTGACGTTTCTCTTCCACGATATGCTCGGTTTCGAGCCGGGCCGGGCCATGGCAATGGCGTGTGCCCTGGAGCACGAGATGGATGAGAAATCCGACGGGCGAATACTGGGTTTCGTTGATTACCTGGCAAGGTCAAGAAAAGAGGGCATGCCATGGATTGAAGAGCTCCTGACGGTCATGGGCGATGAACGGAAAATGCCCCGCCCCCTTTCCATGATGCCGGCGGGCGAAGAGGGGATAGTTTCAAGGGTCACCGCATCCGTACCGCTCCGCCTGAAGCTTTTTGACATGGGATTCGTTCCCGGAGCCGCGGTCTGCAGGAAGAAGGGTGGTCCGGACGCGGGACTGCTGTTCCTTGATGTGTGCGGCAGTGAAGCCGGGCTTACGAGGACGGAAGCTTCGTCCGTGTGGGTCAGCGCTTCGAAGAAATAATGGAAGCGGATGAAGGAGGCGAGAAAAATGTGTCCCATAGCAGTTATGCCTGAAGGAAGCGAAGTGACGGTGGCGAAGGTGGCCGGAGGAGGCGAGGCCTCCAGGAGGCTCTCCGAGCTCGGGATCGTTCCCGGGGCCAGGGTCAATGTGGTTCAGAACGGCGGGGGCCCTATCCTGCTCAGGGTGGGGGATGCCAGGTTTGCCCTGGGGCAGGGAATGGCCCTGAAGGTGTTTGTGGACGGTATCTGCTGAAAAAGTCCAGGAAAAAGGGCCGGAAGGTTCTTTTTTTTGCCGGCAAAAAAGTTAGATTGTGCGAACTTGAGAATGGGGGAAGAAACATGGGAGTGTTGTCCGGATGCTGCGAAAGCGGAAAAGAAAAGGCGCTCAGTTCCCTTTCCGTGGGGGAAGGGGGCGTGGTCGCAAGAATAGAGGGGAACGGAAGCCTCAAGAGGCGTATCCTTGAAATGGGACTTGTCCCGGGCACGCAGCTTCGGGTGGAGCGCAAGGCGCCCCTCAATGATCCCGTATCCGTGTGGTTCCGCGGGTATGAACTCAGCCTGCGCGTGGACGAAGCGGATGCCGTGATCATCCGTCCCGCCGGATGCGCCGGGTGCCCCGGGGGGTGCAGGTAATGGGCTTTACAGTCGCCCTGGCCGGGAACCCCAATACGGGAAAGACAAGCATATTCAACGCCCTCACGGGATCGAACCAGCATGTTGGCAACTGGCCCGGCGTCACGGTAGAGAGAAAGGAAGGGAACTTCAGGGGTTCCGACGGGGATGTAAAGCTTGTGGACCTCCCCGGTACCTACAGTCTCGGCGCCGCATCCCTCGACGAGGAGATCGCCGCCGATTTCCTGCTCCGCAGCCGACCGGACCTTGCCGTCGTAGTTGCCGATGCGTCGAACCTCGAGCGCAGCCTCTATCTCGCGGTCCAGATGCTGGAGACCGGCACGCCCCTGGTCATAGCCCTCAACATGATGGACGCCGCCGTGGAAAAGGGGATTACCATAGACGTGGACAAACTTTCGTCCCTCCTGGGAGTTCCGGTCGTCCCGACGGTCGCCAGGCGGAAAGAAGGAATAGGAGATCTCAAGAATACGGTGTTCTCAGAGCTTCGGAGCAGCTCCGCCCGTAAAACTCCCTTCGCTCTTCCTTATGGCGAGCGTCTTTCACCCCTGTTCGACGAACTGGAGGCCTGTCTTGCGGAAAAACCGGAACTGGTTCGGGGGCTTCCTGTACGCACAGCCGCTGTCAAGTTTGTGGAGGGAGACCCCGACATACGTGCTGCCGCCGAAAAAGCGGGCATTGCCCAAAACATGGAGGAGATCGTTGCCGGGAAGGGAGCCCGGGTGGAGGAATCCCTCGGATATGACCTTCAGACGGCCGTCATAGAGCGCAGGTGGGGATTCGTGTCCGGTGTGACTGCGGAAGCCGTCTCCCGGGACCTTTCCCTCAAGACCCGCCTGTCACTTTCGGACCGCATCGACCGCGTAGTGACCTCGAGAACCCTCGGTCTGCCTCTTTTCTTCCTGGTGGCCTGGGCTGTCTTCCGGCTCACGTACATGATCGGCGACCCGCTGGTCGGGGTCCTCGAAGGCCTCGTGGAGATCCTGGGGGATCGGGCTGCCGGAATCCTGGGCGCTGCCGGCGCCTCCGATATCATCGCGTCATTCGTTCAGGACGGCGTCATAGGTGGAGCAGGGTCCGTGGTAGTCTTCTTTCCCCACATCTTCATCCTCTTCGCATTCATCGCCGTCCTCGAGGACTCGGGATACATGGCCAGGGGGGCCTTCGTCATGGACCGGCTGATGCACCTCATGGGGCTCCACGGAAAAAGCTTCATCCCCATGCTCATGGGGTTCGGGTGCAACGTCCCGTCCATCATGGGAACACGCATACTTGAAAGCCGGCGCGACAGGATGATCACCCTGCTCATCCTGCCCTTCATGAGCTGTTCCGCGCGGCTTCCGGTGTTCGTCCTCTTTTCGGGCGTGTTCTTCGGTGATCGCGCAGGTACGGCTGTCTTTTCGCTCTATGTGCTCGGGATCGTGGTTGCCGTGGCTGCTGCCAGGATTTTCGGCAGCACGCTGTTCAGGGGAAAATCATCCCAGCTCGTCATGGAACTGCCTCCGTACCACATCCCCTCGGGCGGCATGGTACTCCGCCACGCCTGGGAGAGAGGCTGGCAGTTTCTCCGGAAGGCCGGGACGTTCATCCTCCTCGCAGTTATAGCCGTTTGGGCCCTTGCCAGTTTCCCGTGGGGGGTAGAATACGGTTCCCGGGAAAGCATTGTAGGCCATATCGGCGAGATGCTCGCACCCCTTTTCGCTCCTGCCGGTTTCGGATTCTGGCAGGCTGCCGTAGCCCTTTTCTTCGGGTTCTTCGCGAAAGAGGTGGTCGTGGGAACCTTCGGCGCACTCCTCGGGGGCGGCGAGGCAGGACTCGCCGCAGCGCTTCCCGGTCTGTTCACACCCCTGTCCGCCTATGCGTTCCTTGTCATGACCCTCCTCTATGTGCCCTGCGTCGCGGTCGTGGCGGCATTCAAACGGGAAACCGGAAGCTGGAAATGGACATTGTTCCTCGTCGCCTACACCACCCTCGCCGGCTACATGGGGGCGGTGATCGTCTACCAGGGCGGTCGGCTGCTCGGGATCGGGTAAAAAACGGATCGTCCGTCCCCTCCTCTTCCGGGGAGGGGCTTTTTTATCTCTTTTATCTGCTGTTCTGGTAGAATGATGCTGTTTCCCCGGACTCCTGCCGGGGAACAGAAAGGCAGATGGTTTCCATGGCTCTTGCGTTCGAACCTCTCTCCATGGAGAAGGCGGGCGAATATCTCAGGCTCTATTCACTGTGCTCCCGGCAGTCAGCCTACTATTCCTTCGGGAGCCTGTGGTCCTGGCGCACGGTCTTCGGTTTTTCCTGGGCGTTTTCCGATGGCCTCTGCTGGATCCGGACAGGCTCCGGGACGCTGTGGTCCCCGGTCGGGCAGTGGGAGTCCGTTGACTGGGCCTCCGTCCTTCCCCGGCATTTTCCCTCTCTCCAGGACTTTTCATACGCCCCGGACGGTCTTGTAAAGATACTCACCGGCCTCTTCAGGGACAGGATCGCCGCCAGTGAGGTGCGGTCTCAGTGGGAGTACCTTCACTCGGTGAAAGAGCTGATCGCACTGAAAGGAAACAGGTTTTCCCGAAAAAGAAGCCATATCCGCCAGTTTGTCAAGAATTACCAGTTCCGGTACCGATCCCTTGCCGGAGAGGACGGCGATGCCATCCTCGAGGCCCAGCGGCTCTGGCTGGCAGAGAGGGACGAGTCCGCGGCCCTGCTCAGGGAAAACGAAGCGATCCGGGAGATGGTACGGGAGTGGCGCACTATTCCCGGACTTCTCGGAGGCATTCTGGAGGTGGACGGAAAACCAGCCGCCTACACCATTGCCGAGGCCATTTCGGAAGATACGGTGATGATTCACTTCGAAAAGGCCCTCTCGTCCTTCAACGGGGCATATCAGGCAATTAACAGGATGTTTCTCCAGAACACCGCTTCCACCTACACCACGGTGAACCGTGAGGAGGACCTGGGTGACGAGGGGATGCGGGTGGCGAAGATGTCCTACCATCCCGTGGGTTTCCTGAAAAAATACGTTCTCTCATGGTTCCCGGACTGAAGAACGGAATGCACCTCGACAGGAAACCGGGTTTCACCCTGGCGGAGGTCATGGTCGTCCTCGCGCTGTTCGGCCTCA
>CAYTQC010000103.1:0-6260 GCA_964439735.1 uncultured Synergistaceae bacterium
CTCCCGTCATGTGATCCCCTCCTCAACGGGCTTATTCTAGCAGAGCTTCGGGGAAAAAAAGCGGGGCCGAATTCGGCCCCGCTCCCTGTTCATGAACTGTTTTCCTAGTAACCTACAGGAACTCCCAGGCGTCTGCTGTCCGCGCCGCCGTTCATTCTGCCCTTCGTATGGTCAAAGAGGATACCCTGGGCAGTGCCGAAATAACCGCCGAAGGGACGGACTTCCAGGTCGTGCCCTCTCAGCTTCAGGTAGTCGACCGTCGACGGGGCGATCCCTTCCTCGATGAGGAGCTTGCCTGCCTTGCCGCCGCCCGCCGGGTTGAAGATGCGGGGCTGCTCGATCGCCATGTCCATGGGCATACCGAAATCGACAACGTTCATGATGATCTGGCTGACCGCAGTGATGATCCGCATGGCACCGGCAGCTCCGATGGTCATGAACGCTCTTCCCTCGGGATCGAGCACGATGGTGGGCGACATGGAAGAAAGCGGCCGCTTGCCGGGTTCAGGAGCGTTGACACTTTCAGGGTTCTGGGAAAAGTCGTCCATCTGGTTGTTGAGGACGACCCCATACTCGGGAACGATGACGCCGGAACCGAAGAAGTAGTTCACGGTATTCGTCGATGCGACGATATTGCCTGCGGCGTCCACAACCGAGAACGAACTCGTGGATATGTGCTTGTTCCCGCCTCCGCCTATGAAGGCGGTCTTCCCGGAATCGTCGAAGGGCCAGGGATCTCCCGCAGGGACTTCAATCATTACTTCGTATTTTCTGATTTTGTCCGCAAGCTCTTTCGCGTATCCCTTGCTCGAAAGACCGGCAAGGGGAACCTTCACGAAAGCCGTGTCGGCCATGTATTTCTGCCTGTCTGCGAAGACCATTTTCATGCCCTCCGCAAGGTAATGAAGGTACTCGGGGGAATTGTGCTTAAGAGCCTTCACGGGGAAGTTCTCCATGATATTCAGGAGCTGGACGATATGCGTACCTCCGCTCGATGCGGGAGGGGTGGAGTAAATGGAGTAGCCCCTGTAAGTTCCATGCACGGGATTCTGGACGATCATCTCGTATCCGCGAAGATCTTCCATGCTCATCTTTCCGCCGCTGTTGTTCACCGCAGCCACAACAGCCTCACCTATGGGGCCGTTGTAGAAGGCGTCAGGCCCGTCGCTCGCAAGAAGCCTGAAGGCCTTTGCAATACCGGGCTGCTTGAGGATGGTCCCCGTCTCGGCAGGAAGCCCGCCGGGAAGGAATACGCAATCAGGGCTGTACTTGCTCAGCTTTCCGAACTCGTCGGTAATGATCTGCGTCTGCATGGGATGGACTTCAAAGCCCTCTTCCGCAAGGCGGATCGCAGGTGCGGCAACTTCGGCGAAGGACATGGTGCCGTATTTCTCAAGGATGGTGAATATACCCTTTACGATACCGGGAACGCCGACTGCCTTGCCGCCAAGGACCGATTCCTTTGCTTTCTTCGATTCCTCGGAAGCGTACATGTCCCTCGTGGCGGAAAGAGGAGCAACCTCGCGGTAATCGAGCTCCACGACCTCTCCTGTTTCGGCAAACCTGATGGTTGTGAAACCGCCGCCGCCGATGCCTGAGGCATTGGGTTCCACCACATTCAGTGCAAGCATGGTGGCCATGGCTGCATCGATGGCATTGCCGCCCTTCTGGAGAATCTCGACCCCTGCCTTTGATGCAAGTTCATGGGCTGACGATACCATGCCGTTTTCAGAGTAAACCTCGTTTGTGTCCACTGCGAATGCGGACCCCGCTGAGAGAAGCAGTACAAAAACTACGAAAAACACTGTTTTTTTCATTCCTCTTCCTCCTTTGTTTTTTCGATTCCTGAATCTTTCAGTTACAGGAAAAACGCAAAACACTTTTCCGGTACTGCTATTCTAAAAGCCTACAGGTACACCCAGACGCCTCGGATCTGCTCCTCCGTTCAACGATCCTTTTTTATGGTCAAAAAGAATGCCTTGCGCTGTCCCAAAATAGTCACCGTAGTCCCTCTCATCAACTTTCTGCCCGTAAAAGCGAAGCACTTCGAGGGTAAATTCAGGAAGACCTTTTTCTACGAGGAACGGCGACGGTTTGCCTCCAATTGAATAGGAGAAAATCCTTGGGTGCTGTATTGCAGCCCCCATACCCATTCCGTAATCGATCGCGTTCATGATGATCTGGGATATAGCTGTGATGATCCTCCAGCCTCCGGCACTTCCGACGGCCATGAAGGGAAACCCGTCCGGTGTCAACAGTATCGTCGGTGACATGGATGAAAGAGGCCTCTTCCCGGGTTCAGGGGCATTGACGCTCTTCGAGCTTTTTGAAAAATCATCCATATGATTGTTTAGAATAATATCATACCCGGGTACATATCCTGCAGGGTAGTTGTGACTGTTTGTGCAGGCGACCATATTTCCTTCAGCGTCCACCGCCGCAAGAGATGTGGTATTGAAACCGATGGCATCTGGACCTGCCGTTTTAAACGCGGTTTTCCCGGAGCTTTCGAACGGCCAGGGATCGCCTGCCGGAACAGTTTCAAGGATTTGTGTCCGCTCTATCTGCTGAACAAGGCCTGCTGCATAGTCCTTGTTTTTCAGCCCTTCAAGGGGAACATTCACAAAGTCCGAGTCAGCCATGTATTTTTCCCTGTCCGCAAAAACGAGGCGGAACACTTCGGACAAAACATGAAGTCTGTCGGCTGAATCAACATCTTTGCCCACCAGGTTGACTGCCTCCATCATGTTCAGGGCCTGGACGATATGGGTACCTCCGCTGGAAGCAGGCGGGGCAGAATAGATCTTGTAGCCCTTGTAGGAACCCTCGACCGGCGTCCGTGCTTTGACCGTGTACCTTTTCAGGTCATCCATCGTCATGTTTCCGCCGATCCGGTTCACTTCACTGACAAAAGCCTCTCCTATTTCTCCCTCGTAAAAAACGGAAATTCCCTTCTCCCCGATCAGCCGGTACGTTTGGGCGAGGTTGGGCATGCTCATTTTCTCCCCTGGCTGGAAAGGAAGCCCCTGATTCATGAAAGGGACTTTGGTAAGGTCGTAATATTTATCAAATGGCATAAACATTTCTACATACCATTTCGTCTGATTGGGTTCGACCGTCCAGCCTTCCAATGCTAAACGAATCGCCGGTTCAGCGACCTCGGAGAATGACATGGTGCCGTATTTCTCAAGCATTGTGGCAAGCCCCATAAGCCATCCCGGAACTCCGACCGATTTGCCCCCTATACTGCTCCATTTCTCTTTTTTTGCTTCTTCAGATTCGTACATTGCCTTATACGCCGATGCAGGTGCTTCTTCGCGGTAATCAAGGAATACCACTTCTCCTGTCTTTGCGAAGCGGATAGTGGCAAATCCGCCGCCCCCAAGACCTGAAAAATGCATTTCAACTACACTCAGCGCCAGAGACGTCGCTACTGCGGCATCTATAGCGTTGCCGCCTTTCTGCAGAATCTCAACCCCCGCTTTTGAAGCAAGTTCATGTGCGGAGGAAACCATTCCGTTCTTTGCGTAAACTTCCTTCACATCGGCAGAAAACGCTGGGGTAACGGCAACAAGCAACAATAACATGATAACCGCAATCCTTTTTCCCACTTTTCAGCACCTCCTTGTCATATTCTCCTGTTTTCACACGAGATCGGTTTCCCGGCATTTCCCATAAATCAAAAAAATGGCCTATACCGCTACTTGACCGGGGAGAGGAAGGATCCCACTCCCTTTTCCTCCAGTTCTTTCATTCCCGGTACTCCTTCCACGAGTACTCCCCTTTCCTCATAAACCAGGTCCAGGTTGTCCAGGAACGAAAGTATTGAATCTGTATGCCTGCCTACCCTGTACTCCATTGTCTGTTTTCCGTCATAGGGGATATACAGGCGCCCCAGTCCGAAGGCTTTCATGTAGGCCTTGTCCTCACCCGTGAGGGCCAGCTTCTCGTTGGTTCTTCCCCGAAGCCTTCCCTGAACTGGATTGCCTGTTTCCATAAGGATCGGCATGGTCTCGGTATAATCTCCCCATTCACGGTGAGTCAGTCCCCTGAGGTTTTTCGGGGACGGTTCAAGCCGCATGGTGATCCCCTTCATTTCCAGGTCCATTGCGGCCATGGCCGCAAGCTCCATGCTCCGTTCATGGGCAACGATCGCGTTAACAACAGGATATTCGGGAGAAGCTTCATGGAGGTCAAACGCGAGGTCGACGTTTTCTTTCCTCACCAGTTCAGTAAGGGCATAGGCGAGCCTTTCCGTGAGAGAACCGTCGGGAACTCCCGGATAGCATCGGTTCAGATTTCCTCTTTCTTTCCCGGGAAGCTGCTGTCCGGAGGCAGGATGGATGTAGATATCCGGCGACGGCCACTCGTGTACCGTATTGGTAAGGCGGGAGCCGAAACGGAACACCCGCTTGCCCCCGTCTGCGGTCGTGAAGGAGATGCTCTGGGGATGCCCCTCCTGGGGGGAGTTATGGCTGAATCCCATGATGTTTGCCTGTGGGACAACGATCAGTCGTCCCTTGGTCACCTTCGCAGTTTCAAGGAACAGTGTTGCGGTGACCATGGAAGAGGGTTCAGTTGGATGGGTTCCTCCCATAATGAAAACAGTTCCTCCGGGAGTTTCCCCTTCCTGAACATATACCGGCGTATCAGCCGGAGTGTTGCGTATTCCATCGAACCAGTCCGACAGCATTTTCTTTTCAAAGCCCGGAGCAGGAACGAAAATATCATCCTTCCACATATCCCTGAAATTCATTCCCGCGAGCCAGGAGGCTCCCAAGGCGAGAAGAAAGAGCAGGGCGGCGGTAAGCGGAGTACCTTTAAGCTTCATCGGCCGGCCCTCCCTATTTCACCAGCAGCAGGCGAAGGACAAGAGGAATAACCACGAGGGCTGCTGTGGCCTGCTTCCAAAAATCCTTCTCCCTGAACTGGCAGCTTACCACCAGAAGAAGAATAAAGAGGACGATTGCTCTGTAAACGTATGTCATGTCCGTTTCCTCCTATGGCAGGTAGCTCATTATGGTGTTCGCGTTCAAAATCACCACGATGGCCCAGACGGCAGTTACAACTGCCGGAAGAATACAGTGCTTGAGCACTTTGAAATAGTTTTCCTCGCCTACCACCTGGGCGGCAAAAATACCGGCCAGCGCCGTCGGAGGCATCAGGTCTCCAAGGCCGGCAAGGAGACTGAGTGCTGATCCGACCATTATCTCATTCCGTCCGAGAAGGGCAAGAAGAAAGGGTACTCCCAGCACTGAAGCCGCTCCAAATGCGGAAACCGCTCCAAACAGCGGTATGGAAGTGGCCATTCCCAGGTACATGAGCCATGCCGGAAGTGCAAGCACCGAAACAACGATAAATCCCTGCACGCCGACAAGGGTCATGATCTGGATGAACATCCCGACACCCATAAGTATTCCGAGAACAGGTATGGCGTCGTTTACTGCCTCACGTGAGGCTTCGAGAAAATTAAGCTTCCTGCCCGTCAGAAGGGCGGAAAGGGCCGCAAGAAGGAAATTAACTGGCATTCCCAGGGCAGGCCAAATATCCGGAAGGAACTGTTCGCCTGTCATGAGCACTGCCAGAACGATCACGGGCAAAATAAGCCGTATTGAAAGAGGGGCCTGCTCCATGCGTTTCAGCTCTTCTTCAAGGGCCAGTTCATCGCCCGCACCCTTTTTCAGGTAAGGATAGACAAGGACGAGGGTTGAAAAAATCGCCAGCGGCACAGTGCATACAAGAAGTGGACCGGCAAAACCCACATAGGGCATGTCGATGCCCCCGCCTATGATCATGGCCGGAACGTTGACCGGAGGAGCTATCATGCCGTAAATCGCTCCCATAGCTATGGCGGCTGCCGTTTTTACCACCGGTACGCCGAGCTTTATGAGTACAGGAGCCACAAGAGCCCCTGTTGTCAGAACCGCTGCCGTGGAAGATCCCGTTATCATACCAGGGACCATAATAATCACCATGAGGCCCAGGCTGAGCATAAGCGGGTTTTGGCGGAACGAACGGATGACCCATGCAGCAAGGCTTTCAAGAAGTCCTGTTTTCTGGACCGATTTCATGAAAATCATCGCGGTGGCGATGATCAGTATGGTATCAAGATAGCCGAACGTTCCCTCTACAAAATGCCTGAGTGGAAAACCTTCACCTGCGGCAAGGGCTCCTACTGCAGCCGCAGCTCCAAGGGCAATTGCGATGGGGAGCTTCAGGGCAAATGCCCCGAAGACGAAGCTCCCCACCATCGCAAGGGT
>CAYTQC010000104.1:0-6197 GCA_964439735.1 uncultured Synergistaceae bacterium
AATCGGATCGTGATACCGTCTTCGGGCTTGAGCCCGGCAGCTGATGTGACGGGAACTCCGTCCTTTTCGCAGAGGCTGTATCCACGGTCAAAGACCCTGAGGGGCGAGAGCGAGTTCAGCGAAGCCGCAAGCGACCCGAGGCGCTCCCGCTCTGCGGAGAGGAACCGTTCGTTGGCTGCCCTGAGCCGTGAGAACAGCATCCCGCTATCGGAGGCGTATTCGCCTATGCGGCCCTCCGCCAGGCGGGACACCCTGCGCAAAAAGGCCTCCGCGTCCTTTTCCGCTGACCTGATGTCGCCCTCGATCGCCGAGCGTACGAGGCGTTTTTTGTGTTCAAGCATGGCGAGCAGTTCAAACCTGTCGGGAAAGACGCGCTCGGCCGCCGCAGAAGGTGTGGGCGCCCGGACGTCAGCCGCCAGGTCGCTCAATGTTTCATCTATCTCGTGCCCCACGCCGGTTATGAGAGGCAGGGGGCAGTTCCGCACAGCCCGCACCACCCGCTCGTCGTCGAAGGGAACCAGGTCGTCCCGGCTGCCTCCGCCCCTGACCAGCAGCACGCACTCCGCGCCCTCGACGCGGCCGGCACGGCCCAATGCCGCGACGATCTCATCAGGCGCCTCGTACCCCTGCACCTGTGCCGGTACAACAACCAGGGTGCATGACGGCATGCGCTTTGCAGCAACGGCCACCACGTCACGGAGTGCCGCTCCCGTGGCAGAGGTAACCACTGCGGCTTTCGCGGGAAAACGGGGCATGGGCCGCTTCAGGCGTACATCGAAAAGCCCCTCGTTCTCGAGCCTCTGCTGAAGCTCCAGGCGCGCCCGTTCGGCAGCGCCCTTCCCCACGGGAACGATGCGCCGCACGATGAGCTGGTAACTGCCCCGGGGGGCATACAGCGACACCGAGCCCTCGGCGAGTACTTCATCGCCGTTCTGAGGCCACTTGGGGACATAGGGAAGGTAATTTTTGAAAAGGGCACATGAAATCCGGCTTTCCTTACCCAGGAGCGTGAAATACACGTGCCCGCTTGTATGTTTCTTGAGTTCCGCAACCTCGCCCCGGACCACCGCCGACTGGAGCGCCGGATCCTGCAGCAGGAGCGAGGATATGCGGAACGTCAGTTCATCTACTGTCAGCTGGTGCAGTTTCCGTTCCGCCGTCGGCATGATTTTCTCCCTCCAGAGCCCGCACAATACGGCCGAGGACACCGTTGACGAATTTACCGGACTCTTCCGCACCAAAAGTCTTTGCGAGCTCAACCGCTTCGGAAATAGCCACGGGAATAGGGGTCACCTTCACGATGATCCCCTCGAAAATGGCGAGCCTCAGGGCCGCCCTGTCCACGGCCAGCATCCGTTCCGGGCGCCACCCCGTAACGTATTCCCGTATCAGGTTGTCGATCTCTATCCGGCGTTCCCACGCGCCGCACGTCAGGAACCGTACATACTGCTGAATCTCGGGATCATCGTCTGCGGGGAAAAGCTCCAGGGCCTGTTCGGGGGTATGGCCCCTCCGCAGATCCAGCGAATACAAAAGCTGAAGCGCCATCTCCCTGGAACGATGACGCTTCTGCGGTAAAAACGTGCGAATCACTCCATTACCTCCCAGCCTTGCGCTTCACTTTCTCGATGACCCGTTCTCCCTTGTCTGAAAAAAAGAAAACAGTTGCGAAATAAAAAGCCGCACCCAGCAGCAGCGTCCTCACAAGGGACCAGAAGCCGTCGAAGAACAGCATGAAAATCGCCGCTCCGGCGACCGCCCACGCGATAGGCTTCCTCAACAGGGCCGAAAGGCTCGGGATGCCGTCGAACTTCCCCTTCTCCACCTGGACCCACGTGATCCTCACGTTGAGCCCCAGGCTCTCCAGTTTGCTTTTTACCCTGGTCTCCGTCATCTCCATATCGATGGAGCTGGCGCCCTCAGGGTACGTAATAAGAACAAAAAGACAATCTTCTCCCTTCGAGAGGGAGATCTGGTCGCAAGCATAGGGCCTGGACAGATAGTTTTTAACGAAAGAACGCATCCCTTCCGCAGAAATCGAAATGCCGCCGAGGGAGTTCCGCTTCCAGAACAGATACATTTCCACCACCCCTATAGGGAGAAGGGCCGGTCACTCGAGCTGTACAGGCCGGCCCTCTCAAGGTCCTTCGCTAGAGTTGTTCCTCCTCGGGCTGAACGGGCTTCTTCTCTTCTTCCGCCTCTTCGTCCCCGAAATCGAGGGGCGAAGTGATCACCGGCGCAGTGAGAGGAGACTCCACTGGAGCGGCTTTTTCCTCCACGACCTTCTCCTCCGCCGCCGGCTTCTCCTCGACGGGAGCCGCTTCGGGGGCAGGAGATACGACAGGCTTATCCTTGAAATAAATCCCCTGGACATTAATGTTCACTGCTTTTACATCATATCCTGTGTATTCCTCGATAGTCTTCTTGATGGACTCCTGGACCTCCCATGCCGCATCGGGAATACGGAGCCCGTACTTCACCATGATATACACGTCCACGGTCACCAGTGGAGGGACCTTGTCCTCTACCGTCACACGGATGCCGTCGCTGGCCTTCCTGCCGATGCCGAGCTTCGATGCGATCCCGGGGCTGGCGGGCTGCACCCCCGTCACCGACCAGAGCGTCTTCTTCGCGAGCTCCACTATCACTTCTTCGCTGATATGAATGGTGCCGCTCACGGAAGAGACCTCCCCGAGCCCCTGAAAAGCTGTCTCGTTCAATCCGCCTGACGGCTGTTCAAGATCGTCCATTTCCGGATCATGCGACTTGTACATCTCACTCATTGCGAGACCTCCCTTACTGTATTTCGTGGAATTTAGCGGTTCTGCTGCGGGAATTCCTTTCCGCAGCCCGGGCACTGAAGATTTTCGTCCTCCCCATACTCCTCGGGCTGATAATAAAACACGTACCCGCAGGAAGGACACGTCACGGAAAGATAGGTCTCGTCAAAATCCCCATCGTCCCCGTCATCGTCTTCATCGTCATCTTCGTCGTCTTCTTCATCCTCGTCGTCGAAATCCTCGCCGCAGCATTCGGTGAACGCCTTCTCGAGCGCGTCAAGGTCCTCGTCGAGGAGCGCGCAGTCGTCGGCCAGGTCCTCGTACAGCTCGCGCTGCTCGTCGATCCGCTCGCCCTGGTCTTCGACTTCCTCCGAGAGCGCGTCGAGAGCTTCTACCAGTGCCCCGAAAATCTTGTTCTGTCCCTCGTCCTTCGCAGGACCAAGGCCGTCAAGCAGCCCCTTGAGATAGGCTATTTTCTCCCGTGCGCTCATGTTCACTACCTCCCGTACCGTAATTTTTTACTTCTTCGCCCGCTCGATGTACTGCCCCGTGCGGGTGTCCACGATTATTGTATCATCCACGTTTATGAACAGGGGAACCGTGATGGTGATCCCCGTCTCCAGCTTCGCGGGCTTGCCGCTGCTCGAGACCGTGTCGCCCCTGAACCCCGGAGGCGTATCGATGACCTTCATCTCCACGCTCTTTGGGATCTCGATCCCCATGATCTTGCCCTCGAAGAACTCGATCTGGACCTCCATGTTCTCCACAAGGTAATCCGCCACCGTGCCGAGAACCTCTTTCGTGATGGGGAGCTCGTCGTAGGTGGAGAGATCCATGAACACGTAGACGTCGCCGTTCATATAGCTGAACTGGGCGGGCTTTTCATCAAAAATAATGCGCTCGAACCGCTCGCCCGACCGGAAGGAATTCTCGATGATGGACCCCGTGTCGAGGTTCTTCATCTTGGTGCGCACCGTCGCTCCCCCGCGCCCCATCTTGTGGTGCTGAAACTCAACGACCTCCCAGATGCCTTCCTGCCAGCGGATCTTCATTCCCGAATAAAAATCCGAGGTATCCACAACTTGCGCCATAACTCCCTACCTCCCACAATTTACAGCAAAAATAAAGTAAATGCAAAGGGATCTGCCGAAATCGCAAAACCCAAAACCTGTCACATTATACAGGCAACTGCCCCCGTGCGCCATCCGGACAAATGCCAAAAAAAAACCGCCCCCCGAAATCCGGGGGGCGAAGGATCCTCTTTACTTCAGAACGTACGTCTCCACGGTGGTGTCGGGGATCTCCAGGATATAGGGGATCACGATCATGGCGACTTCAGTTTTGTCCCGGCTCTCCGACTTGAACTTGAACAGCTCCCCCAGCAGGGGGATGTCGCTCAGCAGGGGGATCCGGTGCTTCTCCACCTTTTCCTGGTCCTTGAACAGGCCGCCCACAACGAAGGGCTCACCGTCACGGACCCGGATATTGGTGGTCACCTCGCGCTCGGTGGTCTGGGGAAACTGCTCGCCCGCCTGGCCCCGGTAGGTGCCGATGATCTCTCCGGTCTGTATCTTCAGCTGCACCGTCACCATCTGGTCGCGCCCCACCTGGGGGGTGAACTCCATGATGGGGCCCACTTCCTTCTCGCTCCACGTGGGGTTGCCCGCCTCGTCGCGCTCGGAGATGTAGGGGTAGTTCTCCACCAGCTTGATGACCGCCTTCTGGCCGTCGATGGTGATGATGGACGGGTCGGCGATGACCTTTCCCTTGTTCTTCGTCACCAGGGCACGGAGTCCGAAATCGAGCATCTTCGTCAGGTTCCCGCTGGCGATCTCGTTCAGGCCGTCGCCTGTAATGGGACGAAGGGGTGCCGGCCGGTTGTCGCCGCCCTGGGGGTCGTAGGCCGCCGGATTGTCGGCGTAGACGTACCCCAGCCCGGCCCCGGCGGAGCTGTAGTTGAACCACCACTGGTTATACACCGCGTCGATGATGGTCTCGAGCTCTTCCTTGCCGCTGTCGGTCACCTCTATGATCCGGGCCTGCAGCATCACCTGCCGCCCCGGGTGGTCGATCTGCTGCAGCACCTTCTCGACCTCCAGGAACTGTTCCGGCCGGCCCGTAACGTAGAGCGTCCGGAGCCGCTCGTCGGCGACCACCTTGGTGACGCCCGCAAGGCCCTGTAAAAGCCCTCCAACGGTCTTCATGTCCGCATAGGCGATCTTGTACTGCTTCGTGTTTTCCTTGCCGGTGGTCTTCCCGATGCTGTCAGGGGTGCCTACGATGATGGTCTTGCCCAGGATGGCGTAGCTCATGCCGTACATGCGCATGAGGTACCCCATGGCCTCGTTAAGGGGAACGCCCTTCAGCGACATGGTCACAAGGGTGTTCGGCACCGAGGGGTCGGCCACGATATTCATGTTGGCGTATGCCCCCATCATGCGGAACACGTCCCGAAGCTCCACGTCACGGAGGTCGAGGGTCACGGGGACCGTCTTCGTGAACGGGTCGCCGGGGGATGACACGACCGGAGGCTGGGGCTTCAGCAGGTCCTCCTGGATGTTCTTCCGCTCCACGAAGGTGGACGTGATGAACCGGAACAGGTAACGGTTCGAAGGTGCCCTGCCGTCGAGCCTCTGCAGGGTCATTGGCTTGTTAACCTGCACCTTGAACAGCACCTGCTCTCCCGACTGCTCGGCGTACACCTTGCCGACCAGCGGAAGGCCGAAATCCCGCTCCCATTTCACAGCAGCCAGGTATGCCTTCGGAATTGTGAAGGTGACAAAGTCGGTCCCGAAGTCACCCACTTCGGGCTTCGGCAGTGATGTTCCCTTCAGCTCGATGTGGATGCCGTCAGAACCGATCTGTCGCACCATCAGGCCTCCCACGGGGGGCAGATGGGCATACGACGGTTTTTCAGGCGTTTCGGCAGCCTCCGGGGCAGATATGCCTGCCGCAACGGAAAAAATGGCCGCGAGCAGCAAAAAGACGAACAGCTTCGAAAATTTTCTCATTGTCTGAAATCCCCCTTAGAGTCCCGGAGCTACGTCCACAGTTTTGCCCGACCAGTTGACCGTCACCTTGTCAGGCCGGATCCTGATCACCCGTCCCGCACCGTTGGCGAACCTGTAGCCGTTTTTCACGATGATGCCGTTGCCCACGCCTTCTATATCCATGATCGCCATTGACTGATTTCCCGCCACCATGATGGCCCGAACGAACATGATGGGAGGGATCTTCTCCCGGACGAATGTCGGCACGGCCTCGCCGCCTTCAACGGTGACCTGGCCGCCGCTGCCGGCAGCAAGTTCCCCGGGCTCGGGGGCCTTCTGGGTGGCCATGAAGGGCTGCCGCGAGGCCTCGATGACCGCGCCCGCCAGGGTGAGGCTTCTCGTGCGCGTGTCGACCGCTCCCCGGAAA
>CAYTQC010000105.1:0-6119 GCA_964439735.1 uncultured Synergistaceae bacterium
GATCCACTCGGACTTTCTTTTATGTGTACGGGCATGGGATACCCTGCTTTTCGGCACTGCCATATTTGACTTCCCTCCTTTGTCTTATTCTTGCGTCTCCTCTATTCTGACTCCGAGGAGCTTCTGAAACCTTGGATCCAGAGTATCCGGAGAGCATCCGCATTTCTCTTCCTTCAGGGGTTTTCCGCAAAAGGGACACAATCCTCTGCAGTCCTTGGAACACAGAACCTGCCGGGGCAGAGAGAGAATAACCGATTCCCAGACCTGGTCTGATATATCAAGGAATCGTGTCCACCTGGAAACCGTCACGACCTGGGAGTCATCCTCTTCATGCTTCTCTCCGGAAGCCTCGTTCTTACGCAAGGAATAAAGATACATGAAATCGTTCATAATTTCAATATCTGATGGTGCAAGACACCTCGAACACGGAGAAGAAAATGTAGTTTCCACGGAAACTGAAACGGAAACATCCTCTCCTGCCCATCTTGCTTCTGCAGAAACGGAAAGGGATTTCGTAAATTCGAAAATCTGCCCGTCGTAGAGAATAGCCTCCAGGCTTTCTTTAGCGGGTTCTGCGGAAAGAACGGTAATGGAGTCGGAGTTTCCCATTTCCGGCATTTCTATTTCAAATTTCCATGAAGCAGGCCTTTCCGTAAGCGCCACAGGTTCTCCCTCCCGTTTCTGCAGCCGGTTTCGCCTTCAGCGGCGGTCGAGTGCTATCTTCTTCGTATCGCGGGCAATGACGAGTTCTTCATCCGTGGGCACGATAAGAACCTTGACCTTGCTGTCCTCTGTGCTGATGACCGTCTCTTTTCCCCTTACCTTGTTCTTTTCACTGTCGATCTTTACCCCCATGAATTCGAGGCCTGAGCAGATGCCTTCCCTGGCACGGGCGCTATTTTCACCGATTCCTGCCGTGAAAACAAGGACATCAAGACCCCCCATTGCGGCCGCATACGAACCGATGTATTTTTTCACTCCGTAATACAGCATATCTTCCGCAAGCTTTGCTCTGCTGTTGCCGTTGTCAGCTGCTTCCTCCACGTCCCGGAGATCGCTGCTCACGCCGGAAATTCCGAGAAGGCCGCTTTCCTTATTGAGGATGTGGCTCATGGCCTTGTTGTCAATTCCTTCCTGCTCTGCTAGAAAAGAGATAAGCAGAGGATCGACGTCACCTGACCGCGTACCCATGATCACGCCGGGAAGGGGGCTGAAGCCCATGCTTGTGTCCACCGACTTCCCTCCCTTGACAGCAGCGATCGAACTGCCGTTGCCCATATGACAGGTGACGATGTTCAGGGATTCCACCGGTTTTCCGAGAATTTCGGCTGCTCTCCGTGAAACATAGAAATGGCTGGTTCCGTGGAATCCGTACCGGCGGACCTTGTATTTCTCATAGTAGTGATAGGGAACTCCGTACATGTATGCGCACCCCGGCATGGTCTGATGGAACGCGGTGTCGAAAACACCCACCTGCGGTATCTTGGGAAGTGCGTCCGTTACGGCATAGATGCCCATCAGGTTCGCCGGGTTATGGAGAGGAGCAAGGGGAACGCATTCCTCGAGAGCGTTGATCACGTCCTGGGTTATCATGACCGAGCCTGCGTATTTTTCCCCTGCGTGAACGACCCTGTGCCCGACCGCTGCAAGTTCGTCAAGGCTCTTCAGGACTCCGTGATTTTCGTCAAGAAGGGCTCCTTCAACAACCTTGAATGCCACTTTGTGGTTGGGAATATCAGTATTTTTGATCACCGGATCCATGCCCGTCCTGGTATGCTTGATACGGGCGCCTTCGATTCCTATACGCTCCACCAGGCCCTTGGCGAGCACTGACTCGTCTTTCATGTCGAACAGCTGGTACTTTAGAGATGAACTGCCGCAGTTGATCACCAGAATTTTCATCGGGTTACCCCTTCCTCTCTTCTTGACCGCCGGCTTCCGCCGGCTGTATTGTAATGGCACTGATTATAAATCGCGGAAAGCAGATGATCCCATTTTTAAAAACATAACCGGCATAATTGCCGAGTACAACCCTCTTCACAATGGTCACCTGTACCATATCCGAAAAACGCGGGAAAACGGGAGCGACGGAATAATAGTGGCCCTTTCGTCCTACTTTACCCAGCGGGGAGAACCGGCGCTGCTCAGCAAATGGGACAGAGCCGAATCCGCCCTTTCAGCGGGTGCGAACCTAGTCCTCGAGCTTCCCGCTTTTTTTTCCTGTCATAACGCGGGCATATTCGCATCCGGGGCGGTCGACATTCTTACTGCCACGGGACTTGTCCGATCGCTTTCTTTTGGTATGGAACAGCCTGAATGCGATGTTGAAGCAATCCTTAATATTTTAGTGCAGGAGCCTCAATATTTCAAGGATAATCTGAAAAAATTCCTGAATTCGGGATTTTCCTACGTAAAGGCAAGGGCGCATGCATTGGCAGCCGTAAGGCCTGAGTTCGGCACATTCGTTTCCTCTCCGAACAATTCCCTTGCTCTTGCGTACATGGAACGGATCCGGAAAAAAGGCTACCCTGTCACCTGGAATCCTGTGGGCAGGATAGGTGCAGGTTTTCATGATATCTGTACTGAGCCGTCAGGTTTTCCGAGCGCGACGGCAATACGGAAGAATATAAGGGAAGGAAAACTGAATGGACTTGAAAACGGTATTCCTGAGAGTTCCGCGGCTGTACTGTCGAGATGCCTTGATGAAGGGCGGATCGTTGCTTCCCGGGAACTGTTGTGGAGGATGGCGCGGTACATGCTTCTCGGGACTCCGGCGAGTGAAATCGCCCTTTCTTCCGAAATGACGGAAGGGATGGAGAACCGTTTCCTGAAATTTGCACCGGAGAGCACTTCCTGGGATGAATTTGTTTCACGATGCGTCACCGGCAGATATCCAAGGGGAAGGGTGCAGCGGCAGCTCATTCACTTTCTTCTGGGTATACGGCACGACGAGAACCGGCAGCTTCAGGAGTCGGGACCGGCCTATATACGTGTCCTCGGTGCGGACCGGGGAGGATTGTGGATGCTCAGAAAAATGAGGAAAACCTCCGCCATTCCCGTGGCAGGGAAGCATCCTGTAAGTGGAGACAGAAAACTTCTCATGCTTTCCGAAATTGAAACCAGAGCCTGCAGGCTCTGGGAAACACTGACCGGCGTTTTCTCCCCGGGATACGAGAAAAAACGCCGGCCTCTCATCAGGACGGAAGAATATTCCGGGGAAGAGGGAAGCGTTCCCGAAGACGGCGGAACACCCCGGGAGGAACCATTTCATGGACAGGCCCCCCGAACTGGTAGATCTCCTTGACTGCATGGCTGGAAAGATAGGAGTAGCGGGCCTCAGTGACGATGAACAGGGTTTCTATCTCGGGTGCCAGCTGGCGGTTCATCAGTGCGAGCTGGAATTCATATTCAAAATCGGAAAGAGCCCTGAGTCCGCGGATAATGATCCTGCTCTGTTCCTGGCGGAGAAAGTCGACGAGAAGCCCGGAAAATGAATTGACCTTCACGTTGGGCAGATGGCTTAACGCTTCTCTGGCCATGGCTTTCCGTTCCTCAACAGTGAAAGCCGCTTTTTTCTGCGGGTTTAAGAGGACACTGACGATCACTTCGTCGAAAAGAGCGGCCGCCCTTTCGGCGATATAAATATGACCGTTGGTTATCGGGTCAAAAGAGCCCGGATAGACTGCAGTTAATGATCGTTTCACCCTTCTCCCCCTCTCCTGGCTTTCCTCAGGAATGTCAGAACAGTATCACCGTATTCCCTCCGGTCTGTTATTACAAACTCGTTACCTGTTTTTACTTCTTCCCGCACGGAATGCTCGATCACGATCAGTCCTTCCTCAGAAAGAACGCCGCCCTCGGGAGGTGTCAGGATGTCTCCTAATATCAGCGGCCACCCTGCACCGTACGGAGGGTCTGCAAAGATGATATCGAAAAGATATCCCTTTCTGCGCAGCCAGGAAATCCCCCGCCGCACGTCCATTGTAAGGACGATTGCGTCACGGTCGTTCCTGAAAAGTTTTTTTATGTCTGCGGCACGGGCTCCGAGAATTTCTACCGCTGCAACGGGGGACGCTCCCCTGTCGACTGCAAAACGGGCTACTCTGCCCGTTCCCGAAAAGAGGTCAAGAAAAGAGCACCCCCTGATATCTCCAAGTATGTTGAAAAGTGCCTGCAGCACCTTTCCCGATGTGGGGCGCGCGTCTTTCAACTGAAGTCCCTTCTTTAAATATGTCTTTCAGGAGCGTCAGGGCGCCCGAGAAAAGACTTCAGTTTTTCTGCTGTTCCCTCAATTGCCCCTTTTACCGACGGGGTAAGAAAAGGAGACGAATAGGGGGCGATTTTTACCAGCACATCCTCTTCCCGTTCCACGAACTGCAGAAAAAACTTCTGCTCGAATGCCCCGTCCGTCGCCACTATTTCCAGCAGGTGGACACCGTCAGGAGAAGCATACGTTTTTTTGCAGACCCACAGGGTTTCCCCTTCCCCTTCTCCCTGACCGTAGATTTCCTTCAGAAACAGGTCAAGAGAACCCTTGCCTGTGACCCGTACATGCATTTGCCCTGCCCTCCCCGGAGAAGCCGGAATTCTTGCGGCATCCGATTCTGTTTTCACAAAACGGGAAAGGTAAATTTTTTTGCCCATCCCGATCCATTTTCGTTCGTACTTGGTCGTCACATCCCGTTCGGGATTTACCGCCCAGCTTTCGAGCTCAAGGCCGGGAACCGCTGAAAGCGCGTTCCTTACTTCCATGCCGTACCATTCTTCATCGGTCGCAAGTTCAAAGATTCCCCCCGGCTTGAGGACACTGGCGATCACGGAAGAAAAATCACCGCTTGAAACACGCCGTTTCGAGTGTTTCTTTTTAGGCCATGGGCAGGGAAAATTCATGAATACACCGTTCAGCGATCCTTGAGGGACGCATTCCTTGAGGAAGAAACGTGCATCGCAGCAGACAAGAAAGGCATTTCCAGGAACGTTTTTCCGGATCCTTTTAAGTGCCCGGAGGATACATGAACGGGACATCTCCACACCCCAGAACACATCGTCAGGATTTTGGCCGGCAATGTGGGTGAGAAATTCGCCGTTGCCGAAGCCGATTTCAACAAAAACCCGTGCCTCGCTTCTGTTCATGGTCATAGCAAGGGGCAGTTGTTCATTTTCCGGTGCTACGATAATATGGCTGATATCCGTCACGCTTTGTACCTCTTTTCATTCTCCGGATACGCAAAAATCTTTCAAGTCAATAATTATAACAGTATTTTCAGCAATCCAAAGAAGATTACGGAACATTGAAAGGGAGTTCCGGATTCTATCCGAAAAAGCAACATATTTCACGATTTGACCGGACGCCTCTTTATGGTAATATCAGCACGTGAAAAAAGATTTTTTTGGTTTCTCCTGTTTTTCTTCCTCCCCAATTATACAGAATGCAAAAAACCGTTTTTGTTGTAAAATAAAAAGGGTTTGGGTTCATACAATTTCGTTTCACCTTTCACTTTACAGGGAAATAATAAAACAGGCCGGGGGGTTGTCCCTTATGCCTGAAATCAAAGAGGGGGTACCTTAATGAAAAGAAACTGGAAAACCATGGACGGCAACACCGCTGCGGCTCATGTTTCATATGCCTTTACCGAAGTTGCTGCGATTTATCCCATAACGCCGTCCTCGCCCATGCCCGAAGTAGTGGACGAATGGGCAGCTCATGGAAGGAAGAACATTTTCGGGAAGACGGTTCAGGTAACCGAACTGCAGTCTGAAGCGGGAGCGGCAGGCGCTGTCCATGGGAGCCTTTCGGCAGGGTCTCTCTCCACAACTTTCACGGCCTCCCAGGGACTTCTCCTCATGATGCCCAACATGTACAAGATAGCAGGTGAAATGCTTCCGGGTGTCTTTGACGTAACTGCACGGTCCCTTGCGGCTCACGCCCTGTCCATATTCGGTGACCACAGCGACGTTATGGCCTGCCGCGGAACAGGTTTTGCCATGCTCGCTTCCGGCAGCGTGCAGGAGGTCATGGATCTCACCGCAGTTTCCCATCTTTCCGCAATTAAGGCCAGCATCCCCTTTCTTAACTTCTTTGACGGATTCCGCACCTCCCACGAGATCCAGAAGATCGA
>CAYTQC010000106.1:0-6100 GCA_964439735.1 uncultured Synergistaceae bacterium
GAACGCTCCCGACGGAATTCTGACGACCCACACCACAGGCGATATCGGGAGCGGCTCTTTCGGCCAGGCGGACCCTCAGTGCATGCGGAACCTGCTTTATGCAATGGAGCGCTTCAGAATAGAGGAGGGGCTGACGGAGTACCGGGTCACCACCGAGGCGACCCACTGGTCGGGCATGGTCTACGGAGGGGGCACTCCGGACATGATCACAAAGTACCCTGTGCCTCTCCTTGACATAGAGATCGGGAGTTCACCCCCCTGCTGGGGTGACCTGCGTGCGGCGAGGGTACTTGCCCGGTCGCTCGTGTCGGTTTTCAGGAGCGACGGAAGAAAGGTAAGGAATATCCTCTGTGCAGGTGGAGTCCACTTCGATCCCAATTTTGCCGCGGCGGCCTTCGGGGAATGGGACGACTCAGCGCTCGGCGTATCCCATATCCTCGCCAACCAGTGGCTTGTGTCTGGCGGCTACGAAGACGAGTCAGGCTCCGCGAGGCTTGAAGAGTGCGTCCGTTCCATTCGTGGCGGCATCGATGCCATTGCGTTCCACGACAACCTGAAAGGGGCCTTCAAGGACAGGTTCCGCTCCCTGGGCGAACAGCTGGGGATACCGGTACTGAAACACCAGGCGCTCAGAAAGCCGGAACAGATCCCCTGGAAGGACTGAATGGTCTTATTTGCTCAACGGAGGTGCGCGCCATGGGATTCTGGAGCAGGATCAGCGGAATAGACAGGGCCCGGGACGAAGGCCTGAGGCGGGGGATCGACGAGACGTTCTGCCATCTTCTCGAGACCGTGCAGGAAATACGGAAGAAACGGCTCAATTTTTCCATCTGGTATTTCGCCTGCTTTGTCTGTGCCATCGCCTTTTTAAAAACCGAAGGCTTCCCAAGCCGGTCCCCGGTCTCCCAGATCTTCCGCGGCGCATTTGCCCTTTCCCCGGTTTTATTCAGCATGCATCTTGAGACGACGATACACCGGTGTCTCCGTACCTCAAGTCCGGAGGTGAAAAAAGCTCTTTCCCAGCCCCTGGCCGCCGCCAGGAGCCTTTTCGATGCGAGCATTGTGCTTATCTTATGGAAACCTCTCATGGAGACAAACTCCCTTGAAAGATTCCTGGAGATCATACGGGACCTGGTCTGGTGATTTCAGCTTCCAGGAAGAGTGAAAAACAGCCTGTTCTTTCTGTCACGGACACCTGTGAACGCCCCCGGGTACACCTTTTTGTCCTTTCGCCGACAGAAAAACCCGAAAAACAGGCTCGACGGAAAAACGGTCTCTACGGCCTTATTCCCTGTTGCATCCCCGTTCTCTTCTGCATTATCATGTACCGGGAATTCGAAAAAGAGCGATTCCCCATCGAAAGGTTGTGTCCGACTCTTATGACGTGGTTCCTCTATCTCGCGACAGGTGTTCTTCTTGCCGTTTCAGCGGCTGCAAGCCCTGAGAAAACGAAAAAAGCGCTGAAGAAAGCTCAGAACACATTTGTGAACATTCTTCCGCCGCTGACTGCCATGCTGCTCCTCGTCTCGATTTCCGTGGCGATGCTGCCCCAAAAAGTCATTGCTTCCCTGATCGGCGAGGAAAGCGGCTTTTTCGGACAGGTCCTGGCGTCCCTGATCGGCTCCCTGACTCTTATGCCGGGATTCGTGGCATTTCCCATGGCAAAAGTTCTTCTGGAGCACGGAGCAGGAGTGGCCCAGATAGCAGTCTTTGTATCAACGCTCATGATGGTGGGTGCAGCGACCGCCCCCCTTGAAGCCTCGTTCTTCGGATGGAAGGCCACCCTTCTGCGAAACGGCATGGCCTACTTCTGGTCATTCGGAATCGGATACACGGTCTGGCTTGCGGTGAGGATATGGATATGAGGGCCGCACTGAAAAAATGGAGGGTCGCCATAGGGGCTCTTGTATTCACAGCGGTTCTTGGGACTGTGTTCCCTGAGGCGGGGAGAGAAACTCTCAAGCTGCTCGGTGACAATGTGTCGACCATCGTCGGAATCCTGGTGCCTGTGTTTATCCTGCTGGGATTGTTCGACGCCTGGGTTCCCAGGGAGCGAATAGCTCCGCACCTCGGAGAGGCCTCCGGCATCAGGGGGATCGTACTCGCTGTCCTGCTGGGCGCGAGTTCAGCAGGTCCCCTTTACGTGGCATTCCCGGTGGCAGAGGTTATGCTTCGGAAAGGAACGAGTCTCCGGAACGTTTTCATCTTTCTCGGCTCCTGGTCATCCATGCGGCTGCCCATGGTCCTGTTCGAGATCCAGAGTGTCGGCTCAGTGTTTGCCCTTTCGCGCTTCGTGGCCTCCCTTTCCGGTATTCTCATAATGGGAGTCCTCCTGGAGCGGCTGTTGGGGGTAGAGGACAGGAAGGCTATACTGGAACGCTTTGAAAAATGAAACGGATACACAGGGGCATGGAGGTTGGAACGGGGTTCTTCCGCAGAAAAAAATCACGTGTCATTGAATGAAAAACGTCGGGAAGGCACTGCCGCGGAATGCAGCAATCTGTATTTTTTTCTGTTTTCGGAAAACAGGGAAAGAATCATCCGGGAAACCGTTAGGGGGACCTTGCCCGCTATTTTGAGAAGGGCTAAGAGATTATTGCTCTTTTATCATTCATGAAACACGTATCCCATGACACGATCATCACCTCGTTACATTTGGTCTTGATGAGGTTTGACATGGAAAAATCTTTCATGCTATCATTTCGTTATATGCAGAAATAACAAAAGGTGGGAGACATATTGTGGAATCGATCCTTTCCATCTCAAAAGCACTCGGTGAAAAGAACAGGCTCCGCGTTTTTCTGGCACTCATGGACACGGAAGAGCTCTGCGTCTGCGATGTGGGAGACTTCCTCGGACTTGCCCCTGCGACCGTCTCCCGCCACATGAGCATTCTCCACCAGGCCGGGCTCATCGAATCGGAAAAAAGAGGGCGGTGGGTTTATTACCGTATGGACACCTCTGTCGATCCCCGGCTGCTTGAGTGGATACGGCACTCCGTGCGGGATGCAGGTTTTCCGGCGAAGGACAGGGCAAAAATTAAAGAAATCGTCAGGCAGCACAGGGAGAGCAGCCTCTGTGACGCCGGGGGGAGGAAAAAGACTGTATGAAGGAGAAATTGAAGGTACTTTTTCTCTGTACCGGAAACTCGTGCCGCAGCCAGATGGCGGAGGGGTGGGCCCGGCATCTCCACGGAGACGCCGTGGAGGCATGGTCCGCGGGGATCGAAACCCACGGATTGAATCCCGGTGCGGTGGCGGTGATGAAAGAGACTGGGGTGGACATCTCCGGTCATCGGTCGAAAAACGTCATGGAACTGCTCGACGTCTCCTTCGACTTCGTCATCACCGTGTGCGGCGACGCGGATGAACGGTGCCCCTTCTTCCCCGGAAACGCCCGGATCATCCACCGGGGGTTCGACGACCCCCCGAAACTCGCCCTCGAAAAGAAAACGGAAGAGGAAAAACTGGACTGCTACCGCCGGGTCCGGGACGAAATACGCGCGTTCATAGAGAACCTCCCGGGTTTTCTGGAAAATCTTCCTGAATAGAAAAGGAGCTGGACCGACAGTGGACGACATCCGTAACTACGTGAAAGAACGGTACGCCAAGGCCATAAAAAACAGTACGTCATGCTGCGGATCGGGAGGGTGCTGCTGCAGTACCACGGGCTCATCCGACATCCTGAGCATGACGAGGGGCAACTACGACGGCACGGTGCTCGAAAAGGCGCCCGGGCAGATGGCAGACCAGTCCTTCGGGTGCGGGAATCCCTTCACCGAAGCCCGCATCCAGCCTGGAGAGACCGTCCTCGACCTTGGAAGCGGCGCGGGGCTCGATCTGTTCCTGGCCTTGGAAGCTACGGGGCCCTCCGGAAAAGTCATCGGCCTCGACATGACCGAGGAGATGCTTGAGACCGCTGCTGAAAACCTCAGGGGGCTGGACAATGTCACCCTCGTGAAGGGGTACATCGAGGACATGCCGCTGGAGAGCAGCACAGTGGACGTGATCATCTCCAACTGCGTCATCAACCTCTCCCCCGACAAGGGGAAGGTGCTGAAGGAGGCCTTTCGGGTGCTCCGTCCCGGCGGCCGGTTCTGCGTCTCCGACACGGTGTTTCTGCGCCCTGTGACGGAGCGGGCGGTGAAGAACCTCGCTGCGTGGTCCGGGTGTATTGCCGGTGCACTTCAGGAGACGGAATACGCCGCTCTTCTGAAGGAAGCGGGGTTCGTTGAGGTCGACGTCCGTCGCACAAAGGTCTACGAAGTGCCCGATGCTCTGGCCGCCATGGCATTTCCCGAACTCTCTGCAGAAGAACGAAAAGAAATCAACGGCGCACTGGCCGGCGCGCTGATTCAGGCGAAAAAATCCTCGGGCTGTCCTCCTCAGGAAAACGGGGCCCGGGAACAGCAGTAACAGAAATGAGGTATGAGAGATGGAGGATAGAATCTGCATCACGAAAGAGGCGAAAGGACTCGGCTTCTTTGAAAAGTATCTCACCGTCTGGGTGATTCTGAGCATCCTCGCCGGAATCGGGCTCGGCAAGGTCGCCCCCGACTTCGCGAAGGCCCTCGACGGCATGGCTCTTTCCGTGGGAGGAGCTCCGGTGGTCTCCATTCCAATTGCCGTCTGCCTCTTCTTCATGATGTACCCCATCATGGTGAAGATCGACTTTACCGAAGTGGTGAAGGCCGGAAAGAGCATTAAACCGGTCGGGCTGACCCTCTTCATCAACTGGGCGGTGAAGCCCTTCACCATGTACGCCATCGCCGTCTTCTTCCTCGGGAAGATTTTCATCCACTTCATCGGTCCGGACGCAGTCGACCTGGTCCGTCTTCCCTTCGGCCTCGACCTCGGGCCCGGAGCGACCTACGGACTCGGTACAGTGGTCCTTGAAAACGGCGTCCGGATGCTCTCGGTCCCCCTGTGGCGGAGCTACCTCGCGGGCTGCATCCTGCTCGGAATTGCCCCCTGCACCGCCATGGTCCTGGTGTGGGGATACCTCGCCAGGGGGAACGACGGGCACACCCTCGTGATGGTGGCCATCAACTCCCTCACCATGCTCTTTCTCTACGGACCGCTGGGCGGATTTCTCCTCGGTGTCGGGCGTATTCCCGTTCCGTGGCAGGCCCTCGCACTCTCCATCGCCGTCTACGTGGCGCTGCCCCTGGCGGCGGGCTATTTATCCAGAAAGATGATCCTGAAAATCAAGGGGGAGACCTGGTTCCGGGAGAAGTTCCTTCACTTCCTGACGCCCGTCACCATCGCGGCCCTTCTCATCACCCTCGTGCTGCTCTTCTCCTTCAAAGGAGAGGTCATCGTCGCCAATCCGCTGACGATCCTCTGGATCGCCATCCCGCTTTTTATCCAGACGGTGCTGATCTTCGGCATCGGCTACTGGATGTCGAAGAAACTGGGGCTTTCCTACCAGGACGCCGCGCCCTCCGCCATGATCGGCGCGTCCAACCACTTCGAGGTGGCCATTGCCACGGCCACCATGCTGTTCGGCCTCTCCTCGGGTGCAGCTCTCGCCACTGTGGTGGGGGTGCTCATCGAGGTGCCGGTGATGCTGATGCTGGTGAAGTTCTGCAACAACACGACGCACTGGTTCCGACAGGGGCACTAGAAGCTTCTCCAGACCGAAAAAGAGCGTTTTTTTATGAACACTGCTCTGAAAGAAGGGTTACAATGAATACGTTCGTCGTTTCGCTTCAGTTCTTCGCGTTCATATTTCTCGAACTGACGATTCTCTTCCTCGGGGTGAGCACGCTTATCGGGCTGATCTTCGAGTACGTCTCTGACGACGCGATCCGTCGCAGGATGTCGTCGAAGGGGCTCCTCGGGAACTTCCTCGGCGCGGCGCTCGGCGCGCTCACGCCCTTCTGCTCCTGCTCCACCATTCCCATGACGGTGGGCTTTCTGCGCGCCGGAGTGCCCTTCGGGGCGACGCTCTCCTTCGTGCTCGCCTCTCCTCTTCTGAACCCGATCATCATGGCCATGTTCTGGGCGCTGCTGGGGTGGAAAGCATGCCTGACGTACGGCGCCGTGACCTTCGTGGTCGCGATGTTCAGCGGAATGCTGCTCGAATCCTTCGGCCTCGC
>CAYTQC010000107.1:0-2568 GCA_964439735.1 uncultured Synergistaceae bacterium
TCTTGCTCGGTCCGGTGCCGCTCTGGGTGTAGGTCTGGATGTTGGGGTTGAGCGCTTTCATGTAGGTGAATGCATCGTCCTCCCCGAAGGTCTCGATGAGAGTCATGATCATGGCGTATGCTGTACCGGAGGACTGGGGAGAGGGCATCTGGATCATCCCCCTGTATGCCGGGTCGAGAAGATCCTTCCACGATGCCGGCACCGGTTTGCCGTCCTTCTTCAGTTCGTCGGCAAGGACGCCGAATCCCAGGGGGTTCATGTAAAAAGCGGTCCAGTACCCTTCCGGATCTTTGAATCCGCCGGCGAGATCTTCAGCGGTCTTTGATATATAGGGTTGGGTGAGCCCCCTGTCCTTGGCGATAATATGGTTTTCGCTGGGGGCGCCGAACCAGACATCGGCCAGGGGGTTTGCCTTCTCCGCCTCGATGCGGCTCATGGCAGGTCCGGAGGAGAGAAACACCATGTTGACCTTTATGCCGGTAGCCTTCGAGAATTCGTCGAGAATGTTCCTGGCATTTTCCTCGTCCACGCTGGAGTAGACAACGAGTTCATCCGCCAGTGCTGACATGGTCCCTGAAAGGGCGAAAAGCAGGGCTAACGAAAGAGCGATGAACACCTTCCTTTTTTTCAGCATGTGCACACCTCCTGAATGATTCGATGAGATATTGAAACACGGTCAAATTGTATCATGTTATTGAAAAATCTCCCCGGGAAGGATTTCCTCAAAACAGCTTCAGAACGGTCCAGTAGAGTATGGAAGGGCAGATAAGGCATCCGAAGCCCGTGTAGAAGGTTGCTGTCATGGCCGCGTAGGGAACGAGGGCAGGGTTTGTGGCCGCCATTCCTGCCGCCGTGCCGCTGGTGGTCCCCATAAGGCCTCCGTAGATCATGGCCGTCTTCGGGGTATCGATGCGGATGATCTTTGCCGCGAAAGGAGTGAGGGCCATTACAGTGATGGACTTCACGACTCCTGCCGCGATGGAGATGGCGATCACGTCAGAACCCGCTCCTATGGCGGAGCCTGTGACCGGTCCCACGATGAATGTCACTGCTCCCGCCCCTATGGTGGTGACGTCCTCCGGAGAAGTGAACCCGAATGATACGGCTGCCGCGGCCCCCACGACAAAAGAGAGCACGACCCCGAATACAAGGGACAGGACTCCCGCAAGCCCGCTTTTCTTCAGTTCGCGGATGTCTGCTCCGTATGCGGTGGAGACAATGGTGAAATCACGCATCATGGAGCCTCCGAGAAATCCGACGCCCGCGAATACCGGTATGTCCGCCAGTCCCTTCGAACCCGATGTGAAAATACCTCCGGCGTATGCGAGGGCCAGACCTGTCAGTATGGCTAGAGCAGATCCGTGGATCATCCCTTTCGAGAGGCGCCCGGAAATCCACCCGGAAAGGAATGATATGGTCCCGACGAGGAGAAATGCCGTGAGAAGGCCATTGGAAATGAACAGCTTTTGGACGATTTCTGCAATAGCTGTCATGGTTTTTCACAGTCTTTCGGGAGTCTGCCGCCCGGGGTTTCTTCTCCGCCGATCCGGCTGAAAAGCGGAATGAAAAGGAAACTGACCATGGTAGCGGCAAGCCCCGCAATAATGGCGACATGACCGCTGCTCAGCGCCCTCACCACGTTCTGGGAAGCGGACATGGCAACTACGACCGGGATGAACATGGCCTGCCAGAACCGTATCCCCTCGACGGCGGAAGGATTCCTTTCAAGAAAAGGTCTGCCGTATTCTGCGGCGATCAGCAGAAAAAGCATGGCAAAACCCACTCCTCCTATGTTCGAGTTGAGCCCCGCGATCCTCCCGAGTACATCGCCGGTGAAGTTTCCGAGAAAAAAGCAGAATGCCACAATTGCCACACCGTAAATGACCATGTGATCCTCCTCTGCGGTCAGGTATTCAAACCCTTCGGATAAAACTCTACACCCTTCTGTCGATTGATGCATCTTTTTCCTGAATTTGCGGCAGAAGAAGAAAAATAATCCGCAAAGTTCTCCGGGAAAATATGAGTGGTATAATTTCGTCGATGCAGTGCCTGAAACATGAGCCCGATCCGGGATGATACGTATTTCCCTTTGAGTGGTCCGGTGAAACCGGCTCCGTGCAAGACAGGCTGCAGGAGGAAATTTCCGGGGAGGTGGAAGTCCGGCAAAAAGAGGCGCTCTGTTCCGGAATGAAAAGTATTTTTTCTTCTTCAGGAGGTGGAGTTTTTTATGGCCAGAAAACAGGTAATTTATGGAGTCGACGACAAGCCTCCATTCCCCGTGATGATCCTTGCGGGAGCCCAGCATGTCCTCACCCTTTTCGGCGCGACAACTCTTGTTCCCCTTATTTTCGGACCTGCTATGGGTATGGACGCGATGCAGATAGCGTCCTTCATTTCGTGCGTCTATTTCGGAATGGGAATCGCCACCCTGATCCAGACGCACCCGAAGCTCGGTTCAGGGCTTCCCATCGTACAGGGGTCGAGCTTCAGCTTCATCCCGTCCGTCATGACCATTATAGGAGCCTACAAGGCAATGGGTCCCGACGTGATCATGCAGTACATCGGCGG
>CAYTQC010000107.1:2668-5942 GCA_964439735.1 uncultured Synergistaceae bacterium
TTCTTCGCCGTCATGATCGAATCCGTTGGTGACTACCATTCCTGCTCCTACGCAGCCGGGCTGAATGACCCCGACGAGAAGACCATCAGCAGAGGCATAGGTGCTGAAGGGCTGAACTGCGCGCTTTCGGGCCTTTTCGGTTCCGTAGGTACCACGTCCTACACAGAGAACATCGGCCTGATCGGGCTCACGGGTGTCGCATCGAGGTGGGTGGTCAGGACAGGGGCGATCCTCCTCATATTCATGAGCTTTATCGGTAAGCTCGGGGCCCTCATCGCTACCATGCCGTCGCCGATCATCGGCGGGGCATACATAGCCCTCTTCGGCACCATCGGCGCCCTCGGAATCCAGGTCCTCATGAGGGCAGACATGGGAAGCCAGCGGAACATCCTCATCGTGGGGTTCGCGTTTCTCATGGCCATGGGACTCCCCGGCTGGATCGAGCAGAACCAGGCTCTTTTCATGAACCCGGAGCACAGCCCGATTCTTCAGACGCTCGGCGGTATGGTCTGGGCGATACTCAAGACGCCCATGGCGGTTGCCGGGATCTGCGCCGCATTCTGCGACTCTCTCGTCCCGGGAACCGACGAGGAGCGGGGTATCGGAACCAGGATGAAATAGAAAACAGGAGCTATCTTCTTTCGGGCTCCAGACGCAGATGAAGCGGGGCTCCCCGGCCGGGGAGCCCCGCTTCATCTGATGAAACACTTTTATTTTTTGTATTCCGAGATGAGCTGCTGTACTTCTTTAATGAGATCTTCTCCTATGTCTTTTGCGAACTGGTCGTAAATGGGCTGGCAGGCTTTCTGGAACGCTGCCTTTTGCTCCGGCGTGAGAATGGTGACTTCCATCTTTTCCTTAAGTTTCTCAAGGTATTCCGCATTCATCTTCCTGTTGAGTTCCCTGTTGTGGATCTTTGCCTGGTCAGCGGCATCCTGCACGACCGCCTTCATGTCATCGGGAAGCCCGTCCCAGAACCCCTTGCCGATCAGCAGCACAAACGGCGAATACACGTGTCCCGTATCTGTGGCGAACTTCTGGACTTCAAAATAGTTCTGCAGGAAAATGGTGCCCCATGGATTTTCCTGTCCGTCCACGACCTTCTGCTGCATGGCGGAGAAGAGTTCTCCGAAAGCCATGGGAGTCGGGTTTGCACCCATTACCTTGAATGCGGCCAGGTGTATGGGGTTTTCCATGGTTCGGATCTTCAGCCCCTTCAGGTCTTCAGGAGCCTTTATGGAACGGGCGTTGTTCGTGAGCATGCGGAAGCCGTTCTCCCAGTAGGCGAGCCCCACCATACCCTGTGCGGGAAGCATGTCGAGGAGCTTTTTGCCCACGGGACCGTCAAGGATATAGTCCGCAACCTCTTCATTTGCGAAGAGGAACGGAAGGTCGTAGATTTTGTAGGCGTTGACGAATGCAGTCATGGGGGCGGTGGAGGGGCACGTCATCTCCTGTGTCCCCATCTTGAGGGCCTCCATCATGGTGCGGTCGTCGCCGAGCTGGCTTGAATGGAAGAGTACGACTTCGATCTTCCCGCCGGAATTTTTCTCCACGACTTCCTTGAAGAACTTCAGGGACTGAAACTGGGCGGACTTGTCATTGAGCCCTATCCCCGCGTTGATCGTATACTGGGCGCCGAATGCCGATGCTGCAAAAAAGACGACCAGAAGAATCGCTGCCGCTGCTGTTTTTACCTTCATTGGTTTTCTCCCCTTTCAATATGTGAACGAACCCGAAGAACCGCACGCTTGAGCGTCTTTTCCTTTTTTCAGTAGAGGGTGTTATCACCTCTTCCCGGTTCGAATTTCCGGCTTATTACGGCATTACGAGATTTGGAACGAAAAGGATCACCTGCGGGAAGAAGATAAGGAGTACGAGCACCGCGAGTTCAGCCACTACAAAGGGCACGATGGACGTTACAAGCTCCTCGAATTTTATCCCTGCCACGCCGGTAGCCACGTAGAGGACCGTACCTACCGGGGGAGTGATCAGCCCTATCCCGAGGTTGATCGACATGAGAACCCCAAAGTATACGGGGTCGATCCCCACCTGCTGCATCATGGGAAGAAGGATGGGGGCCAGGATGAGCATGGCCGGGGTCAGGTCCATGACAAAACCGACGAAAAAGAGGAGAATGTTCGTCATGAGAAGGACACCGAGCTGGGATTCGGTGACGGACTGCACGACAGCAGCAAGTTCGAACGGGACCCGTGCCCTGGTAAGGAGCCAGGCAGTGCACATGGCCATGCCGCAGAGATAGAGCACCGTAGCTGTTGATTTCCCGGTAGAGAGGAAAATTCCGGGAAGGTCTCTCCAGGAGATTTCCTTGTAGACGAAAAGGCCAAGGATCATTGCCGCGAAAGCTGAAACCGCACCGGCCTCAGTGGCGGTGAAGATACCTCCGAGGATCCCGCCGACAATGATGACCGGAATGGTAAGAGCCCATCCGGCGCTGACAAGTGTCTGCCACACCCGTTTCAGCGAGAATTTTCTCCCCGGGTCGGGTCTTGCGATGCCTTTTTTCTTCGTTATGAAGTAGGTGGTTATCATCAGTGCAATGCCGACGATGATCCCCGGAACGATGCCGCCGAGGAAGATCTTTGCTATTGAAGTGCTTGTGATGATCCCGAAGAGGATGAAGGGAATGCTCGGAGGGATGATGATGCCGATGACAGCTGCTGACGCGCAGATCGCGCCTGCAAGCGGGGCGGGGAATCCCTGCTCCTTCATGGGGGGAATGAGCAGCCCGCCTATGGCTGCCGTTTCAGCCACAGCCGAGCCGCAGATGCCTCCGAAGAACATGCTGCTGAGAATCGAAACATGTCCCAGCCCTCCCGTGATATGTCCCACGAGGGCATCGGCGAAGTCCACCAGTCTCCGTGCGATGCCTCCCCGGTTCATCACTTCGCCGACGAACATGAAGAAGGGGATGGCAAGAAGGGGAAAACTGTCCGCACCCTGGATGACCTTTGCGGCCAGTGCGGTCAGCGGGATGTTCATCACAATGAGCATCACTATGTTCGCGATGCCGAGGCAGAAGACGATGGGTACTCCGAAGATGGTGAAGAAGAACAGAATTCCGAGGAAAAGCCAGAGCATGGTCGCTACCTCCCCTCCGGAGCGGTCTCTGCCCCGCAAAGGAGGTGGATCCACTTCCGTATTTTAAGAACGTTCATGACCATCATCAGCCAGCCCGTGAGAGGAACCACTCCGTAGATATAGGTCATGGGTATGCTCAGGGCCGGGGATACGTTCGTGGCGGAGGCGGCGA
>CAYTQC010000108.1:0-5905 GCA_964439735.1 uncultured Synergistaceae bacterium
CAGCGCGGTCGGTGTTTTCACAGTCCTAAAAGCTCCGCGTGGCTTCCGAGCCGCACCAGGACAATATCATCCCCCGATAGATAATAGAGCAACAGCAGATCCGGAGCGATGTGACATTCTCTATGTCCCTGCCGGTTCCCTCCAAGAGAGTGATCTCGATACATCGGATCAAGAGGGCTTCCCATCGCCAGTGCTGTGACGACTCCCCAAAGGCGTTCCTTGAGGATATGCCGTGATGCCCCCTTACTTTCCCGTTTAAAATCGCGCTTGAATGTCGCGGTTTGCTTAACTGATCGCATCCAGTTCCGACTTCAGATCATCCAGCGACAGTTCCTCCGCACTGCCGGATTCCGCTTCCCGCATTGCAGCGATAGTGGCTTCCGGCAAAACAAGCCCGAAGGGTATGCCTCCCGTGTTGATGGTCTGTCGATAAAAGAGACGAATCGCCTCCGTGGGAGTCAAACCGACTTTCCTGAAGATATTCTCCGCCAACTCCTTATCTCGGGCCACAAGCCGCACATTGACACTGCGGAATCCGGGACGCCTGGTTTTCGTAATGCGCGCACCCATGAAAACACCTCCTCCGTAAAGAATGATAACGCCAAAGGCGTTACAAGTCAAAAGATAATCGGTACCCCTGATTTGCAGGCAGAAAAATAAAAAACCTCTGGACTATTCTTAGAACAGAAGATCTTCCCGGCTATGAGGAAGATGTGCTCCCTCCGGCTTATCTTTTTGGAGAGCGGATGGTTCGTTTCTTTTTCTTCGCCTTTATAAGGCCGAATATAGGGCCGAAGGGCAATTTAATTTGTCGGTGATTCTTTCAGAGGTTCCTGAAAGCTTACTCCCAAAACCGGAGAGAAAATCCGGCTTTGGGAGTGAGTTTTTTTCGGAATTTGGAGCCGGAGAGCAAGTGCGGGCAGTATATTGGGAAAACGTTCCCCAGCCCCTACAGGCTGAGTGATTCCCCAACGGCCAGGATGATGCACTCCGTTCCCGTGTCCCGTTCCGTCATTTCCTTGAAGCGTTCCGGGTCCTGCTCGATGGCGGGCATGGTGTTGTAGTGCATGGGGATGACCTTCTTCGGCCTGATCATTGAAACGGCGCGCACCGCGTCCTTCGGGCCCATGGTGAACCTGTCGCCGATGGGAAGAAGGGCGACGTCGATCTCCTCCTCTGCGAGAAGGGACATTTCCACCGTCAGCCCCGTATCCCCTGCGAAGTATATTTTCTTGCCCTCTATCTCGAGGAGGAATCCGCATGCAAGGCCTCCGGCGACGCCGCTTCCGTGGAAGGCAGGCAGGAACTTGACCCCGCCGAAGTCGGTGCGGATGTATCCGCCTATCTGCCCCTTTTCGATCCTGATGTCGTCAGGCAGCAGGGAAGCGGTCTCCACTGTGGCGAAAACGGTGGACCTGCACCGGCGGGCTATGGAGACCGTGTCGCCGAGGTGGTCGCCGTGGCCGTGGGTGAGCAGGATCGTGGTGGCGGAAACGTCGTCCGCGTTGACGTTCGCTGCCGGGTTGCCCGTGAGAAAGGGGTCGAAGAGGATGGAGTACTCTTTCGACCGCACCCGGAAGCACGAGTGCCCCAGGAAGGTGATGGAAATGCCGGCCTCGCCTCTCAGCGTCTTTTTGATTTCCGACGGGATGGGCGGGCAGCCCCTGCAGAACGGGGCGAGGTCCCTGAATTGTGCGGTGCAGTTTCCCACGAGGCAGGGGTTCTTTGCCTTCAGGATGTCGTCTTTATTCACGTCTTTTCCGGCGAAAATGGTATATACTTCGCCGTCCTCAAAATCATGCTGATGGTACCGGAGGAACTGGATCAGCGCGGCGTGGCAGGCGCTGCACGCGCTTTCATCCTCCATGACGATCTTGTCGGAATGGAGGCCGAGACGGGCCTCCCCGGCGGTGACGAACTTCCTGGAGTACGGGGAACAGTCGGCGGGGTCGGTCTCGATGGTGTCGTAGGAGACGCCCCGGGCCTCGGAGATGAGGAGGAGATGCCCCACCTCCTCCAGGGGGATCCCCATGAGCTTCAGCGCCACAAGGTCCGCGGCCGCCGGTTCATTGCCTGCGAGCACCACGTCGAGATTGACGGGAGTGCCGCCGCTGGGGCCGAACCCCTCCATGCACACGGTGCCGTCCACGACGGCGTAGTCGGGGTAGCACACTTTTGTGAAGTCCAGGAGGCCGTAGTCGAGGGAGCGTCCCCTGGGGTCGGGGGGCAGGGGCTTGCTGAGGCGGTGGAGCTTGGTCTTCTCCCGCTTGTACATGCACCCCTTCATGTTCTTGATGCTCAGGGTGGCGCCTGTGTACATGTGGGTCTTCATCACGGGCATGGAGACGACGATGTCGCTCTCGAAGGGGGCGGATGAGAAGAGGATGCTGTCCACCATGATCCCGCCGGGGATCTTCTTGTCCACGGGATCGAAGCTGTTCAGGTCGACGCACTCCACGCCCGTTTTTTCGCAAACGTCCCGGATGCCCGCCGAGGCGAGGGCCTCCAGACTGTCCACTCCCACGATGGAGCTGTCGCCCACGAGGATCCTTCCCGCGCCCTTCTCCCGGAAATACCGGATGACGCCTTCCACCACGTCGGGGCTGGTGCAGATCCCGGATCTGGGCTCCGCCTTGAAGCCTGTGTTGACCTTCAGGAGGACCTGCTTTCCTGTCACGTCATGGGTGCACACGGCGGAAATGGCCCTGTAGGCGTTTTCCGCATGGTCCGGCCCATGGAGTACTTTTACGAAATGTTTCATTGCTACAGCTCCTTTTTCAGAAATTGCGGATGTGCGGTGCAGCTGCGCGCTTAATCAAAGAAATAGCTGTTCTCCACTTTGGGAACCCCGGTCCGGTACCTGAAGTACGAGAAGACGAAGCTTACGACTGCGACGGCGGCACCTCCGGCCGCGGTGGTCCACGTCAGGTTTCTCATGGAGTAGTAGGTGATGAGCAGCCGTGCCATCATCGCGATGACGATGGATGCCTGAAACACGGTGACCGTGAGGTGCAGGGTGCTCTTTTTGAATGCATCGGGGAACATTTTCGGCAGCCTCCAGAAGGAGATGAGCAGGGGGATCTGGAACAGGCTGATCAGGAGGGTCGCGGCGCTGGTGAGGATGCCGATGTGGATGTTGAACAGCACCGGGGTGATGCACGCAGCCGCCAGAAGGGTGAGGATGATCCAGTGGGCTCCCCACCTGTTTTTGCTGCTCATGAACCGGGGCAGCCATCCGTCTTCGCTGGATTTCGCAAGGCCGATGGTGAAGGCGGCGTAGCATCCGTTGACGGTGGTGGTGAGGCAGAGGATGGGGCCGAAGGTTATGAACGCCACGAAGAAGGGGCCGGAGAAGACTGCCCTGGCCACGCTGGTCAGCGGCTTGCCGGCGAAGGTCGCAAGATCGACCGCCCCGACTGCGGCTATTCCGCAGATGCCGTAAAACACAAGAAGGAAGAGGAACGTGGCGAAGATGGCCCAGGGCATGTTCTTCCGGGGTTCCAGGGTGTACCGCCCGAATGCGTAGACGTTGTTGTCGTAGGACTGGCTCGAGAAGACGAGGAGCGCCATGGCGCTGAAGAGCCCGTTGGCGCCGTGGAGGAAGAATTCGGGATGATTGAAGTCCAGGGCGGCGGGGTTGAGGTTTTTGAATGATACGCCGCAGAAGACGAGCATGGCCGCTATGAGGATGTAGGTTGAGTACTTCTGGACGCCGGCCATGACATTCTGGCCGAGACAGTTGATGAGCCAGAAGATGACCAGGATGGCCAGGGTGCTGTACTGGGCGCTGACGGAGGGGAACACGCTCTGCATGTAGAGGCCGAATCCCGTTCCGACGATGGAGAGGATCAGGGCGTAGAGGACCTGGAGGAGGACATAGGCTCCCCCCATCTGGTGGCCGAGGAATGTGCAGGCGATGGTGTAGGTGCCTCCGCGGAAGTTCATGACGCTGGACATGAGGAAATAGGGCAGAGCCGAGAGAAAGCCGATGACCACTGCGAGCATGTAGGAGAGCCACACTGAGTAGCCCGTCCGTGCGGTGGCGACGCCGAGAAGGGATACAAGGCCGGAGCCGACGAAGGTGCCGATGGAGATCATGAGGAGCTTCTTTCTGTCGAAGGTTCTTTCTGAAGGAATAGCGGTAACCGGATGTGCAGCGGTGTCTTTCATTGCTCTCAACTCCTATTCAAGATATAAAGGATATTCAAAATATGGTTCACATTTGGTAAATAGAGCTATTCTAACAGTTTTTTTCCGGATGTCACTGCTTTAAATTGGCATCGCAATTGTGAGGGTCGTAGCGGAAATATCCGGATACTGTGCTTCACCCGGCTCTTGCTGACGTTTGGCGTACCGTGGGAACAATGTACTGATGATAAGATACTGTAGATGGAATTTCCCGGCAGCTTTTTTCCCGGGTAAAGGAACATTTCCAGGTTTCCCTGAACATCAGGGTGTTCCTGCCGGCTTGACGGAGGAGCCGAATGGCGGCATAAATTTGTGATAAACAGGATTTTACCTGGTTTGGCTGTTTTTAGTTTCTGCAGAAATACTTCCGGAGGTGCAAAATGCCAGATTTTGATCTTGTGATACGGAACGCGCGGATAGTGGATGGAACAGGAACCCCATGGTACAGGGGAGATGTGGGTGTGCGGGACGGAAAGATCGAACACGTCGGAGCTCTGCCTTCCGGGGTCCCCTGCGCTTCGGAGATCGACGCGGGCGGCGAGGTGCTTGCCCCCGGTTTTGTAGACATGCACACCCACAATGATTTCCTGCTGCTCAAGGACGCTGAAACCGTTCCGAAGCTCAGGCAGGGAGTCACCACGATCATGATAGGGCAGTGCGGCATCAGCGCCGCACCTATCGAAGGAGACAAGGTACCCCTTCTGGATGCCTACACCGGCTTCGTCAAGGCCGGCGTGAAGCCGGAATGGAACTGGAGATCCTTTGCTGAATACCTGGATGTTCTGGATGGCCTTGATCTCGGGGTCAACGTGGGATCCTTCGTCGGGCACGGAACGATCCGCCTGAATGTGCTGGGCTTCGAGGACCGCCTTCCGACGGCTGAAGAGCTGGGAAAGATGAGGAACCTGGCGCACACCGCCATGGAGGAGGGTGCGTTCGGCATGACCAGCGGGCTTATCTATCCTCCCGGAGTGTATTCCACTTCTGAAGAGGTGGAGGAGATCGCCCGTGGGCTGAAGGACCGGCAGGGGCTCTACCTCTCCCATATGCGGAATGAATCATCTGAAGTGGTGAAATCGGTGGGCGAGACGATCGCGGCGGCGGAGAAAGCCGGAATTCCCGGGCAGGTCCTGCATCATAAGGCGTGCGGGCGGAAAAACTTCGGAAAGGTCAGGGAAACCCTGGCCCTGCTGCAGAAGGCCAGGGAGCGGGGAGTGGACATGACCGTGGACCAGTACCCCTATGCCGCCAGCAGCACCACGCTCCGCAGCATCCTGCCGCCCTGGGTGCATGAAGGGGGCCTGGAGAAGCTCATGGATCGGCTTCGCGATTCCGGCCTCCGTGAACGCATGAAGAAAGAGATCCTGACGACCGAAAACTGGGAGAACATGCTCATGAGCAGCGGCGGGCCGGAGGGTGTCATGGTGGTCTATTCTCCGGAGACACCCCAGTTTGAAGGAAAGAAACTGCCCGAAATAGGGGAAGCCATGGGGAGGGATCCTCTTGACGCAGCCTTCGAGGTGATTCTTGCGAACCATGGTTCCGATACGGCATGCTACTTCATGCTTGATGATGAAGACGTGAAGTACGTGATGAGGCATCCCCTTGTCATGGTGGCCTCGGACACGATTCCGTCGGCTCCGGGCGCGAAGTGCCATCCCCGTACCAACGGAACTTTCCCGCGGGTGCTGGGCAAATATGTCCGCGAGGAAAAGGT
>CAYTQC010000109.1:0-3058 GCA_964439735.1 uncultured Synergistaceae bacterium
GGCGGGCAGCTGTGGGGAATGACTGCCATAAAGGCGCCTACGGCATGGGACACGTCTGTGGGGAGCAAAAACGTGTTTGCCGTCGTCCTCGACACCGGCATCAAGTACGACCACCCTGACCTGGCCGCCAATATGGGCCGTGACCTCGAGGGAAACTACGGGTACGACTACCACAACGGCGACCTTGACCCCATGGACGACAACGGGCACGGCACCCACGTGGCGGGGATCATCGGGGCAGCGGGAAACAACGATGCCGGCGTGGCCGGCGTCAACTGGGCCGTGAGCCTGCTGGCCGTCAAGGTGCTCGACGATGAAGGAAGCGGAGATATTTATGATCTCGTCTCGGGGCTCGAATACGTGACGGACCAGAAACGCCGGGGGCTGAACATCCGTGCGGCCAACATGTCCCTCGGGGTCTGGCTTGACAGGTCAAACGCAAATGAAGCGGCGGCGATCAACGCCATGTCCACGGCCTGCAGGGCTGTCTCCGACCAGGGGGTCATCCTGGCGGTGGCATCGGGCAACGAGTACCAGGACATCGACAATCCGGGCGGCTACTTTTCCAATCCCGACAAGATGTGGGAGGACTACAGAGGGATGCTCCCCTACCCGGCGGCCTTCAGCCATCCCAACATGATCACCGTGTCTGCAATTAATTCTTCATACAGGCGTCCCGATTTTGCAAACTACAGCCCCCGGTACGTGCACCTCGCCGCCCCCGGTCAAGGAATCTGGAGCACATACCACAACGGCGGATACGAGGAACTGAACGGCACATCCATGGCGACTCCCTATGTCGCCGGCGCGGCGGCCCTGCTTGCGGCAGCCTTCCCGTCCGAATCGGCGGGGCAGATCCGCAGCAGGATCCTCGGAAACGTCACCAAGACATCAAATCTTTCAGGCATTGTAGCTTCGGGCGGTTACCTCAATCTCGACGGGGCCGTGAAAAACGAGCAGACGTGGGACGGAGGCGACGGCGGGGGCGGATGCTCCGCAACCGCTGCAGTACCTGCTTCCCTGCTGCTTCTTCTTCCCCTGGGCCTGTTGCTGTGGAAAAAATAGGAAACGGGAGCAGACTCCGGAACGCCAGATTTCACTGGCAGCATCTATGAAAAGAATCGGACGAAAAAAGTGGCCTCTGCGTTTTTCAGCAGGGGCCGCTTTCATTATCTTTTAAAAGACTGCCGGCCGAAAAATCACCGGACGGTCATGGACAGCACGTGATACCTCGCAGATGTCTCGAATTTCTCCCACGGCCGGTTATAGCCGAAAATTACGAGTGTCTTTCCCTGGGCCGTTCCCCTGTACTTCCACAGGTCCGTTCCCGGCCTTCCCGTGGCAGCCCGCTCAGGGGACCCGCCGTCCTGCTCGAAAACGTTCTCCTCCAGCTTCACAACGGCAACCCCTTTGTTCAGCGCCCTCCATCCATATCCCGTTGACGGGTTCGACGGAAGCCGGACGGTGTACAGATTTCCCCTTCCCACCGATCCGTAGTCCATGGACATGTACAGGTCTCCGTTTTCGGGAAAGGTAAAGTCGCCGACCCGTACGGAGAATTTCATACCCGGCCCCCTGGGCGTCCACCTCACGGCGAAAGGCCTGCCGGGAACAAGGCCCCGGACAATGAACTGCCCCTCACTGTTTGAAACCGCACGCCTCGTGACCTTCCCGTCCCAGACGTTCACGGATACGCCGGGCATCTTCTGCCCCTCGTCCGTGACTATCCCTCTCAAGACAGGTTCTTCCGCCCCGTAAACAGGCGCAGGCCCGGAAAATGCAGAAAAAAAGATCATAACGGCAAGGGAGAAAGCTACCCAAAATCGCATGAACGTTCCCTCCTTTGAACGGGTATTGTGTTCCGCAATAATAGTAGCACTTTTTTTTCAAAATAACACAAAAAAAGAGGGAGGAGGAAAATTCCCCCCTCCCGATTGTTAACGGGTTACCCGGAACGACGGTGCTGACACTTGGTCAAACAACCAACTCCTTGATGTTTCTGCAGATACCCTGCTTTTTTACTGTCGTGCCGGTACATTGCATTTCTGTTTCAGGTGCTGGTGGAACATACTGCCGGCTGTCCTGGATCTGTTTCTTCGTTCTTTCGGTTTTTCCTGACTTTCTACTCGGTTCTGTTCTCTTCGTCCGGATAACCCGTTTAAAGTATTTTACATCGCCAGTGGTTTCAGGGCAATCTCCACAGAAGACAACAGCCGGTGAATACCCCCGCATATTGCTGTTTTTCTTTCATTAAAGTGTATTTTCACTCAATATCAAATGCAAGCTCTCCCTGGACCCCTTCGCCGGGTGCGCAGGACACCCCCAGAAGGCACTTCATCCGCAGGGCATTCTTCACCGCGTAGTCCCGGAAGCAGTTGTTGAACATGAGGAAGGTCTTCCCAGCTTTCTCCGCGGCCTGCAGCACCGAAGGCTCCCATTCCCGCAGCTCCCCGTCGGAGTAATAGTACCGGAACTTCTCGGCGATGGTGGCGTCCTTCTTTGTCCACCCCTCCCTGTTTCTTCCGTGGAACCTCGCCACGGCGCCCCACGTGGCCGTCACGGGGAACTCTCGCCCCACCGTCCAGCCCAGTTCCGGCTCGTCCACGGCCACGTACGCCATGTTTGCATCCTTCAGCAGCGAGAGGAAGCTTTCCCGGCTGCCCTTCTCCATCCATGACCGGTTCCTCACCTCAACCGCCGGACGGAACGGAGGAACCACCTCCGCGATGCGCTCGAGATACCTCATCATCACCGGGGAAAAAGCGGCCTTCGGCGGAAGCTGGAACAGGAGGTAGCCCATCCGGTCCATGGTACGGAGCGGTTCGATCGCCGTGCTGAACTGCTTCCACAGGGCAGGCCTCAGATCCTTCGGCAGCCCCTGGAAATCTATCCTCCCGGACTCAGGCCGTGGCACCTCGTGACGGACCCATTCCGGCAGGGTCTCGTACTTCACCGTGTGCCACGTGAACAGTCCCCATGCCTTCACATTGAACAGGAACCCCGGAGAGGTCCTGGCTGCCCACTGGTACACTGCGGTCTGGTCGGGAATGGCATAAAA
>CAYTQC010000109.1:3158-5904 GCA_964439735.1 uncultured Synergistaceae bacterium
AATCGGCGCAGAAGATCATTTTTTTCCCGACTCCTTCGGAATACTCTTGCATTTCAAACCTCCAGGTTGTATCATGCTTTCCCTGCAGAGAAGAATTCCCAGTTCAACTGCACCGGAGGAACGTGAGATCAATGAAAAGAGCGGAACACATACGCAACATAGCCATTATCGCCCATATCGACCACGGCAAGACCACACTCATAGACTCGATCTTCAGGGCCGCCCAGGTATTCCGGCAAAATGCCCGCGTTGAAGAGCGGGTCATGGACAACAACGAGCTGGAGCGGGAAAAGGGCATCACCATCCGCGCCAAGCACTGTACCGTGGAGTGGAAGGGCTGCAGGATCAATATCATCGACACACCGGGGCACGCCGACTTCTCCGGAGAAGTGGAGCGCATTCTGTCGACAGTCGACTCCGTGCTCCTTCTCGTGGACGCGGGTGAAGGCCCCATGCCCCAGACCAGGTATGTCCTGTCCCATGCGCTGCGCATGGGATTGAAGCCTATTGTGTATATCAACAAGGTGGACCGGAAGGAAGCCGACCCCATCCTCGCTCTCAACGCCACATTCGACCTATTCTTCGAGCTCGGCGCCACAGAGGAGCAGGCTGATTTCCCCGTGCTTTACGGATCGGGGCTTGCCGGCTGGGCTGTTTCGGACCTCTCCGAGATCGAGGGCGGCGAGAAAAAAGGCATGGATGCCCTCTTCGAGGCTGTCATCAAGTACGTGGAGCCCCCTCTTGCCGACGTTGAAGCCCCTTTCCTCATGCAGGTGAGCACCCTCGCGTGGAACGAATACACCGGCCGCATGGGCTGCGGAAAGATCCTTCAGGGAAAGCTGCGGAAGGGCGAGGAGTTTCTCCGGACGTCCACGCGCTGGAAGGATCCCACCGACAAGGAAAACGAAGAATTCGACATCATCGATACCGAGCGTACAAAGGCAGTGCAGATAAACGTCACCCGCGGGCTGGAACGCCTTGAAGTCGAAGAAGCGTCGGCCGGTGACATCGTCTGGATCTCGGGCCCGAAGGAGATCGGCATCGGCGACACCTTCGCCTCCCCGGCACTGGAGGATATCGCCCTGCCTCCTCTTGACATCGAGGAACCCACCGTGTCCATGTTCTATCTCGTGAACAACGGCCCCTTCTCCGGACAGGAGGGACAGGCCATCACCCTGCGCCAGCTCAAAGCCCGTCTCGAACGGGAGATGCACGTGAACGTGGCGCTTCGCATGGAGGATCTCGGAAGGCCGGACGGCGTCAAGGTCTCCGGCCGGGGCGAACTCCAGCTGGCCATCCTCATCGAGGAGATGCGCCGGGAGGGCATGGAATTCTGCGTCTCAAAACCTGAGGTGATCACCGCGGAGATCGGCGGCAGGCTCTGTGAGCCCATGGAGGATCTCGTGGTGGATATCCCCGAGGAATACCAGGGAGTGGTCTTCGAAAAGCTTTCACGCCGCAAGGCGCGCGTGAAGGAGATCCAGAACCTCCGCACAGGCCTCATGCGCATTTTCTTCTCGATCCCCACGAGGGGGCTCATCGGCTACAGGGGAGAGTTCCTCACCGATACCAGGGGACTGGGCATCATGTCCTCCCGGTTCTCGGGGTACGCCCCGTGGGCAGGCGAGATCATCCCGCGAAACCGCGGCGCACTCGTGAGCCTGGATACAGGCGAGGCCACGAGCTACCAGCTCGAAAACCTCCAGGAACGGGGCACGCTCTTCATCTCCCCCATGGACAGGATCTACACGGGAATGATCGTGGGCGAAAACTCCCGCCCCAGCGACATGCCCTGCAATCCCACCAAGAGGAAGCAGGCCACGAACCACAGGTCGTCCACAAAAGACTTCACCGTGAAGCTCGACGTCCCCCGGAAGATGACCCTCGAGAAGGCCCTCGAATGGATCGCCGAGGACGAACTCGTGGAAGTGACCCCGAAATCCATCCGCCTCAGGAAGATCATCCTCGACGACGGGGAGCGGAGAAAAGCCTCGAAAAAACTTTCGGCGTAACCCTTTTCGGCCGTGCCCTCCGGGGCACGGCCTTTTTTTCCCCGGAAAAAGGGATACAATACCATGGAACGATCTTATTTCCCGGGAGGAATTCACCGTGATCCTGGCTCTCATTCTTGGATGGGCCGTCCTGTACGCAGACAGGACAGCCCTGTATCCGCTTCTCTCCGTCATAGCCGACAGCCTCGGCATATCGTCAGCCAGTGCAGGGGCCATAACCAGCGCCTATTTCCTGCTGTACGTCCTGCCCCAGATCCCCAGCGGCTTCGCAGCGGACAGGTGGGGCGCAAAGCGCGTTCTCATCTCCATGTTCGCCCTCTCCGGCCTCGGCATCCTCGGGTTCGGCCTCTTCGGGACGTCTTTTCAGCTTCTTTTGTTCTTCTCGGCCCTCCACGGTTTCGGAGCCTCTGCCTACTACCCCTGCTGCTTCGGCACCATGCTCTCGACCGTACCCCCTGAAAAGCGGGGACTCAGTTCCGGTCTTATCGGGATCGGCATGGCGGTGGGCACCATCGGGGGAATGGCCGTCAGCGGTCCCCTCTACCAGCTTTTCGGCAGCTACAGGATCCCTTTCATTCTCCTGGCCGTTCCCTCCGTCCTCGTGATCCTCATGTTCGTAAAATATCTTCCGGACGTCCGGAACGACGTCTCCCCGTCCCTTGCCGTCTACGGCAGGCTCTTCCGCGACAGGGACATCTGGAAGATCAACATCGCCACCTTCACGTCCCTCTACG
>CAYTQC010000110.1:0-5831 GCA_964439735.1 uncultured Synergistaceae bacterium
TCATCGCCGACCTCGTGGCCTTCGACCCCGAAACCATACGGGACTGCGCCGATTTCACCCACACAAACGCCCCTTCAAAAGGGATAGCCTTCGTCTGGAAACGGGGGAAAGTCATCGTCAGGGACAATGTTTCCGTGGCCCCGCCGTCCGGGAAATGCATCAGGAGAAAGAACAGCTGCTGATTTTCCCGTACCTCCATTACACTCAAACAGCCCCGCCCGGATCCGGGCGGGGCTGTTTTGGCGTTGATCCTTCCCTGAAAAAACTACCTGCGCAGCAGGAACAGCACCGGCAGCAGGAGCAGCGGCATCCACTGCGTTATTGGGCCAGACGAACACCCTCCTCCCGAGCCGGAGGACGCGTCTGTTTTTTCATGGGCATACTCCAGGGACGGCACCTCAAGGGTATTTCCGTCCGCGAATGTCACCAGCAGGGGCGACGTTCCCGGGTTGTAGGCCGTGTACACCGTATCCCCCCGATCGTTTCGAAAACTGGCGGCAGACGTGGAGTTCGCGTCATTCTCCCCATGGTGGGGAACGCCGTGAGCCAGCAGCGTGTCGATCCACCAGTACATGGCGCCCCGGGAGGTGTCCTGGAGAATCAGGTTATCGTATGTGGGCGTCGGGATCTCCCACTGCATCCGCCACGAGTCGAGAGGCGACGTTCCTCCCGCCGGGGTAATGAGGGCCCGCGGATCGGCGGTATGGTTTTCCGTCAGGGCCTGGAGCATCAGGATCTTGTCCTTGTTGCTGGGGGACGTTCCCCCGTCGGCGAGCTTCGGCAGGTCGTTGTCGAGAAAGCCCGACACAATGGCATCGGCGTTTCCTTTCACCGACCCCAGGTAGAAGGAAGACCCCGTGAACGGCAGCACCTGGATCCCCAGCTTCAGCGCCGGAGGGTTTCCGAAGTCCGTCTGGTAGGTCATCTCGTTCTGGTTCACCTGTGAGACCATGGACGGCACATAGGGCTTGGGAACGGCGTCCGACTTCAGCGAATACTGCCTGAAACTCAGGTGGGGCTTGAATTCCTTCACATCCGTCAAACCGAACCAGTAGAGTTCCGCCGCCCGCGCCTCCGAGGCGAACATGTAGGCGGCCCACCGCTCGAGATCGGCGTTTTCTCCGTACTCGGGGAAGTTCAGCTGGGACCACAGCAGGATCGCTGCCCAGGCCTGGATCGCCTCCGGCGTTGACTCCTGCTGCCCTCCCTGGTTGCCCCGCGAGGACCCGCTCGCCCACGAGTGCCCCGCATAGGGGCTGAAATGGCGGAGGAAGGGGAAATCCGGATCCGTGCCTGCCCCCGTACGCTCAATGTTTGCAATGTCCTTTATGAGCAGCCGGATCATGGGGGCATAGGCTTCAGCCCACTTTTTGTTCGCGGAGTGGCCTGGATGGGTCTTCTCCCACCTTGCCAGTTCCGTGGCGATCTTCAGGAAGTAGCCGTAATGGAAATGATGGTCGTTGAGCAGGCTGTCGGCGGCAAAGCCGTCCTCGGGGGTGGGGATCAGGCTGCCCCACCTGGAATCGTAGTAGAAAAGCCGTTCCGCCGCGTTTTTCGGTGTCGTTCCGCCGTCCCGGGACGCCCTCAGCCAGATCCCCATCTGTCCGGCGAGATATGTGTAAATATCCTCTGCCGCCTTTTCCACGGCAGCCGGGTCCGATGCCGTGCTTTTGATCATATCGGCGACGGGAAGCAGCATGGCAAGCCGGTGCATCTCCTGGGCCCCGAAGTAGCTTCCCTGGTTCAGGAAGTGGGGGTTCCTCGAATCGTAGGCCTGCCGGATGTACCCGGCCATCCGGTCGGCCTTGGCCTTCTCCGGAGCGTCAACCGGCGCGGGAAGACACGGAGGAACCTCGAGCACGTTCACGAAGGAGTTCCCCGATGCCAGAAGCAGAGGCCCCTTCAGCGACGGCCAGTACCACCCCTGTTCCCGGGAATCTGAGGAAACCTGCTTCAGCAGCTGGTCGATAATGTACACCTGGGGCTGCCCCAGGTACTGGTGGGGATACATTGCCCGAAGGGGCGCCCCTGCGGCAGGAGTCTCCGTGCCCACGGGCACCGTGGTGCAGGCATAGGTCACGCTGATGTCGTGCCCGTCAGCCTGGGGCGCGTATCCCGGCGTCACCCGGGTATCCGTTACCTCCGCAAAGGCGTACCGGGAGAAAAAGGCCAGCAGATCCTTCACCTTCGCCTCGTCCGGCTCGTCGTAGATACTCTTTCCCCAGGCATAGGGCAGCAGGGCTACCGCATAATAGTTTCCGGTCGAGCACACCGCGGTGTTGAGCACCCGTCCCTCGTCCTTCTGCACGTCGGTGAGCTTCCAGGTGGAGCCTGAAGGTCCGAAGAAGGCGTAGACGGTATAGGCGGAATACTCCGACCCTCCGGCAGCGGGGCCGAAAGGCACATGGTTGATCACAGCGAAAGCGCTGGAGGGAATATCCTGGTCCTTCGCCATGCCGGCGTTCAGGGAAAATCCCGCTCCCTCCAGGGGAATGACCTTCCCTATGTTCCACGTCCTCACCGTCGCCTGCGGACGCCCGGACTTCGTCTTTATCAGCAGGAAGGGAGAACCGGCCCCTGCCGTGATATCCAGGACCTCGCCGGGCGAGGACACGGAGAAATTGACGAACCAGTCGCTCCACCCGGTGACCTTCACGCCTGTGTACGCAGCCTCGTTCCAGCCTGCCGCCGTGGAGCCGAGGTACAGGTCCTGGTCGAAGAAGGCGTTGAAGTAGGGGGATATCCCCTTTAACCCGTGAGTGTCATCACCCACTACCTCGAGCATGAAGCCTTCTCCGGCTGTGATGGTCCCGTCCTTCATAGCCGCCCTGCGGCTGTCGGGCATATTGAGCGCCGCGGCCAGCCCCCCCTTCTGGGGCTGAAAGACGAAGGGCTCGCTGAACACCTGCCAGGAAAGCGCGTTCATGGCCGGCTTGGTCGAGGGATCGGGAAGATCCGCGGGATCCACCCAGGCCAGGGGTGTCCACCAGTCGCTCGTGGGCACCTTTCTTGTCTCCCCGGGCAGCACGTTCGGCCCCACAGCCGGAGGAACTGCTTTCACCACCGTCACCCCGTCCGGCTTCGTCCCCTGTCCGGGAACCGACGTTGAATAACTTCCCGCACCGCCGCCCGGGGGAGTCACTATATCAGCTGACGAACTGCCGAAAGACACAAAAAAACAAAAAAGCACCGACAACAGCACTGCAGAGTAAAAACTCCTGCGCCCCATTCCTGTTCCACCCCTTCCGACTTCCCTGCACGATCTCATTTCCGTTCCCCGGTATCCGCACCTGAAACTCATTCTGAATCTTAGGATAGTTTCGCATATTTTGCAATAAATACCGCATGCGAAAAAGTCTTTTCAGTCAGAAAGGGAAGTGAAAAGTGGAGGGGGAACGCCTTGCGGGGCTGTTGCAGGGGGTTATTGCCGGTTTTTCCTCCAAGCCGCGAGGAGGGCCATGCCGCCCAGAACGCCGAAGACTCCCATGAAGGAGAGGATCTTTCCGAGGCCGAGAACCTGCCCGCCGTACCCCATCACGAAGGGGGACAGGATGAACCCCAGGTCTATGGCGAAGAAGCAGAGGGATATCCCCTTGGGGCGGAGATGGTCTGGAAAAATATCCGGCATGAGGGCGAGGATGATGGGAAAGGCCATTCCCATGGCCACTCCGTACACCAGCCCGCCCAGGATGAACCAGCCCCGGGACGAGGCAAGGGGAAGAAAAACCAGGACTATTCCGAGAGCAGAGATGACCGGGCCGATGGCCGTTTTCCGGTCGATTTTGTCCATTACCCTGAATGCCGTGAGACGGAGCGCAACGGCCATGAATGCGTTGGGCACGACGAATACGCTCGCCGCGTACCCCTTCATGGTGAGGAAGGTGGGCAGATACTGGAGGGTGGACGAGTTCACGAAAGCGAACAGAAACATGGACGCTAGAACTGCCCAGAACCCGGGCAGGGAGGGCAGCTCCCGCCACGCACCCCACGGCCTGGGCTCTCCGCTTCCTCCCTCACGCCTCACCGGGGGCAGGGGAAGACCCGCGGGAACGATAGCGGCCTCAACGGCGGCTCCCAGGGCGAAGAATGCCAGGAGCATTCCCGAGGATGCGAACCAGTCCGCCAGCGGAAAAAGTGTCACCTGGGGAAAAACGTAGGCGATGGAGGCCCATGCGAAAGCGCTCCCCCGCCTGTCTGCGGGAATGGACAGCCCCTGGTACGATGAAATGGCAACCACCGAAATTCCCCAGAAAGCGCCGGAGATCCCCCGGAGCACCAGAAGCAGCAGGGGATTTTCCGTAAAAGCCAGGGGCACGGTGAAAACGGCCACGAGTCCCGAGGTCCATATCAGGGTCTTCCGGATCCCGATCCGCTCCGTCGCCCTCGCCCCCAGGGGCCGGCCCAGGGTGGAACACAGGTTGAACGTACTCATGAGCCACCCGGAAATTCCCAGGGAAAACCCCTGGCTCCGCAGCACCGACGGGTAGAGCATGAAGATGGCCATGTATGCCTGGGTCAGAAAGACCACCAGCATTGAGATGAGGAACGTTTTCCGGTAGGATGCGTCAGCCTGCATTTACATTCTCCCCTGTTTCACGAAAATAGTTTTGATTTCCTTTTGACATTCCCGAGGTCGGGGTTATTATATCAGCAGTTACGGAAAGGTATTTGAGAATGGAATTTCCACAAGGAGGACATACTATGCCCGCAGTGAAGATAGCAGACCGTTTTTCATCGCTCCAGCCGTCGTCAATGATCAAAATATTCCAGGCCGCAGCGGCCGTGGAGGACCTGAGCAACCTGAGCATCGGAGAGCCGGACTTTCACACCGAGCCCGAGATCGTCAACGCGGCTGCAAAAGCCGCCCTTGAAGGATGCACCCACTATCCCCCGCTCCAGGGATTCGAGGACCTGAGGAAGGAGATCTGCGCCTACTGGAAGCGCCATCACGGCCTTGAGACCGAACCGGAAAGCATCCTGCTCACCGTGGGAGGGCTTCAGGCAGCCCATCTCTGCTTCCAGGCAATGCTCAACCCCGGCGACGAGGTGGTGATCGCTGAGCCCTGTTTCACCGCATACTTCCAGCAGGTGGAGAACAACGGCGGCGTGGTGGTCCCCGTGCCGTCCAGGGAGGAGAACGGATTCTTCCCCACCGCCGAAGACTTTGAGAAGGCAGTCACCCCCAGGACGAAGATCCTGGTCATCAACTCACCCTGCAACCCCACCGGCGGCGTGCTGACCAGAGAACAGGCCGGGGGCATCGCAGATGTGGCGAAGCGCCACGACCTCTTCGTCCTATCCGATGAGATCTACGAGGCCTTCATCTACGCCGGGAAACACGTCCCCCTCGCATCCCTTCCCGGCATGAAGGAACGCACAATGACCGTGGGCGGATTCTCCAAGAGCCACTGCATGACCGGCTGGCGCATCGGATACGCCATGGCCCCCGCCGAACTGCTCAAGGTCATGATCACCCTCTCTGTCTCCCAGACCTACGGCGTCAACACCCTCGCCCAGAAGGGGGCCGCCTTCGCCCTCGCCACCCAGGACGAAAAGGTAAAGGCACGCACCGCCGAATATGAAAAACGGGTCCGCTACTGCGCCGGACGGCTCAACACAATGCCCGGCGTCACCTGCCCCGAACCACGGGGGGCGTTCTACCTCTTCCCCGACATCTCCGGTACCGGCAGGAACGATGAAGAATTCGCCTGGTGGCTCCTAGAAAAGGCAAAGGTCGCTGTCATCCCCGGAACGGCCTTCGGGGCCAGCGGTGCAGGCCACGTCCGCATCGCATGCACCCTCGGTATGGACGACCTCAAAAAAGCCATGGA
>CAYTQC010000111.1:0-5746 GCA_964439735.1 uncultured Synergistaceae bacterium
ATAAATGAATCATCCACTACTGCGCCGCCGGTCACCGGATCCATCTCTACACCGGCTTCCCGCGTCAGCTCGTTCTCCGGAATAAGCCCCACCGAGAGAAGGAGGGTATCGCAGGGAACAAAGCGTTCGGTCTCGGGTATTGGAGCCCTGTCCTGCCCTACCTGTGCGACCCGTATCCCCTCAAGACGCCCGGCACCGACGATCCCGGTCACGGTGGTATTGAGGTGAAGCGGGATACCGTAGTCGTTCAGACACTGCTGGATATTTCGCGGAAGTCCGCTTGAATAGGGAAGGATCTCGAAGACAGCCTCCACCGTTGCTCCTTCAAGGGTCATTCTCCGTGCCATAATGAGCCCGATATCGCCGGAACCCAGAATACAGGCTTTTTTTCCCACCATTATGTTTTCAAGGTTCATAAAGTTCTGGGCTGCCCCTGCCGTGTAAACTCCCGAGGGCCGACTTCCCGGAATGGAAATGGCGCCGCGTGTTCTCTCCCTGCAACCCATAGCCAGTATGACCGCACCAGCTTCTATCCTCTGGAACGTTCCCCGTGTGCTTACCTCGATCACCCTGTCCCGGGAGAGCGAAAGGACTATGGTCTCTTCCATCGCCTCGATTTGAAGATCCCGGAATTTACTGATATACCTGTCCGCGTATTCCGGACCTGAAAGGGCTTCCCCGAAGGTATGCAGTCCGAAGCCGTCATGAATGCACTGGTTGAGTATTCCGCCAAGTATGCGGTCGCGTTCAATGAGAAGAACATCACCGCAGCCTGCTTCGCGGGCTGCAATGGCAGCGGCGAGACCGGCGGGACCGCCGCCTATGACGACCACTTCCCGACATATTGTAGGAATTGTACCATTCTTCATGTTCATCTGACACCCCCTCCTTTCACAGGCCGCACATTTCCAGCGAACAGGGGAGATGCTGTACTCCGCTTGATGAAATCCTCAGGGGCCCATCCGAACTCATCCCGCAGGATTCGCGTGATCCTCGGTACGCAGAAACCTCCCTGGCAGCGTCCCATGGAAGCCCTTGCCCTGTACTTGATGCTCACGAGAGTCCGTGCTCCGAGAGGGTTGGTGATTGCATCAAGTATTTCCTGTTTCGTTATTTTTTCGCACCTGCAGATGATCTCCCCGTAATTGGGATTGTCCGCGATCATGGACGCCCGCTCTTCCGCCGGGAGCTCCGAGAAAAAGAACGTGCTTCCCGGGCGGACAGGGTTGAAAGAGGGATCGGGATGAAGAGGGATGTGCCGCTCCACCATCCCGCGGACCATCTCCGCGATGGCCGGTGCGCATGTAAGTCCCGGGCTCTCTATGCCGAGAAGATTGATGAACCCCGAGACATCCTTTCTGTCCTCGATCACAAAATCCTTGTTCCCTCCCACTTCAGGAGGGGTCTGCTTGGGACGGATCCCGGAAAAATTGCGGATATAGTCAGTCATGCGTATCTCAGGAAGAAATTCCTGCCCCTCCCTCCGAAGTTCCTTCATAACGTCTGCCGTGCATGAATGGTCCTCGGAAGCATTGAGGTATTCAGCACTCGGCCCGATAAGGATGTTGCCGTCAACCGTCGGCGTCAGGTGAATACCAAGACCGGGCGCGTTCTTCTTCGGTGCGGGGTATATGAGAGCCTTCAAAGTGCCGTCAAGTCTTTTATCCAGGACGTAGTATTCCCCCCGGCACGGATAAATCACGTAATCGCTGATCCCTGCCAGACGGCATATTTCCGCGGAAAAGAGACCCGAGGCATTGATAATGACTTTCGCGGTAAATGTCTCCCCGGCCTTCGTACCAAGCACCCAGCCTCCACCGGCAAGGGATGTTATGGAGGCCACCTGCTGTCCGAGGTGAAAATCAACCCCGTTCGCGAGGGCATTTTCGGCCAGGCCGATCGTCAGTCCATAGGGTGAAATGATGGAACTGGTGGGCGAATAAAGGGCGAGAGAGCCCTCGACTCCCGGCTGGATCTGCTGCATCCTGTCTTTTCCGATAAGCTCAAGTCCGGGAACCCCGTTTGCATCTCCCTGTTCCTTCAGCCTGTGCAGTGTCGCCTCGTCCTCTTCATCAAGCGCTACGGTGAGCTTGCCGATCCTTTTGATCTTAACTTTCAGATCCCGGCAAATGTCGTCCATCATGGCATTTCCCCTGACATCGAGCCGTGCTCTCAGGGAACCGGGAGCGTAGTTGAACCCGGCGTGCAGAACTCCGCTGTTGCGGCAGCTCGTCCCGAACCCCACGTCCATTTCCTTCTCGAGGACGGCAACCTTCACTGCGAACCGTGAGAGTTCACGGGCGACCGCGCAGCCGACAACTCCTCCGCCGATAACAACAACATCGTATTCCAGAGCCACTCCCTAACACCACGCTTTCAAAAAAGAACATTGGTAGACCAAGGTATTCCAATAAAACTTTTTTTATATTATCATGGGTACAGGGAGTAAATCAAGCAGAATCAACTGAAAATTTCAAGTTCTTTTTTTTAACTTTTTATTCAATCTGTATTTTTACCGGACAGGGGAGGCATACATGAACAAGAAAAGGCAGGAACTGATAAAAAAGATATCAGACCTTATCTCGGACGGTGAAATCATCTCTGAAGGGAAACTGCCCACTGAAAGGGAACTGGCCGCCATGCTGGGGACGAGCAGACCTCTTCTCAGGGAAGCACTCATTGCGCTCGAGGCTCTTGGATTGATCGATATCAGGGACAGACAGGGTATTTTTCTTGCAGAGGATGATTCCGGAGACCTCCGTAAGCCCCTCGGACAGGTTCATATCTGGCCTATGGAAATCCTCTCGCAGGTAATGGAGATCCGCCAGCTTCTCGATCCCCCGGCGGCAGCCCTCGCCGCACTCCGCCGGAAGGACGGTGACCTGGCAAAAATGGATGAGTGCATTTCCATGCTCGAGAAGATCCATATGGATAAGGACCCTCTCGAAGCACCCCTGGGAGCTTACTGGAATACCGTCCTTCACTCCACTATCTTCAAGGCCACAGGAAACACGCTGCTTGCGAGAATTTACGAAAGTCTTCTTGAAATGTCCGAAAAAGGGATCACTGCAATGAGGATGGACGTCCTTGATTCCGCCGCCCCTGACAGGACCGGGAAAATCCTTGAGCAGCACCGGAAACTGGTGGCAGCCATAAGGGATCAGGATGTGGAACGCGCCCGGGACGCATCGCGGGGGCACCTGAGATTTACCATCGATACGCTGGTGGAACTGAGCAGGGTCACTCCTCTTTCCAACTTTTTCGCATCCCGGATGGACCCGGTACTTGAATAAAAAAGCACGGACTGCGGGGAGCCCCCTTTAGTCCGTGCACCAATAAAGCAGTTTGACGTACCCAGGGAACACGCTGCTTCATTCGATGAATTCAGCAAGCTTCCCCAGAGCCTCACTGAAGTTTTTCCGCCCAACGCCGATACGGAAATGATTCCAGTCAACGTCGAAGACAGTATCCGGCAAAATCATCACGCTCTTTTCCGTGACAGCCTTCTCGCAGAAATCTTTCACATGCTGGTTGCCGAGAAGCCTCGGGAAGGCCGTTGAACCTCCCTGGGGTTCGAACCACTCGAAGCGGTCCTTTCTCTCGAGAAAGAACTGTCTCGCAAAAGCGAGATTCTCCCTGACGATCGTCCTGCTCCTGTCCGCAAGTTCCTCTCCCCTGCGAAGCGCAGCGATGGCAAGAATTTCCGATGGGGCAGAAGCACATATTGTGGTGTAGTCCTTCAGTGAGGCGATCCGGTCAAGAAGCCAGCTGTCCCTGGTTGTGATCCATCCTATGCGGAGGCCGGGAAGGCCGAATGTCTTTGAAAGCCCCCCGAGAGCTGCGCTTTTCCTGTACAGGGACGGAACGGAGGGAAGCTTTTTTTCCGGATCGTGTTCAAGTCCCCTGTACATCTCGTCGGAGAAGACGAAAATCCCCCGTTTCGAAGTGATCTCCAGCACTTTCGACAGCTCATCCTCTGTCGGCAGAAAGCCCGTCGGATTGTGGGGGAAATTGACAACGACAAGCCGTGTGTTCTCTTTGACCGCCCCTTCAAGGAACGGGATATCGAGCCGCCAGGCTCCCTTTTCCTTTTTGAGGTACCAGCGGGTCACTTCACAGCCAAGAGACTTCGGAATCTCGTACAGTGACTGATAGGCCGGGCTCAGTACGATTACATGGTCATTTCCGTCAAGGAGGGCGTTCATTGTGAGAAATATCCCTTCCTCGGGGTTGAGGACCAGGTTCTCCTCAGGAGCCGTTCCCGAGAGTCCGGCAATAGCCTCCCTCAGAATTGGATGGCCCCTCGATTCCGTGTAGGAAAGGCGGAGCCCTTTCCAGAGTTCGGCGATTTCAGGCCCGCTCCCCTGCAGCAGTTCCTCCGCCCCCATGGACTCACAGTCAGAAGGGCTCAACAGGTACTTCACGGTAAATTCATACTTCGCAAAATAGCGTTCCAGAAGAAAATCACGTACCTTCATTCGATCACAGCCTTCGATAAAAATCACGGTTATTTTTATTATACCCGTCTTTCCTCAGTCATTTCAGGAAACATAACGTATTTTACGATATTTCGGCAGAATTCCGGTTGACTTCATCCTTACCTATCGTTTTATATAGACAGGAACGTTTGCATTTACTTTTATTCCAGGAGGTACCAGCCATGACTGCACACACTGTCAAAAGGACTCTTTCCCTTTTTCTGGCCTTTCTTTTTCTGGGAACGATGATAATTTCAGCCCTCCCCTCCGACGCATTCACCCCGCCCCCGCTCCCCGGAGACGAAGAGGAGATCGCCCCGCCTCCACCGCCTGTTTTCGGAGACAGCGGGGAAGAGGAGCTGCCGAAACAGCCCCAGCCGGAGATAAAACCGAAACCGGTCCCGAAACCGGAGACAAAACCGGCACCGAAACCGCAGCCGAAGCCAAAACCGAAGCCAAAACCCAAGGCGGAGCCCAAGGAACCATCCTACACCGTGGACCAGCTCTTCAAGATGGGTATGAACACCTATAAGGGAGAGAACGGGGCAGCCCAGAGCTATGCCGAAGCCCTCAAGTGGTGGGGCAGGGCCGCGGCGAAAGGACACGCCGTAGCCCAGTACAATCTGGGGATCATGCACAAAAACGGGGAAGGAACGCCGAAGGATTACAAGAAAGCCCGGGACTATTTCCTCCAGTCGGCGAGAAACAAGTATGCCAGCGGGGCGGAGCAGCTCGGCCACCTCTACTACGGGGATTTCCTCGGGAAGCCGGACTATGGTGAGGCGTACCGGTGGTACGAACAGGCCGCACAGAATAACAGGGCCTTTGCCCAGTTCCGACTGGGCCTGATGCATTACAAGGGCCAGGGACGGCCCAAGGACGCCCTGAAAGCATTCTACTGGTTCGACGAGTCAGCGAAGAATGGTTTTATCGACGCCATGGTGAACCTTGGAGTCCTTTATGAAAAGGGAGAGGGGGCTGTCTTCAGCCGGGAAAAGGCCTTCCAGTGGTATTCAAAAGCGGCTGAAAAGGGATCCCCCCTCGGCATGGCCTACCTCGGCGAGGTCTATTACCAGGGCCGGGGCGTCCCGAAGGATGAGAAAAAGGGCATCGGCCTCCTGGAGCAGGCGGCAGCGAAGAATCTTGCCTACGCCCAGCGGCTGCTTTACAAAATAGACAACATCAAGTACATGAAGTACCGGAACGTGAAATAACGAAGCTGCCTTTGTCGTCGTTCTGAGCAGATCGATGGCGCTGCATCCTGAGCG